>NZ_JBWKQJ010000010.1:0-334743 GCF_059418705.1 Duganella sp. GW821-FHT07F09 | reverse complement strand
CCATCGCTCTTGATGAGCTGAGATCGTTGATCCCGACATTTAAAATTTGAGGGGAAGGCTCAGGGTCAGGTCCACCAATGCTACACGAGCGGGACTGTAAAGCGGCCCGCCATCACCCTACGGTCCGGCCCGTGTAGAAATGGTGGACATGACCGCGGATGTAAAAATCCCCGCGCACCTTGCGATGCGCGGGGATTCTGTCATGGCTTCGATTTAGAAGTTGACTTTGAAGGTGCCGCCCCAGGTGCGCGGCTCGTTCAGCATGCCGGTCAGGTTGTCGAAGTCGATCGCGCCGACGATGACTTGCCGGTCGGTGATGTTGCGGCCGAAAGCCGCCACTTCGTACTTGCCGTTGCCCCACTTGTAGCCGGCGCGCACGCCGCCCTCGGTCAGCTTCTTGGCCTTGTATTCAGGCGCCTGGTACAGGAAGAAGTTGTAGCTGCTGCGGAAGGCCCAGTCGGTCAACGCGTAGAACTCGCCGTCGCCGATCGGGGTGCTGTACTTGAGCGTGAAGTTCACCTGCGTCTTCGGCGCGCGCGGCAGCGGATTGCCGTCGATGCGCGAGGTGCCGGCGAACGGTCCGGCCGCGTTGGTCGGCGTGCAGCCGCTGGCGCCGGTCGGATTGTTCAGCACGTTGCCGCAGTACTGGACGTACAGGTTCGGGTCCTTGATCTCGGTGTCGTTGTAGCTGCCGCCCAGGGTCATGCTGAACTCGTCGCTCAGGTTGGCCTGGAAGTCCACTTCGACGCCCTGGCCGGTCACCTTGTCGGCGTTGATCAGCTGATTCATGTTGACCGAGCCGCTGCCCGCCGTCAGCTGGCGGTCCTTGACGCGGTACTGGAACACGCTGGCGCTCAGGCGCGCGCGCTTGTCGAACAGGTCCTGCTTGATGCCGGCTTCGTACGACAGCGCTTTTTCGGCGCCGGCGAACGATGGACGGTCGCCCAGGCCGTTCAGGCGGCCCTGCATCGACGGCGCGCGGTAGCCGGTGGCGACGCGGGCGAACAGGTTGGTCGCCTTGGTCAGTTCATAGGTGCCGCTCAGATCCCAGCTCACGTTGTGCGAGGTGCTGTCGATGTTGAACGGGCCGGAAACCGCCGGCGGCTCCACGCGCGAGGCCGAGAATTCCTTCTTGTCGTTGGTGTAGCGCACGCCGCCGCGTACTTTGAACTTGTCGGACACGGTGTAGTTCAGCGAGCCGAAAGCGGCCCACGATTTCGAATCCTGGAACTGCACCGCGTAGGCGGCGTTCTGCGGATTGCCCGGCGCGAAGCTGTTGAAGCTGATGCTGTCGATCTGGATCTTCTCGTTGAAAAAGAACAGGCCGCCGATCCACTGCAACGGGCCCTTGTAGTTCGACTCGGCGCGGAACTCCTGCGAGAACTGGCGGTGGTTGGGCAGCACGTCGGCCGTTTCGACCGGGAACGGAATGAAGCCCGGGCCCGAAGGCGGCGCGAACACGGCGCCGTAGCCGCCGTCGACGTCGGCGCGGCTATAGAACTTGAGCTTTTCGTAGCCGGTGATCGAGTGCAGCGTGAGGTCGCCAACGTTGTACTTCAGGCGCATGCTGCCGCCCTTGGTTTCCAGGTCCTGGTTGTTGACGCCGTCGGTCGGGTACGAACCGTAGTCGAAGCCGTCGACCAGCTCGTTGGTGCCCTTCTTGATGATGTTGGCGCGGAACAGCGTGGCGCTGCCGTGGTAGTTGCGCGCGTGGACGTTGAACAGCGCGCTCAGGTCCTTGTTCGGTTGCACCAGCGCCTGCAGGCGGAACGCCTGGTCGCCGTAGCCTTCGAATTCCTGGGTGCCCTTGCCGGCGGTCGGGTTGGTGTTGGTCACGCGGTTGTCGCGGTGCTGGCTGGTGCCGGAGAAGCGCAGGGCCACGGTGTCGCTGACCGGCATGTTGAACATGCCCTCGACCGTCTTGGCCGAGTAATTGCCGATGCCCAGCTGCAGATAACCTTCCTGTTTGAACACCGGCTTGGCGGAGTCGAACTTGATCACGCCGGCCGGCGAGTTACGGCCGAACAGCGTGCCCTGCGGCCCGCGCAGCACTTCGATCTGGTCCACGTCGAACACCGGGAAGCCCTTGAGCATGGCGTTTTCCATGACGATATCGTCCATCACCAGGCCGACCGGCTGCGAGGCGTTCAGGTCGAAGTCGGTGTTGCCCAGGCCACGGATATAGAAGCGCGGGAAAGTGCGGCCGTAGTCGGATTCGATGGCGACCGACGGCGAGCGGCCCGACAGCACGCGGATGTCGCCGGCGCCCGAGGTCAGCACGTCGAGCTTGTCGCCTTTGATGGTGGCGATCGACATCGGCACGTCCTTGATGTTTTCGGCGCGGCGCTGCGCGGTCACGATCACGGTTTCCAGCTGGCCCTTGGTGGTCGGCTCGGGGGTCGCAGCCGCAGCGTCTTGTCCCTCAGCGGCTGCCGGCTGGGCGTTCGCGCCCGCTTCGGTGGCCAGGGCCGCGTGCAGCGGGAAGGCGCTCGCCACGGCCAGGGCGATCAACGATCGCACTGCGAAACCACTACTGTTCTTGCTCATAAATGCTGCTCCCGGTTGTATAAGTTTGGATGGTATTTGTTGTTATCCCAATTATCGTAGCATGGAAAAAAATGACATAAACCCACTTTTTCCATGGTTCGATTCATATCAATTTTATATAAATGACTAAATAAAATCGAATTTGTCGTACATATCCAGGCTGATGCATAGTAGTGGACTGCCTAAAAAATAGCCGCCTGAGAGCGAAAAGGCGTTTAGCTTGCACCAAGGAAGCTGCTTTGCGAATGACGGGCGATCACCGGACGGGTTCGCCAGGCCGGTGGCACGCGACTTATCCGAACGGCAGGAAGTTTTTCCAATAGGACAAAAAGCAACAATATAAAAATATTTAATTTGGCTGCGACTGTTGCGGCAGTGCGACATGGGCGGCCGGGAAGCGCCGGCGGCGCGAGGCGACGGCGGGTTGACAACCGCTGCCATTTAAACAAGCTTTCGCCGAGCCATGGCGGGCAACGCCGGCCCGGTAAGAGGTAAAGCTCTAAAAATCAGGGGTTTGCCGCCATAAAACGGCGCCGGATTATATGTTTCGTCCAATAAAAATATACAATATCGATCTTCCAGGAGCCTATTCATGAAACTTTCACAACTTAGTTTGACGGTTGCAGCCATTTGTATCGCGGCCAGCGCGTCCGCGGCGGATCCAAAATTGGCCATCGTGTATGACGCGGGCGGCAAGTTCGACAAATCGTTCAACCAGTCCGCTTTTGAAGGCGCCTCGCGCTTCAAGAAGGAAACCAATATCAATTTCACCGAGGTGCAAGCCTCCAGCGACACCCAGGCCGAACAAGTGCTGCGCGGCCTGGCGCGCAAGAACATGGACCTGATCGCCTCGATCGGCTTCGCCCAGCAGTCGGCCGTGCAGAAGGTCGCCAAGGAATTCCCGAAAGTGCGTTTCGTGCTGATCGACGGCGTGGCGCAAGGCGCCAACATCAACTCGATCACCTTCAAGGAAGAAGAAGGGTCGTACCTGGTCGGCGTGGCCGCCGCGATGGCGTCCAAATCCAAAAAACTCGGCTTCATCGGCGGCGTCGACATCCCGCTGATCCGCACCTTCGCCTGCGGCTACACGCAGGGCGCGAAATCGGTCGACAAAAAGGTCGACGTCACCTCCAACATGGTCGGCACCACCGCCGACTCGTGGAACAATCCTGCCAAGGGCGGTGAGCTGGCCCGTTCGCAGTTCGACCGCGGCGTCGATGTGGTGTTCGCGGTGGCCGGCGGTTCGGGCCTGGGCACGCTGCAGACGGCCAAGGAAAAAGGCAAGCTGGCCATCGGCGTCGACTCCAACCAGAACCACCTGTATCCGGGTGCCATCCTGACCTCGATGGTCAAGCGCGTCGACAACGCCGTCTACGACTCGTTCATGCAGGTCAAGGCCGGCACCTGGAAGGCCGGCGTCAGCGCCAAGGGCATCAAGGAAGGCGGTGTCGATTGGGCGCTGGACGCCAACAACCGCAAGCTGATCACGCCGGAGATCGAGAAGCGCGTGCTGGGCGCGCGCAAGGACATCATCGACGGCAAGGTCAAGGTCTTCGATATCCGTTCGGGCGCGGCCTGCCCCGTCTGACGCGGTTTGAACATTGAGCGCGCCGCCGGGGTTGTCCCCCGTGCGGCGCGTTTAACGTTTTACGCTTTACCGTCTTCTTCAACCGAACCGAAAACGACCCTATGCAGCCAGCAGTAGAATTTCGCGGCATCTCCAAGCATTTCGGAGCCGTCAAGGCGAACACGGACGTCAGCTTCGCCATCGCCAAGGGATCGATCCACGGCCTGGTAGGCGAGAACGGCGCCGGCAAATCGACCCTGATGAGTATCCTGTACGGCTACTACCGCGCCGACGGCGGGGAGATTCTGCTCGACGGCCAGGCGCGCCGCATCCACAACAGCCAGGAGGCGATCGCCCTCGGCATCGGCATGGTGCACCAGCACTTCATGCTGGTCGAGAACATGACGGTGCTCGACAACGTCATGCTGGGCAGCGAGGGCGGTTTCAAGCTTCAATCCAAGCGCGCCGCCGTCGAGGCGAAGTTGCGCGAGATTTGCGCGCGCTACCAGCTCGACGTCGATCCGCTGGCCACCATCCACGACCTGTCGGTGGGTGCGCAGCAGCGCGTCGAGATCCTCAAGCAAATCTACCGCAGCGCCAACATCCTGATCCTCGACGAACCCACCGCCGTGCTGACGGCGCAGGAGACCGCGTCGCTGTTCGAGATCCTGCGCCTGTTCAAGGAACAGGGCAAAACCATCATTCTGATCACCCACAAGCTGCAAGAAATCCTCGACATCACCGACACCGTCACCGTGATGCGCGGCGGCCGCGTGATCGGCGCCGTGCCGACCGCCGGCACCACCAAGGAAGCCTTGGCCAACATGATGGTCGGCCGGCCGATCGAGAACAACCTGCCGCGCGCGCCGTACAATCCGGGCGCGCCGGTGCTGCGCGTCGAGAACCTGCAGCTAAGCGATGACCAGCAGGTCAAGCTGCTGGCCGACATCGGCTTCACCTTGCGCGCCGGCGAGATCGTGGCGATTGCCGGCGTCTCCGGCAACGGCCAGAGCGAATTGATGGAAATCCTGTCGGGCATGCGCCTGCCGACCTCCGGCAAGCTCGAATTCCTCGGCAAGGACCTGCCCTTTAGCGGCCGCTCCGACGCCGACGGCCTGCCGCGCACCTTCCGCGAACTGGGCATCGCCCACGTGCCGGAGGACCGCCTGCGCGACGGCGTCGTCAAGGCCTTCTCGGTTATGCACAACACCATCCTCGGCTACCAGGACAAGCTGAAAAACAAATGGGGCCTGCTCAACTTCAAGGCTATCGCGGCGCGCTGCGACGCGCTGATGAAAAGCTTCGACGTGCGCCCCGATAACCACGACCTGCGTATCGGCCTGCTCTCCGGCGGCAACCAGCAGAAAGTGGTGATCGCGCGCGAAGTGCTGGCGCAGCCCAAGCTGATGCTGGTCGGCCAGCCCACGCGCGGCGTCGACATCGGCACCATCGAGAGCATCCACAAACAGCTGCTGGCCCTGCGCGACTCCGGCGTGGCGATCCTGCTGGTGTCGGTCGAGCTGGAGGAGGTGCGCGCGCTGGCCGACCGCATCCTCGTCATGTGCGGCGGCCGCATCACCGGCGAACTGAAAATTGAAGAATTCGACACGACCCGTATCGGCTTGCTGATGGGCGGAATGCACAAATCATGAACAAAGACCTGCCACGCTGGGCGACCGCGTTTGCCCTGCCCTTACTGAACCTGCTGTCGGCACTGCTGGTGACCGCGCTGGTGATCCACCTGCTGGGCGAGAGTCCGACCGAATCGCTGGCGATCCTGATCAACAGCGCCGTCGTCAACCCGGAGGGCTTGAGCTACACGCTGTTCTACGCATCGACCTTCATCTTCACCGGCCTGGCCGTGTCGATCGCCATGGAGGCAGGCCTGTTCAATATCGGCGCCGAAGGCCAGATGTACTTCGCCGGCCTTGGCCTGACGCTGGCCATGCTTACCTTCGACAGCTCGCTGCCGGCCCTTTTCCTGATCCCGGTCGGCATGATCGGCGCGGCGCTGTTCGGCGCGCTGTGGGCCTTCGTGCCCGGCTATCTGCAGGCGAAGCGCGGCAGCCACGTGGTGGTCACCACCATCATGTTCAACTACATCGCCGCCGCGCTGATGAACACCGTGATCGTCAAACTGGTGCCGCCGGGCGAGCAGAATCCTGCCAGCCGCTCCTTCGCGGCCGCCGCCGAAATGCCGCGCCTGAACCAGTGGTTCCCGGTGCTGGGCGAGACGCCGCTCAACATCAGCTTCTTCCTGGCGATCATCGCGCTGGTGATTTACGGCGTGGTGGTGTCGCGCTCCTCGTGGGGCTTCAAGCTGCGCGCCACGGGCCTCAATAAACACGCCGCCCACTACGCGGGCATCCGCATCAGCAAGATGATCATCATCGTCATGCTGATCTCGGGCGCGCTGGCCGGTCTCGGTTCGGTCAACTCCATCATGGGCTCGACCCACTACCTGTCGCTCAACTTCGTCGGCGGCGCCGGCTTCATCGGCATCGCCATCGCGCTGATGGGCCGCCAGCATCCGGTCGGCATCTTCCTGTCGGCGGTGCTGTTCGGCGCATTGACCCAGGGCGGCTTCGACCTGTCGCTGGAAAAACAGAACATCCCGCCGGAGACGGTGATCCTGGTGCAGGGACTGATCATCCTGTTCTGCGGCGCGATGGAAAACCTGTACGCGCCGGCGATCGCCAAACTGCTCAAACTGAAGAAGTGAGGACACTATGACTTTCGACGACCTCCATATCGGCAGTATCCTGGTATCGACCGTGCGCAACGCGCCGGTGTTGATTTTCGCCGGCATGGCCGGCCTGTTCGCCGAGCGCTCGGGCGTGATCGACATCGGCCTCGAAGGCAAGATCCTGGCGTCGGCCTTCGTCTCGGCGGCCGTCGCCTTCACCACGCAGAACCCTTGGTACGGCGTGATGGCCGGCATCGTGGTGTCGATGCTGCTGGCCAGCCTGCAGGCCTACATCGCCATCACCCAGAAGGGCAACCAGCTGGTGGCCGGCATCGCCATCAACATCGCCATGAGCGGCCTGACCTTCGTCGTGGCGCAGTACATCTTCCAGCAGGGCGGCCGCACGCCGGACCTGGGATCGGCGCGCCTGTTCGACGTGGTGTTGCCGGGGACGGCGGCGGTCGAGGGCATTCCGGTCATCGGCTGGGTGTACGCGCATCTGATCGGCGGCCATTCGGTGCTGGTGTACATGGCCTTCGCCCTGGTGCCGCTGGTGCACTGGATCGTTTATCACAGCCGCTTCGGCCTGCGCCTGCGCGCCTGCGGCGAGAATCCGCACGCGGCCGACGCGGCCGGCGTCAGCGTCGAGCGCCAGCGTTACATGGCGATGCTGATCGCCGGTTTCCTTTGCTCGTTCGCGGGCGCCTACCTGTCGATCGTGCAGAGCGGCTTCTTCCTGCGCGACATGTCGGCCGGCGCCGGCTACCTGGCGCTGACCGCCATGGTGTTCGGTAACTGGCGTCCGCTGTACACCTTCCTGGGATGCCTGATGTTCGGCTTCTTCGGCGCGGTGCAAATTCAGATCGAAGGCGTGGAACTGCCGGGCATCGGCCGCCTGCCGGGAGCGATGATCCAGATGGTGCCGTACGTGCTGACCGTGATCGTGCTGGCCGGTTTGATGGCCAAGTCGGTGGCGCCGAAATCGCTCGGCGTCCCGTTCGTCAAATCGCGCTAAACGCACGCCCCTCTAGCGGAACTCCCGCATATACACCAGCAGATCGGCGATCTGCTGGTCGTCGCTGATACCCCAGAAACGCATGCTCGTCCCCGGCACCACATCGTGCGGCGCGCGCATGTAGGCGGCCAGCTTTTGCTCGGTCCAGACTATCCCCGATTTCTTCATCGCCTCGGAATACTTGAAGTCGGGCGTGGCCGCGGCTTTGCGGCCGATGATGCCGTTCAGTTGGGGGCCGTAGCCGGCTTGCGCGTAGCGGCCGACCTGATGGCACGAAGCGCACTTGCGGAACGCCGCCTGGCCGGCCTTGGCGTTGCCGACGTAGCCGGCCGCGCCGGCATGGCCGGAGCAAATGCAGGCCGACAGAATCGCCAGATAGATCTTGTTCATACCGCTATTATGCGCGCGCTGTCAAAATACCGATGTTCCACGTAGGGCGGATTAGGCGGAACGCCGTAATCGGCCATGCATGCGCCGACGCGACGCATCCAGTGGCCTCGATCAAAATTTAGCGCAACAGATGCAGCGCGGCGTATTGCAGCAGCATGATGGTTTTTCCGTCGGCGATTTCGCCGGAGGCCATCATCGCCATCGCCTGCTCCATGGTCAGCTCCAGCACTTCGATGTCCTCGCCCTCTTCCGCCACGCCGCCGCCGGCGCCCGGACGCGAAGCCGGATCGTACTCCGCGACGAAGAAGTGCAGCCGCTCCGTGACGGAGCCGGGACTCATGAAGGCTTCGAACACCTTGTGCACTTCGCCGATGCGATACCCCGTCTCCTCCTCCACCTCGGCCTTGATGCGCACTTCCGGCGTAGCCTGGTCCAGCAGCCCGGCCGGCGCCTCGATCAAGAAGCCCGGATGCCCTTCGACATACGCCGGAAAGCGAAACTGCCGCACCAGCACCACGGTGCGCCGCTCGCGGTTGTACAGCAGGATCGTCGCCCCGTGGCCACGATCATAGGTTTCGCGCGACTGGCGCTGCCACGTGCCGTCACTGCGGCGATAGTCGAACGTGGTCTTCTTCAGCACGAACCAATCGTCGGACAGGGTTTCGACTTTGTGGATGCGGATGCGGTCTTCAGGCATGGCGGCCTTCCTTTCTCTGATTGCGTATTTTTACGATATCATGCATTATCGTGCAATATCAAGATAATTCGTGCAAATCATGCTAACACGTCAACGCAAGGAACTGCTGCTGTCCCGCCTCAAACAGGACGGACAGATCGTCGCCAAATCGCTTAGCGAGGAGTTGGGATTGTCGGAGGATACGATACGGCGCGATCTGCGCGAGCTGGCCGGAGAAGGCTTGCTGCAGCGGGTGCACGGCGGCGCGCTGCCGTTGGCGGCGCTACCCGCATCGCCGGCGATGGGCAACTTCGCAGAGCGCCAGCAGATATCGAGCGATGCCAAGCCGGCCATCGCGCGCGCGGCGGCCGCGATGATCCGGGCAGGGCAAGTGGTATTCATCGACGGCGGCACGACGGCGGTCCAGCTGGCGCGCCACTTGCCGCACGACTTGAAATGCACCGTCGTCACACACAGTCCCAGTATCGCGGTCGAGTTGACGGAGCATCCGCTGATCGAGGTGATCATCATCGGCGGCCGCCTGTTCAAGCATTCGATCGTCACCATGGGGCCGGCCGCGCTGGACGCCATCGCGCAGATCCGCACCGACATCTACTTCATGGGTGTTTGCAGCCTGCACCCCGAGCAAGGCATCAGCACCGGCGACTACGACGAAGCCGGCGTCAAACGCGCGATCGCGGCGGCGGCGCAAAAGACGGTGGTGCTGGCGTCGCCGGAAAAACTGGACACCGCCTCACCGTTCCAGATCGCGCCGATGCAAAGCGTGGGCGCGATCATCGTCAACGCCGGCGTGCCGGAAGCACTGCTGGCGCCCTACCGCAATATGGGCATCGAGGTGGTGCTGGCCGGTTGACGGTTCAGGGCCAGATGGCTTTGAGCACGGCGGCCAAACGATAGCCGCCCCGGGTCAGCTGCGTGCTGGCGTCGGCCGACGTCGGCACCGGATAGTCGGCGGGCACCGACACCGGCCAGGTGTAGTAGACCGCTCCGGTGCTCTTGCTGGTCTGCTTGGACGCCGTGCCCGGGACCACGCCGTCATAAGCGCGCTTGGACACCGACAAAGCCTGTTCGGCCCACCGATAAGGCCAACCTAACGGATCGCCACTGTCGGCCGCCACCGCTGGATTGGCCGCGATGACCGCTTCCGCGAACTGCCGCGGCGAGCGCGCGTCGATGCGGCGGAAGGCGTAGTTCACCACCGTGCCATCCCAATACGAATGCAGCGGACGCGTGGCCCTCGGCGCGCGCGGCGGCCCGGGCGGCTCGACGTTTTCGGCGGCCGGCGGCGGAATCAGGCGTTCACTGCTCGCACTCAGTTTGACGTCATCGAGCAGCAGGTTGTTGCCGCCTAGCGTGGCGAACGCCTCGCCGACGTCGATCTGCTTCTGTCCCGCCGGCACGACGAAACCGCCGTCCTTGCCGACATACGCCTCGCCCACGTGCAGCGGCTGCGAGATATCGCCCGTCAGGTGTGCCAGGATCAGCAATGCTTGGCGCGGCGTGAAGTTGCGCGGATTGCTGGTCTTGTCGCCCTTGCCCTGCAAAGTGGCGATGCACTGCTTGAGCGTCTGCACGATGTCGTCGTCGGCGGTGCCGACCGCGTGGTCGTGATACTCCTTCAGCTGGAACGGCACATTGGTGTAGTGGAACTCGGTGTGCCGGGGATTGGCCGCCACGTAGGCCTCCATCTCCGCTGTCTGCGGACCGCAAAAAGTCCCTTTGAGGCAGTCGGCCCAGATGGCGATCTTCTCCAGGCTTTCGCCGGGCAGCAGCAAGGCCTGCACGCGCTTCTCGGCGTTGCTGCCCTTGATCAGCTGATCGGCGATGGCGCCAACCGCGCGGTGGCCGTCGTTGCCCCACGCCTGCGCGTCGGAGGAGACAAACGCGGAGGCGAAGGCGCCGCACATCGCCGCTGCCACCAATAGCTTCTTCATTCCGCTTTGCCTTTGACAGGTTTCGGGTACTGCTTGTTGATGTCGAGCGCCTGCGCATACTGCGAGCTCCAGATCTGTTCCTGCGTCGCGGCCAGGCGCTGCGCCATTTTCTCGTTACGCATCACCACTTCCATATTACGCGAAACATCCATATAGCCGCCAGCCCAGTTGCTGGTGCCGACCCACGCGATCTGATTGTCGATCACCATGGTCTTGCTGTGGATGACGCGCGCGAACGGAATGAATCCGCCCGAGGCCACCGGTATCGTCACCACGCGGATTTCCACGTTCGGCAGCATCGCCAGGCTCTTAAGATAGGCTTGCGCCGGCTGTTCCATATTCCAGTTGGACACCATCAGCTTGATCTTGACGCCGCGATTGGCGGCGGCGCGCACCGCGTTGTCGATCACGGCGTAGTAAGGGCGCGTGCCTTTCGGCCCATAACTGAGGGGCGCGTAGTCCAGCAACTGGACGCGCACTTCGCTTTTGGCGTCGGCCAGCAGCGCCGGCAGCCCGGATTCGGAATCACCGATGCCGGCCGGGTTGTAGCGGTTCGGACTGGCCAGCAGGAAGGTCTCCTGGCGGTAGTTGGGCGCTGCGGTGATGGCGTTGAGCGCCGGTACCGCCGCGCCCTGCTCCGTCAGCGCCTGCGCGCGCCAGTCCTGGTTGAACACCGCCAGCACCTGGCCGGCGAGCTTGGGATCGGTGATGCGCAGTCCCGTCTCGTGGATATGCTCGAAGGCGCGCCAGTCGAAGTTCTGGCTACCGATAAAGGCGATGGTGCCATCGACCACCATGTACTTGGCGTGGATGATGCCGTTGCCGGTCAACTTGCTGAAATCGAGTACGCGAAGTTCCAGGTTCGGTATCGCCCGCAGTTGGTCCAGGGTCGGCTTCTCCGACAGCCCAAGGCCTTTCTGTTCAAGCAGGAAGCGGATCTTGACACCACGCTTGCCGGCCGCCGCCAGGCGCTCGACGACCTTGTCGAACAGGCTGCCCGGCTTGTTGACCGCGTAGAACTGGGCTATCACGATCTCGGTTTTGGCGTTGTCGAACATCTCGCTCCACACCGTCGCGGGATCGCGCAGGTCGTCGCTGCGCAGCGACGTTTCGACAGGCGCCGTCTGCACCAGTTCAAAGCCGGGAATGGAAAACTCGGCGCGGGCCGGTGCGGCGGATGCCAGCAACGCCGGCACGACAACGGAAAGTAAAATACGACGCATAGCGGCTACTCCAATGAATATATTTAGTCTTGACTACCGCAGGCGCCTGATGCGCTGCTGCGTTTCGGCCTTGCCGGCTGGCTTGCCCGTTTCTTCGCGCTTGACCAGGTGGGCGGTCAACGCATCGACAGCGAGGATGCCCGATTCGGCGCGGTTGGCGCCATTGGCGAACATCGGAAAAGCATCGCCGCCTTCGGCCAGGAAGTTATTCACCATCACACGATAGGACGACTCCCTCTGCAACGGCAGGCCGTTCAGCATCACGCTGTCCGCCACCACCTTGCTACCCTCGCCGCGCTTCGCATCCCACTGATAGGTGAAGCCGTCGGACACCTGCAGCAGCCCGCGCCACGAGTCGCGCCCGCCGATCCACTGCTGCTCCAGCAGCTCGTAGATCTGCCACCCTTTCAGGTTCATCGCCACCAGCTTGTTCCCGAACGGCAGCACCGCCTGCGCCTGGCCGACGGTGACGCGCTGACCCGCGCCGGTTTCCAGATCGCTGCGGATGCCGCCGTCGTTCATGAAAGCGATCTGCACGCCGAACGGACGTCCCGCCGCCAGCACCGAATCGGCCACCAGATCGCCCAAAGGCGACTCGCCGTTGTCATCGAGGCCGCGCGCCACGCTGCGCACGGCCAGCGCAGCCACTGGACGCGCCAGTTGCGCCGCGCTGCGCTCGCGCGCCTTCTTCAAATAGTCATCGAGCGCGGAAGCGGCCGGCCAGGTACCCGGCACCATCACCTCCTGCGTGGCGCTGACATCGCGCAGCGTGTTGGTGCCGGTATCGACCCTCAGCTTGATGCGCGCCATCACGTGGCCCGCCGAATCGGACTGCGTCACCAGGCGGCCGTCCACCCGGCACAGGTAGCCTTTGTGCGAATGGCCGCTGACCACCACGCGGATCGCCGGATCGAGTCGTTTGACGACATCGACCACCGCGCCTGTCAACTGACTGCAATCCTGCTGGTCGAACTTTTCGACGGTGGTGCCGCCCTGGTGCAGCAGCACGACGAATAC
Source organism: Duganella sp. GW821-FHT07F09 (assembly GCF_059418705.1). Classification (NCBI taxonomy): domain Bacteria; kingdom Pseudomonadati; phylum Pseudomonadota; class Betaproteobacteria; order Burkholderiales; family Oxalobacteraceae; genus Duganella; species Duganella sp. GW821-FHT07F09. The sequence goes on along the minus strand of NZ_JBWKQJ010000010.1, from coordinate 321,667 downwards.
GCCCACGCCCTGCTTGCGCAGTTCCGGCAGCTGACGGTTGATCGCGACCGCCTCGTCGATGAACTCAAGGCCGGCAATGCCGGAAGCGAGCGAGGTTTCGGCCGTCTCGCGCAGCACGGTGCCGATGAAGGCCACCTTGACCCCATGCGCGGTCTCGATCTTGTAGGCCGGAAGGATAGGCTTGCGGGTCGCCATGTCGATCACGTTGGCCGCCAGATAGCTGAATGTCGCGCCGGCGTAGTCCGGGTCGAACTTGCAGGCCTTGTCGGCGCGTGGCGATTTGCAGCCGCCCTTCTGCTGGCGCAGCAGCTCGACGCGGCCGGCGTCGAATTCGTGATTGCCGACGGTGCTCGCGCGCAGTCCCAACAAATCCATCGCGGCCATGGTCGGCTCGTCGGCCCACATCGACGAGATGGCCGGGCTGGCGCCGATCAAATCGCCGGCGCCCACCAGCAGCAGTTCCGGGTCCCGCTTGCGCCAGGCCTGCAACGCCGCGCCCAGCGTATCGATACCACCGGCCATCACCGTGCGCGCTTCCTGATCGTGCACGCTGTCCCACACGTACTTGCTCGGCTCGAGGTTGCCGTGGAAGTCGTTCAACGTGACCAGTTGAACCTCGACGACGCCAGGCGGCAACCGCGGCCCAAAAGCGCAGCCGCTGGACAAGGCCGCCAGAGCGCCCGCCAGCACGGCGGCGGCGACGGAACTCAATCGTTTAGTCATTACGGATCAACTCGAAAATAATCAAATATTGTACAGCCCAAGCCGGCTGAAGAACGCCGCCTGCCCCGGCGAAAATAATACGTTACAAACCATCCTGGAATAAAAAAACGGCTGATGTCGCCACCAGCCGTTTTTGCTTCAGAGACTTGCTACGAACTTAGAATTCGTAACGGGCCGTTGCCTGAATCGCCCACTGCGACTCGCCCTTGACTTGACGGACATCGACGCTTTCGACGTCGCGCACGCGGTACACGTACTTGCCGGACGAATCCAGACCCTGGTAGTCGACGAAGCTGCGCGCCACGCCGCCGTTGCCTTGGAAGCCGACTTCATTGATACGGCCCCATTTACGGTTCAGCAAGTTGCCGACGTTGAAGATGTCCAGCGAGAACGTCGCCTTGTTTTTGAAGAAGCCCGGAATCTCCTGCGAGATGCGCAGGTCGAAGCTGTTGGTCCATGGTGCGAAGTCGCTGTTACGATCGACGACGCGGCCTTTCGAATTGCGCAGCACGCCGTTCGAATTGACGACGCTCCAGAACTTGTCTTCGTTGGCATGGTTGGTGGCCGTGTCGCCATAGAACACCACTTGGCCCGAACCCGGCGCCGAAGGGATGAACATCAGGTCGTTGCCGGCCAAGCCGTCACCGTTCAAGTCGTTGTTGACGGTCCAGCTGTATGGTTTGCCCGAACGACCTTCGTAGAACACGCCGAAGGTGGTGTTGTAGCTGCCGAACAAGCGCTTGCGGAAGTTGAGCAGCGCGCTGATACGGTCTTTCACCAGGTAGGTCGAGTTGGCGTTGACTTCCTCGTTCGGATTGAACGTGGCGCGGCTCGAGTAGTTCGACGACGAGGTCGACGACGTCAGCGGCGATACTTCCTTGGCCGAGGTGTAGCTATACGCGGCCGACCAGCTCCAGCCGTTCATCATCGGACGGGTCAGCGAGACGGTGGCGACATTGCTGTAGCCCTGGTCGGTCTTGGTGGCGACCAGCACGTTGTTGAACGACGAGTTGCTCAATGCCTTGGAGACGAAACCTGCGCAAGTGCCGTTGGTGATCGCGGCACCGGTTGGCGACCAGCAGGACTGATTGTAACCCTGCGCGCTGTAGTACAGCGCGCGGCCGTCGGTACCAGTGCGGGTAGCCACGCCCAGGTTGGCGTTCTGGTAGTAGATCGCGTCATTGGTCTTGGTCTTCAGGAACTCGGCGCTCAGCACCAGGCCGTACCATGGCAGTTCGGTTTCAACGGCGATGTTCGCTTTCCACACCGAAGGCTGCTTCAGGCCGGGCGCCAGGATATCGACGTTGGCGGCGGGAACCGAGCCGGTGAAGCTTGTCACCTGGTTGTTGATGTCGGTGCGGAACAAGCCGTCGGTGCTCGGGCACGCCGCGTAGCCGGCGATACCGCAACCAACGGTGCGGGTCTGCACGCCGGTGTTGGAGAACGGATTCGACAGCCATACCGTCAAGGCGGAGCCTTGGAACAGGCCGGCGCCGCCGCGGATTTGCGTCTGGCGGGCAGTGTCGAGCTTGTAGTTGAAACCGGCGCGCGGCTGGAACAACTTCTGGCCGTCGAAGGTGTTGGTATTGTCCATACCGAAACCGCCGGTGGCACGGGTGTTGGTGGCTGGGTTGCCGGCGATAGCCGCTTGCGCCACGCGGTCGTTGCGCAGCGGACGCTCGGCGACATCGGTGGCGTCGACGCGCACCCCGAAGCTCACGTTCAGGTTCGAGCTGACAGCCCAGGTGTCCTGGATGAAGGCACCGTAGTTCTTCATCGTGAATTGCGACACGGCGTCGTCCAGGGTCAGGCCCGGATTGGCGACCTGCACGCTATAGCTGCTTGGACGGCCACGACGGAAGTTCTCCAGCACGGCGGATTCGATCTGGGCGTTGCTACCGGTGCCGCAGTTGAAGTTGGCGTTGTTGTTGAACTGGTAGGCAACGTTGGTGATGCAACCGAAGGTATAGTTGCCCCAGACGTTTTGCAGGAACGCGTTGTAGATCTTGTTGCGGCTGTAATCGCTGCCGAACTTGATCTCATGGTCGCCCAGCGACCAGTTGGCGCCGGCGTAGGCGTCGATGGTCTTGGTGCCCAGGACGTTACGCTGACGGCTGTTGTCAGTACCGAAGAACAGCGTACGGTTGGCCGACGAGACGGTCGACGGCGTGCCCGGTGGCAGCGCGCCCGAGAATTGCAGGCCGATCAACGGCAGCTGCGTGTTCAGCTTCGGCACGGAATCATAGTCGCGCGAGGACAACTTGAACTCGGTCGAGAAGGTAGGCGTCCAGTCCGACAGCACCTGGGCGACCTTGGTTTCGATGGTCTTGCCCTGCTGGTACCATTCGCTATTGAGCGACAGGCCGGTGGCCGACAGGCCGCTGAAGATAGGCTCGGTCTGGTCCGTCTTCGAATAACGGAACATGGCGCGGTGGTTGTCGGTGATGTTCCAGTCGAACTTGACCAGCTTGTCGGTGACATCCAGCGCGGCGCCCGACGGCACATTGCTGTTGCCGATGTCGACGCCATAGGCGCTCTGCGCGATCGACTGCGCCGAGGCGATGGCCGACGGCGTGATGCCGACGTTGGTGACAGAGCTGCCCAGCGGGCCGAAGGCCGGCGCTGCGCGCGTCGACTCCAGCTTTTCCCAGCCGGCGAACAGGAACAGCTTGTCCTGGATCAGCGGCAGGCCGATGGTGCCGCCCTTGGTGGTTTCCTTGAACGGAGCCGGCGCGGCATAGGTGTCGTTGGTCGCGTTGAAGCGGTCACCAGCCATCTTGTCGTTACGGAACACGTAGTAGACGCTGCCCTTGACGGTATTGGTACCGGACTTGGTGACGGCGTTGATGTTGCCGCCGGTGTAGCCCTTCTGGGTCACGTCGTAGTTGGCGACGTTGATTTGCACCGACTGGATGGCGTCGATCGAGATCGGCTGCTTGGCGGTCGGGGAACCGCTCGCTTCCAGGCCGAAGGTGTCGTTGACGGACACGCCGTCGATGGTCAGCGAGTTGTAGCGCGAGTTCTGACCGGCCACGGACATTTCGCCGCGCTCTTTATCGGTCTGCGACACGCGCGGATCGGCACGGGCGTAATCCTGCAGGTTGCGGTTGATCGAACCCTGGATGGCCAGTTCGGTCGCGCTGATGCTGGTGCCGGCGCCCATGTTCGACTTGTTGAACTTGTCGGAACGCGCGGCGGTGCCGGCGATCGTCACGGTCTGCATGGCCGGCGCGCCCAGGGTGGCGTCGACGCTGGCGGTTTCAGCCAGCTGGATGAAGACATCCTTGCGCGTTTCCGTCACACCATCTTTGGTGATGGTAATCGTGTACGGCCCACCGGTACGCAAGCCACGCTGCACATAACGGCCCTCGGCGTCGGTCACCACGTTGGTGACGGAACCCGATTCGGTGTGGAGAATGGACACTACGGCACCCGCCGCAGGCTTGCCGTCAGCCACCGAGACACGGCCGCCGATGGCCGACGTCGTGTTCTGTGCAAAGGCCGGTGCCGCCGCTAGCGCGATAGACAGGCTGAGCGCTATTTGCGTCAGCTTGAGCCGTTTATGATTGATCATTGTATAACCCCAAAAAAGACTAATAGTTATGTGGAAATCCTGCGGATGGCCGGATTCCTCTTTACGTTTGCTGCAACTGGTCGAGCCGCCCAAATCCCGGCGTGCCAACGGCAGCGGGTGAGTGTAACGGCTTAATATGTCAGGGCTGTGACGTCCGTAGGTGACGCTTCCGCCTGGTTTGCCACTTATCTACTGAACTGTGAGAAAGCAATAATCTTGCTTTTTTGGATCATTTCATCCAACTATGCAGGATCGAAAAAAGCATGACAAATACGATTTATTTTAAGAATTCAGATGAAAAATATATAAATAAGGCTAAATTAACAGGCGACGGCAACTACCACGAGTAATAAGGCGGAATTATAAATCAGCCATTCTCACGTGAAATCTTTTCATTGGTATAAATGCAAAAAGCGACACCACTGGCGACGCTTATGTCGCATCGCGGCCACAAGCGTGAAAAAAACGTCGCGACGCATGCCACAGAGAGGAATTTATGACAACAGTCGGATGCTGCTGTGCGGAAGGATATTTTGTAACAAACAACAGAATGGTGTGGGTTGCGCACCACACCACCCTGCTGTTGAGCCAGCTTTTCGCCGGTGGCGCCAGCCCGCTTAGCGTGCCGCCTTGCTTTGCGACGCAGCAATTTCAGCCTCAAACTTGCTGAACTTGCCGTCTAATCCCTTCAACAGCCGCTGCTTGTCGGCCTCGGCCAGGAAAGAATAACGAATGCTGTCATATGACAGTTTTTTGACTTCCGCGTAAGTCGGCTGATAACGGGCGGCGTACAGCACGAATTCGCCGGACAGGTTGTTACGCGAGACACCCGCATCGTCTGTCGACAGCACGAACGGTACGCCGTATTTGCGGTACAAGGTGACCGGGTGCGCGGCGCCCTTCACACCCAAAATAAAGTCGTTACTGGAGAGATTGACCTCGACCGGAATCTGCCGATCACGCATTTTTTTCATGATGCCCAGTGGATCGGTCTCGTGGGCGATGTCCATGCCATGGCCGATGCGGCTGGCGCCGGCGACGTCGATGGCGTCGCGGATGTGGAAGGTCAGGCCTTCCGGCTGCACCATGCCCAGCGCCAGCTCGCCGGCGTGCAGCGCCAGTTTCACCTTCGGATATTTCGTCTTCAGGAATTTGAACATCTGCATGTGCATCGCGTAGTCGCGCATCGCCACATGGACGCTTTCCTGGCCGACGATGTTCACGCCGACGATCATCGGGCTGGATGACGCCAGTTTGAAGCTCGACACCATCTGCGAGAACACCTGCGACGGCGACAGGAAGCGCAGCGCGAACGGCTGGTAGCGCATCGTGAAGTCGGCGTCGTCGATGCCGGCGCCGGAGGTCTTGACGTTTTCCAGGTAGGCGGCGATCCAGCCCTGGAAGGCCTTGTCGTCCTCCAGCTTGGCGCTGTAGGCGGCCAGATCGGCGTCGGTCACGCCGCCGGCGATGGCTTTCTCGTCGAAGGCCTGGTCCTGGGCGATCGGCGCGATCTCGTAAATGGTCTCGATGTAGCTCAGGTTCTCCTGGATGGCGCGCTGCTTGAGCGTCTTCAGGCCTTCGGCGGCATTGGTCGACGCCACCGGATTGAAATAAGCGAAGGTGTCGAAGAACTGGCGGTCCGGCGGCGACTGCACCGCGCCATGGTTGTGGAAGTCCTTGTCCGACCATTTTTGCAGCAGGTTGGCCAGCACCGTGTTGTTCTGCAGGACGTCCTGGCCGGACAGGCACGCGCGCTCGGCCAGCGGCTTGGCGCGCTCGCTGGCGACGGTGTCCTTGGCCGTGTCGATCATGAAGCTGTTCTTGTTGACGCAGTAGCCCTCTTTGTCCACCCACTCCAGATACTGCTCGGCGTAGATCGAGCCGGAATAATGGTGGTGCAGATCGCCGCCCTTGGGCATCATCGTGAAGAACATCGTCAGCTCGGCCAGTTTCGGCTCTTTGCTTGAGACCAGCGAGGCGAAATGGGTCTTGACGATGTCCTCGTTGCTGGCCGCGTGCGCGCCTTGCGGCGTGGCGCAGAACACGGCGGCGGCAAGGGCGACTGCCTTCAGGCTGGCGATATTTTTTTGCATGTGGCTTCCAATGTGAATATAGTCAAGTCGAGGCGCGGGCGTGCACTTTGCGGCCGGCGGAATATGTCGCCGCGATGGCGCGGTCGTCGCCCAGCAACGCCAGCGCGAACAGCAGTTCCTCCAGGCTTTCGACGCGGTCGGTGCGCCGCTGCAGCAGCGGCGTGGCCTGCGGGTCGACGACGATGAAGTCCGCCTCCGCGCCGGCGCTGAAATTGCCGACCGTGCCTTCAAGCTGCATGCTGCGCGCCGCGCCCAGCGTGGCCAGGTAGAACATCCGCAAAGCCGGCAGATAACTGCCGCCCAAGCGCGCTACTTTATAGGCTTCATTCATGGTTTGCAACATCGAGAACGAGGTGCCGCCGCCGACATCCGTCGCCAGCGACAGCAGCACGCCCGCCCGGTCGGCCTGTTCGAAGTCGAACAAGCCGCTGCCGAGGAACAGGTTGGAGGTCGGGCAGATGGCGGCGGCGGACCGGGTTTCGGCCATGCGTGCACGGTCGCGCTCATCGAGCCAGATACAGTGGCCATACATCGCGCGCGGACGCATCATGCCGTAGCTGTCGTAGACATCGATGTAGCTGCGCGACTTGGGGAACAGCTCGCGCACCCACGCGCATTCGGCTTCGTTCTCCGATACGTGGGTCTGGATGAAGGTGTCCGGATAGGCGCGCGCCAGTTCGCCGGCCAGGTGCAGTTGTTCCTCGGTGGAGGTGGGCGCGAAGCGCGGCGTGATGGCGTACAGCGAGCGGCCGTTGTTGTGCCAGCGCTTGATCAGCGCCTCGGTGTCGCGGGCGCTCGATTCGGCGGTGTCGCGCAGGTAGTCGGGGCAGTTCCGGTCCATCATCACCTTGCCGGCGACCATGCGCAGGCCGCGCTGCTCGCTGGCGGTGAAGAAAGCGTCGACCGATTGCGGATGCACGCTGCAATAGACCATCGCGGTGGTGGTGCCGCAACGCAGTAGCTCGTCGAGGAAGAAGTCGGCGACGCCGGCGGCGTGCGCGGGGTCGCCGAATTTGCTCTCGACCGGGAAGGTGTACGTCTCCAGCCAGGGCAGCAGGCCTTCCGCCGGCGAGGCGATCATGTCGGTTTGCGGGTAGTGGACGTGCGTGTCGATAAAGCCGGGCATCAGCAGCTTGCCGCTGTAATCGTGCACTTCCGTTCCCGGCGGGAGCGTGGCGTGCAGCGAGGCGTAGTCGCCCGCCGCCTGGACTTTGCCGGCGGCGACGATCAGCAGCCCGTCTTCGTGCCAGTCGTGGGACTGGTCGCTGAAGGCCGGATCGGCGAGAAAGTGAAGCAAGCTGCCTCGGTAGGCTTGCAGGTTTGGGGTGGACATAAGTTCTTTCAAAAATTTCGTGGATCCACGTAGGGCAGATTAGGCGGAACGCCGTAATCGGCCATCGGTGAGCCGTCGGCGGCGCATGCATAGCCGATTACGCTTCGCTAATCCGCCCTACGTGGATTAACGTCGGATCATGATTTGGTGGCCGTCGGATCAACATGACGCCACACGCATCGGCGTTGATTCGTTGAGGGCTGCGCTCTGCTGCGCCTCCCAGACCATCAACAGTTGGGCGCATACGGAGGCGGCGATGGCGGCGGGCAGCTTATTGGTGATGCCGGCCAGTCCAATCGGGCAGACCATGGCGTCGATGCGGTCTTTCGGCAGGCCGCGCGCGGCCATCCTGCGTTCGAACTGCACGCGCTTGGTCTTGGAGCCTATCAGGCCGAACCAGCCGACATCCGCGCGGGCCAATATCGCTTCGCTCAAGCGCTGGTCCAGTGCGTGGCTGTGGGTCATGACCAGGTAGCTGGCATCGGCCGGCGCACCGGCGACCAGCGCCTCCGGCATGTCGGTCGCTTCGACCGTGACGTTGGCCGGTATCGTCGATGGGAACATGTCCTCCCGCTCGTCGACCCAAGTGACGGTACACGGCAGCTCGCCCAGCATGCGGACAATGGCCGCGCCGACATGGCCCGCGCCGAACAACAGCAAATGCTCGCGCGGAGCGAGACATGGGTCTACGAGCCAGCGGCGGCCGACAGCGTCTTTCAACACATGGGTACCGCGCTTGCGGTCAACCATTGGCGCGCCTTCGCCCTCCCCCGCGACCGTCATGCCATCCGCATCCAACAGCAGCGCAGCGGACTGGCCGTCGATGGCGCTCAAACGCCAGCTATCCTCGCGGCGACGCGCGATCAAACTTTCCAGCACGGACCGCAGCGAAACATCGACCCGCTCGAACGCAAGATGAACCACGCCACCGCAGCATTGTCCCAAGGTCGGCCCGAGCGCGTACCGTTCCAGCCGCGCCGCTCCGGCGCCGGCCAGCATCGCGCGCGCCGTCTCGACCGCGCACATCTCCAGATGCCCGCCGCCGATGGTATCGACCTGGCCTCCCGCCGTCACCAGCATCTTTGCGCCCGGCTCGCGCGGACCGGAGCCTTCGACGATGGCCACCGTCACCAGCACCGCCGGTTGCGTGATCCGCGCTGTCAGCCACTCGTTCACTTAGGCCGCCATTTCCACTGCGGACACCGCGCGCAGTATCTCTTCGCTGGTCGCGGGCGCGTTCAGCGGCGGGTTGACGCGATGGCCGCCGACGCTGGAAATCGCATCGCGGATCGCGAAGAACACCGAGAACGGCAGCAGCAGCGGCGGTTCGCCGACCGCCTTGGAGCGGTGGATGCTGTCCTCCACATTGCCGTTGTCATACAGCTTGATGCGAAAATCCTCCGGGCAGTCCGACACACCGGGAATCTTGTACGTCGACGGCGCGTGCGTCATCAGCTTGCCGGCGGGGTTCCACCACAACTGTTCCGTGGTCAGCCAGCCCATGCCCTGGATGAAGGCACCCTCCACCTGGCCGATATCGATGGCCGGATTGAGCGAGCGGCCGGCGTCGTACAGCGCATCCGCGCGCAGCAGCTTCCATTCGCCGGTCAGCGTATCGACCACCACCTCGGATACGGCGGCGCCGTAGGCGTAGTACGAGAACGGATGGCCGTTCATCGTCTTCGGGTCCCAGTGCAGGCCGGGGGTGGCGTAGAAACCGTCGGACCACAGCTGCACCCGCGCCAGATACGCCTTCTGCACCAGCTCCGGGAACGGTACGGCGTGGCCGTTGACGTGGACGGCGTTGTCGAAGAAGCGCACCGGCCGGCCGTCCTCGTCGCCATATAATTTGACCGCGTAGGCGGCCAGGCGCTCGCGGATCTGGCGCGCGGCGTCCTGCGCCGCCTTGCCGTTCAAATCCGCGCCGGTCGATGCCGCCGTCGCCGATGTGTTCGACACCTTGCTGGTGTCGGTCGCCGTCGCGCGCACATGCTCCATATCCAGCCCAAGTTCATGCGCCACCACCTGCATCACCTTGGTGTTGATGCCCTGCCCCATCTCGGTGCCGCCATGATTGACCAGCACAGAGCCGTCGACGTACACGTGGACCAGCGCGCCGGCCTGGTTCAAGTGGGTGACGTTGAAGGCGATGCCGAACTTGAGCGGCGTGAACGCCAAGCCCTTCTTCAGCACCGGGCTGCCGGCGTTCCAGGCGTCGATGGCCTTGCGGCGGGCGCGGTACTCGCTGGTTTGCTCCAGCTCCGACGTCAAGGCCTCGATGACGTTGTCGACGATCTCCTGGCCGTAAGGCGTGACATTGCGCTCGGTCTTGCCGTAGAAGTTCAGGCGGCGGATATCGAGCGCGTCGCGGCCAAGGTTGCGGGCGATTTCGTCGATCACGTATTCGATGGCGATGGCGCCCTGCGGACCGCCGAAACCACGGAAGGCGGTGTTCGATTGCGTGTTGGTCTTGCCGCAGGCGGCGCGGATGTCGACGTCGGACAGATAATAGGTATTGTCGAAGTGGCACACGGCGCGCGTGGCCACGGGGCCCGACAGGTCGGCGGAATAGCCGGCGCGCAGGGTCATATCCACTTTGGCGGCGAGGATCTTGCCGTTGTCGTCGTAGCCGACTTCATATTCGTAGAAGAAGCAATGGCGCTTGCCGGTGACGAGCATGTCGTCGTCGCGGTCGGCGCGCAGCTTGACCGGCCGCCGCAGCTTGGCGGCGGCGATGCCGGCGGCGGCGGCCCACAGCGCCGATTGCGACTCCTTGCCGCCGAAGCCACCGCCCATGCGGCGGCACTCGACCTGCACCTTGTGCGAATGCACGCCAATGGCGTGGGCGACAACGTGCTGCATTTCGCTCGGGTGCTGGGTCGAGCACTGCACCAGCATGCCGTTGTCCTCCTTCGGGATCGCGTAGGCGATCTGGCCCTCCAGGTAAAACTGCTCCTGGCCGCCAACGAACAACTGTCCCTTCACCACGCGCGGCGCCGTGTCGAACGCGCTCTGGAATTGTCCGCGCTTGAGCTGCATCGGCGGCAGTACGTACGATTGCGCGGCCTTGGCCTCCTGCGGCGTGAAGATGGCGGGCAGCTCGTCGTAATCGACGACGGCGCGGCGCGCGGCGCGGCGGGCGTTGTCGTGCGTGTCGGCGACGACGACGAAGATCGGCTGGCCGACGTACATCACCTCCTCCACGCAGAAAATCGGATCGTCGTGGATGATCGGGCCGCAGTCATTGGTGCCGACGATATCGCCGGCGGTGTACACCGCCACCACACCGGCCGAGGCGCGCACCGGCGCCAGATCGAGCGCGGTGATGCGCGCGTGCGCCTTCGAGGACAGGCCCAGCGCGGCGTGCAAAGTGCCTTGCAGCTCGGGGATGTCGTCGGTATAGGTGGCCTGGCCAAGCACGTGCAGCTCGGCCGATTCATGCGGGCGGGCGACGCCGACGGCTTTCCACGCCTCGGCGGCGGCGGCCTTGGCGTCGTTCAAGGAAACAGGAGCGGCTGGATGGTTCATGGTGGCTCCTTTCAGGCGCGGCAAGCGAAGGCGTTGACGGCATCGGCCGCGAGCGGTGCATCGGCGCGCGTTTCGAACCAGAAGCGGCGCAGCAGGTTTTGCGCGGTCTGCATGCGGTAGGAGCTGGAAGCGCGCATGTCAGACAGCGGCGCGAAGTCCTGCGCCAGCATATCCATCGCCACGCGCAAATTGGCCTCGTTCCAGCGCAGGCCAATCAGCGAAGACTCGGCACGTGGCGCCCGGCGTGGCGTTGCGGCCATGCCGCCGAAAGCGATGCGGGCGTCGACCACGACGTCGCCATCGAGCTTGAACGCGAAGGCGGCGCAAACGGCGGAGATATCCTGGTCGAAGCGCTTTGCCAGTTTATAGGTGCGGAATTCGATGCCGGCGCGCGGCAACGGCACGCGCACGGCGGCGACGAATTCGTCCGCCCGCATATCCTTTTTCTGATAATCGAGGTAAAACGCCTCCAGCGGCAGTACGCGTTGGCCGGATGCGCTTTGCAGCACTACTTCGCTGCCCAGCGCAATCATCCACGGCATCGAATCGCCGATCGGCGAACCGTTGGCGACGTTGCCGCCCAATGTACCCGCATTGCGGATCGGGAGCGACGCGAAGCGCTGGCGCATTTCGCTCAGCTGCGACGGATACCGTTTCGTCAGCGCTTCATACGCGTCGTCGAGCGACACGCCGGCGCCGATCTCCAGCATGCCGTCCTTTTCGCTGATGGTTTGCAGCGCGGTGACGTGGCCAAGGTAGATGATGTCGCCCAGCTCGCGCATCTGCTTGGTGACCCACAGGCCGATGTCGGTGGAGCCGGCCAGCAGCGTCGCCTTTGGATGCGCGCCGCGCAGCGCCACCAGTTCTTCCAGCGTGCGCGGCGCGTGGAAGCTCTGGCCGTGGGCGGTATAGCTGGCGCCCGCGTCGCGCCGCAAGCCGCGCAATTGCTCCGCCAGGGCCTCGCGGTCGAAGCCGACCTTGGGCAGCTCCGTCATCCGGTGCGCGGCGTCGATGATGGGGCGGTAGCCGGTGCAGCGGCACAGGTTACCGGAAAGGCAATCGTCGATCTCCTTGCGCTGCGCCGGCCGGCCGTCTTTGTCCAGATACATGCCCCACAACGACATGACGAAACCGGGCGTACAGAAGCCGCATTGCGAGCCATGACATTCGACCATCGCCTGCTGCACCGGATGCAGCGCGCCGTCGGCCTGCTGCAAATCCTCGACGGTGAACAGCGCCTTGCCGTCCAGGGTGGGCGCGAACTGGATGCAGGAGTTCACGGACTTCATCTCCAGCTGGCCGCAGGCGTTCAAGCTGCCGATGACGACCGTGCAGGCGCCGCAATCACCCTCGGCGCAGCCTTCCTTGGTGCCGGTGCAATGCAGGTCCTCGCGCAGATGCTGAAGCACGGTGCGCGTCGGCGCGGCGTTGGTGATCTCCTGGACCGCGCCACGGAAGTAAAAACGAATCGGTTCGGACATCGTGGCCTCAATCTGCAAATGGGTGTGTGGCGTGCCAATGGTCGGCGATATCGATGCGGCGCGTGATCCAGACCTTGTCGTGCCCTTGCACGTAATCGAGGAAGCGCGCCAGCGACGCCGCCCGCGCGGGCCGGCCGGCGATGCGGCAGTGCAGGCCGATCGACAGCATCTTAGGCTGGTTCAAGCCATTCGGATCGCCTTCCGCGTACAGCACATCGAAGGCGTCCTTCAGATAGTCGAAGAACTGCGTGCCGGAGTTGAAGCCCTGCGCGGCGGCGAAACGCATGTCGTTGGTGTCCAGCGTGTACGGCACGATCAACTGCGGCGCCGTCGCGGCCTTGCCGTCGGCGCCCGTGTAGTCGACCTTTTGCCAGAACGGCAAGTCGTCGCCGTAGTGGTCGGAGTCGTAGCGGAAGCCGCCGTGCTCCATCACCAGCCGGCGCGTATTGGGCGAATCGCGGCCCGTGTACCAGCCTTGCGGGACGCTTCCCGTCAGTTCGCGGATGATATCGACCGCTTCCTTCATGTGCGCGCGCTCGGTGGCCTCGTCCATGTTCTGGTAGGTGATCCAGCGCAGGCCGTGGCAGGCGATCTCGTGACCCAGCGACTGGAACGCGGCCACCGCCTCCGGATGCCGCTTGAGCGCCATCGACACGCCAAACACCGTCAGCGGCAGCTTGCGCTCCTCGAACATGCGCAGCAGGCGCCACAAGCCGGCGCGCGAGCCGTACTCATACAGCGACTCCATGCTCATGTGGCGGTTGCCGAAGGACGCGGCGCCGATGATTTCGGAAAGGAATGTTTCCGATCCTGCATCACCGTGCAGCACGTTGTTTTCGCCGCCCTCCTCGTAGTTCAGCACGAACTGCAGGGCCACCCGGGCCTGGTTCGGCCACTGGGCGTGGGGCGGTTTCGGCCCGTAGCCGATCATGTCGCGCGGATAGTTGTCGTAAGTGGTCATGGGCGCCGGCAAGTCGATGGGGAATATATCTGTAATCATATATGCGTGGGCGGCTGTCGGTATATGATTTGTACAATAGATACTTATGACGTACACATATAGGACAACCATGGGCAAGCTCAGTACGCACGTTCTCGATATCACGCAGGGCAAGCCGGGGGCCGGCGTCAAGGTGGCGTTGTACGCCGTCGGCGCGCAGGGGCGCACGTTGATCAAAACCGACGTCACCAACGCCGACGGCCGCTGTTCGGCGCCGCTGCTGGAGGGCGAGACCATGAAAGCGGGGAAGTACGAGCTGGTTTTCGGCGCCGGCGATTATTTCGCCGCGCAGGGGGTGGCGCTGCCGGAACCGCGTTTCATCGACGAGGTAACGATCGCCTTCGGCGTGGCCGGCGCGGAGCAGAATTACCACGTGCCGCTGGTGGTATCGCCATGGGCGTATTCGACGTATCGCGGGAGTTGAGGATAATTGGTGTACCGGCGGCCGGCGACGATGAAATCTCGTATAAACACGTAGGGCGGATTAGGCGGAACGCCGTAATCGGCCATGCGCGCGCCGCCAACGGAGCATGCATGGCCGATTACGCTGCGCTAATCCGCCCTACGTGTATCCGTGAGGGATCACCGGTTGCGTAATCGCCGCCCGCTTGTCCGCCGGCGGGAACTCCCCTAAGATGCGCACCATGACCGAATCCCATTCCGCCCTCGAGGCGTCCTTCCTGCAGCAGGCCGTCGAACTGCACCAGCAGGGCCGCCTCCAGCCGGCGCAGGCGCTGTACCGCCAGGTACTCGACCTCAATCCCCGCCAGTTCGACGCGCTGCATCTGCTGGGCGTGATCGCCCGCCAGCAGGGCGACGCGGCGACCGCCATCGCGCTGATCTCGCAAGCGATCGACATCGACGGCCAACAGGCCAAAGCCCACGCCAACCTCGGCGCGGCGCTGCTCGACGCCGGGCGCACCGACGAAGCGCTGGCCAGCCACGAACGCGCCATCGCCCTGCTGCCCGACTACGCCATGGCCTGGAGCAACCGCGGCAACGCGCTGCGCAAGCTTGGGCGTCTCGACGACGCGCTGCTCAGTTACCAGCGCGCGATCGAAATCCAACCGAATTACGCCGAGGCGCACTGCAACCGCGCCATCGCGCTGCAGGACCAGGCCCGCTATCTGGAGGCATTGGGCGCGGCGGAAGATGCGCTGAACATCAAAGACCGCTACGCCGATGCCTGGTTCGCGCGCGGTAACGCGCTGCACTGCCTGCGCCTGCTGCCGGACGCGGTGGAAAGCTTCGACCGCGCCATCCATCTGCGGCCGCAATGGGCGCAGGCTTATAGCGCGCAGGGTTCGAGCCTGTTCAAGCTTGGCGAATTCGAGGCGGCGCTGGACAGCTACGATCACGCGCTCAAACTGAAACCCGACCACGCGCTGGCGCACTACCATCGCGGCAACGCCCTGCGCTCGCTGGGCCGCAACGACGAGGCCATCGCCGCCTACCGCGCCGCGCTGGCCCATGGCGACAACCCGGAAACCATCGCCTTCGCGCTGGCGTCGCTCGGCGTGGGCGAGACGCCGGCCGTGCTGCCGGCCGAATACGTGCGCTCGCTATTCGACCAATACGCCAACCACTTCGACGAGCATCTGGTGAAGGTGCTGGACTACCAGACCCCGGCCTGTCTGGACGCGATGCTCCGTCGCGTGGCGCCGGCGACCGCTCTTGACACCGTGGACATCGGCTGCGGCACCGGCCTGTGCGCCCCGTATCTGAAGGCCTACTCGCGCCGCCTCGACGGCGTCGACCTGTCGCGGCAGATGCTGGACAAGGCGGCCCGGCGCGGCGGCTACGATGAACTGGCCTGCGCCGACCTGCTCAGCTATTTGGACGGCTACGAAAACCACTGGGACCTCGCGGTCGCCGCCGACGTCTTCGTCTACATCGGCGACCTGCGGCCCGTATTCGAGAGCGTACGGCGCGCGTTGAGGTCTGGCGGACGCTTCTGCTTCTCGGTCGAAGCCGGCGACGGCGCCGACTTCACCTTGCGCCCCACCAACCGCTACGCCCACACCTTGGCCTATCTGGAACGCCTGGCCGAGGCCACCGGTTTTGAAATCCTTGCGGCCGAACCACTTGCCGCACGCCAGGAAAACGGCGCGACCATCGCCGGCCACGCCCTCATCCTGCGCAACGTGAAGTGATTTATCTGCTGTAGTCCATGATCAGCCGCGTCAACAGGTACAGGCGCGGCGCAATGCTGTCGACTTCGATATATTCCTCCGGCGTGTGGATGCCGCCGCCGACGATGCCCAGCCCGTCGATGGTCGGCACGCCGGCCGCCGCGATCAGGCTCGAATCGGCCGCGCCGCCGCTGCCTTCCAACGTCAGCTTCTTGCCCAACTCGCCGTAAATCGCCTGCGCGCGCGCCGCCATGCCGTCGGTCGCCGCGTTTTGCGGCATCGGCGGGAAGCCACGGCGCAGCTTCGCGCTCACCTGCGTGTCCGGGATCAGCTTGTTGGCGGAGATGCGCGCCATGTCCTTTTCGACCCGGTCGAACTCCTCCGCCACCGCCACCCTCACATCGGCCTCGGCGTGTGCGGCGTCCGGTATGACGTTGCTGCGCTCGCCCGCCTTGATCACCGTGAAGTTGACCGTGGTCTGCTTGCCGGCGTCGCCCAGTTTGCTCAGTTGCAGAACCTGGTGCGCCGCCTCCATGGCGGCGTTGCGGCCCGCGTCCGGCGCCACGCCGGCGTGCGCCGCCTTGCCCTTGACGTCGAGCTCGATGCCGCCGCTGCCCTTGCGCCAAATCACCAGGCCATCGGCCGGACGGCCCGGCTCCAGGTTGAAGGCCACATCGTGTTCGCGCGCCTGCTTGTTGATCAGCGCCAGCGTGCCCACCGAGCCGGTTTCCTCGTTGGTGTTGAGGATCAGCGTCACCTTGGCGTAGTCGTCGAATTTGGCGTCGCGCAGCAGCTTCATCGCATACAGCGCCATGACGATGCCGCCCTTGTCGTCCATGATGCCGGGACCGTAGGCACGCTTGCCGTCGACGCGGAACGGCCGCGCCGCCGCCGTGCCATCGCCGAACACGGTGTCCATGTGCGCCACCAGCAGGATGCGGCCCTTGCCCTTGCCGTTCCAGGTGGCGACGATGTTGCTCGACTTGGCGGGCGACGCCGGCAGCACTTCGATGCGCGCGCCGAGCTTTTTCAATTCCTCCTGCGCGATGGCGCCGACCTTGTCCAGCCCCGCTTCGTTGTAGGTGCCGGAGTCGATGTTGACCAGCCGTTCGAGCAGCGCCAGCGCCTCCGGCTTGGCCTTTTCGGCCTGCGCCAGCAAGGCCTGGTTCGGCGGCGCCGCCTGCGCGGCCGCGCCGCCCAACCCCAACATCAAGCCAAGCAAAACAAAGTTCTTACGCATGATCGACGACCCTTATCGTTATATGGAAGTAAGCTCCATAGTAACGCCTCGTCAGCGCCATGGCCACACGGCGCGCACCTCAGCCACGCGGTCCCAGGACCTGGCTGAACTGCTGCTTCTCTTCAGCCGAGGCGCCCGGACGTTTGACGGCCGTGGTCAACGCCGCACGCAGGTTGGGCGTGAGCTCCACATCGCCGCTGGTCACCGAGCTCAGTGTTTCCCGGACCAGGTCGCCGGAGGCGCCTTTCGACAGCTGCGCGATGGCGATATTGGAAGCCTCCCCGGGTGAGCTCAGGCGGTAGAGCTTCTGCACGGCCAGCGCCCGCACGATGTCGCTGCCCCGGCCCTCTGCCACCTGGTTCAAGAGTGGCACGGCGTCGGCGCGCAGGTTGGCGGTGTCGCCGTTTTTCTGCTCCGCGAGCGTACCGATGAAATTGAGCCGCGCGACGGCGGTTCGCTCATCGGTTGGCGCGCCCGCCTTCAAATCGGCCAGCGCCCGGACGATCACGTCTTGCGGCACCTGGCCCGGCAGGTTGAAATACGTCTCGTACATCTCCCCGAACTTGCCTTCGCTCTTGCCCTCCCAGATCGCGTTCGCCTCTTGCAGCACGATACCTCGGCCATCCGACGACCCGACCAGCAGCGACCGGATCATGTCGCGCTCCATGGCCTGATCGGCCGGCATGTTGTGATAAAACTGTGCCACGGCCTTGCCGACGGCGGGATCGCTTTCGATCGATGCCAGCAGCCGGACCTGGAGTTCCTCGACCTCTGTCGACGACAGGTTATCCCGCTTCAGTATCTTGTCGACGAAACCCCGCAGACTTGCGGCCGCCTCATCCGCAGTGAATGGCTTGACGGCGGCGGAGCCGGACTGATCCTGGACGCCGCCCGCCCCGGCGGACAACGCCGCCGGCGCGGCGGAGACCGTCGGCGCACGCGACAATAGCGCGTTAAAACCATCGACATACGGCGCTGCGGCCTTGTCCGCCCGAGCCTCGCCGCGGGAAACGAAGTAGCTCCCCGCCGCGATCAGGAGACACCCGCCGATGACTGCCGCCGCAACGACGCGGGGCGCGGAAAAATGTAGTTTGAAAGGCATTGTGGCGGCGCCCTCAAATCCTGTCGTACTGGCAGCTGCTGCCACGCCACTCGGGCAGGTAGCCGTCGACGGTGTACGCGCCGCCCACATACGTGCAACGCCAGCTCGGGCCGCCCATCCAGTCGGACCGCCAGCCGGCCGGGCAGCTCGACCTCAACGTCAGGTAATTATCCGCACCAAGCACGCGCATTTTTCCCCGGCGCTCGCTGAAGTTGATGACCGCGCGGCCCTTCCAACCCACCTTGGGGCTGCAGGTGACGGTTTCGCTGCGGATGTTGCAGGCAGACCAGGAATGGTTGGCCGAGGCGTTGATTTCCATGCCACCGATCTTGGTCGGAATGGCCCATTTCGCGCCGATGTTAAAACCGGTTGTGCGACACTGGGAATGACCGGTCGTCAGCGCGACGGAACCGCAGCTACCGCCCCGATCGCTGAAACAATAGTGCCAGCTCGATCCGTCCAGGTAGTAGCCGTGCTGGTCCTTACCGATCCAGCCCCAGAACTGCGTGTTGAGCTGTTGTGCGCCGGCCAGGCCGCTGTAGGCGGCCATCAAAACAAACAAAAAAGTTATCTTTATGGATTTCATCATGGGTTCCCGGGTGAGGTTCGCACAGTGATGCGCGGCGATGGAGGTATTGATGTTTGAGAATTTTTTTCTAATGCACAACCATGCGCAGCTTACAAATCTATTGTTACGGCATTGTTACGGCATGAAACTAGTCCAACTTGCACCTAGCTCATCCATGCCTTAAAATTCCAAGCTGATAACGCTCTGGGCCTGCAGCCGCTGCACGGCGACCAGTTTTCCAGACTCTTTACGGTGACTATTGGATACCGTGCCCTTATGGGTGCAACTTCTTGCACTCGCCCTCCTGATCTTGTGCTCGGCCTTTTTCGCCATGGCCGAAACCGCCCTGATGGCGGCCAACCGCTATCGCCTGCGCCACGAGGCCAAGCGCGGCAGCCGCGCCGCGATCACCACCTTGTGGCTGCTCGACCGCACCGACAAGCTGCTGTCGCTGATCCTGATCGCCAACACCTTGGTCAACGCCATGGCCACCGCGCTGGTGACGTCGATCGCCATCGAATACTTCGGCCACGACGACAACGTCATCATCATCTCGACCGGCGTGGTGGCGTTCCTGCTGATCGTGTTCGCCGAGATCTCGCCGAAGATGATCGGCGCCACCTATCCCGAGCGCATCGCGCTGCCCACCAGCGTGGTGCTGCGGCCGCTGATGGCGCTGTTCAAGCCGGTGCTGTGGTTCGTCAACCTGTTCGTCGCGCAAGTGCTGCGGCTGTTTCGCACCAAGGCCGTCGTCCACCTGCAGGACGAGCGCGTGTCGCCCGAGGAGCTGCGCTCGATCGTGCTCGAGGGCGGCAACTTCATCCCGCAAAAGCACAAGAGCATCCTGCTCAACCTGTTCGACCTGGAAACCATCGTCGTCGAGGACATCATGACGCCGCGCTCGCAGATCGAGGCGCTGGACCTGGAACAGTCGGTCGACGAGATCAAGCGCGAGCTGACCACCTGCTACCACAACAAGCTGCCCGTCTACGAAGGCGAGATCAACCGCATCGTCGGCATCCTGCACGTGCGCAAGGCGGTGGCGCTGCTGAACCAGGAAGAGGAGCTGACGGTCGAGCATTTCCGCGCGCTGCTGACCACGCCTTACTTCATCCCGCAGGACACCGGCGTCTTCACGCAGCTGCAGTACTTCCAGGAGCGCAAGGAGCGCCTGGGCATCATCGTCGACGAGTACGGCGAGGTGCAGGGCCTGGTGACCCTGGACGACATCATCGAGGAAATGATCGGTGAATTCACGACATCGGTGCCGGGCGACGCCCGCGCCGACAGCTTTGCCTGGAACGAGCAGGGCGAGTGCCTGCTGGAGGGCGCCACGGCGCTGCGCGACGTCAACAAACGCCTGGGCCTGAACTTCCCGCTCGACGGCCCCAAAACGCTGAACGGCATGCTGCTGGAACTGTTGCAAGAAATTCCAGAAGCGCCGATCAGTATCAAAATCGGCCCCTGCATCATCGAGGTGATCCAGGCGCATGATCAATCCATCAAAGTCGTCAAATTGATACGTCCCGGCACGAAACGCGGTTAAACGCGGTGTCTGATTGCTAAGCCCGCGTGGCGAACGCAACACCCGGGCGTACAATCGTTTCTTGGCAGCGACAAACGGCTTTACAAAATTAATGCTCAAGAGCATGATTCTTTGACCGCCCGTCCCCTATCAAGATAGATGCTTCTATGGCAGCAGTCCTACCCAACGCCGCGCCAGGCGCCCCGATGCCGGGGTT
This sequence comes from Duganella sp. GW821-FHT07F09, assembly GCF_059418705.1. Taxonomy (NCBI): domain Bacteria; kingdom Pseudomonadati; phylum Pseudomonadota; class Betaproteobacteria; order Burkholderiales; family Oxalobacteraceae; genus Duganella; species Duganella sp. GW821-FHT07F09. The sequence goes on along the minus strand of NZ_JBWKQJ010000010.1, from coordinate 301,151 downwards.
GGCGCGCGCATTGCTGCAAGCCGGACGGCTCTCCGCCATGCAAGCCGAGGCGCTGCAGAAAAAATCCGTGCACGACAAGCTGGCCTTCATCGACGTGTTGCTCTCGAGCGGCGTGATCGACGCCCGCGCCCTCGCCGCCTTCTGCGCCGAAACGTTCGCCTATCCGCTGATGGATGTGGCCGCGCTCAACCTCGACGCGCTGCCGGCCAAGGCCATCGACAACAAGCTGATGCAGGCCCAGCGCGTCATCGCGCTGGCCAAGCGCGGCAACAAGATGTCGGTGGCCATTTCCGATCCGACCAATCTGCAGGCGCTCGACCAGATCAAGTTCCAGACCGAGTCCACGGTCGAGCCCGTCATCGTGCCGCACGACGCGCTGCTGCAGCTGCTCGCCCGGCTCAACAAGACCAGCGAGCAAAGCATTTCGGACCTGGCCGGCGACGAAGCGGACATCCAGTTCGCCGAAGAGGAGAGCGCGGCGGCGGCGGTGGCGGCGGCCGAGTCCACCCCCAACGACGTCGAGGACGCCCCGGTGGTGCGCTTCCTCAACAAGATGCTGATGGACGCGGTCAACATGGGCGCGTCGGACTTGCACTTCGAACCGTTCGAAAAATTCTACCGGGTGCGCTTCCGCGTCGACGGCGTGTTACTGGAGCACGCCCAGCCGCCGATCTCGATCAAGGAAAAACTGGTCTCGCGCATCAAGGTGCTCGCCAAACTCGACATCTCGGAAAAGCGCGTGCCGCAGGACGGGCGCATGCGGCTGATCGTCTCGCCCACCAAGACCATCGACCTGCGCATCTCGACCCTGCCCACCTTGTTCGGCGAGAAGACCGTCATGCGTATCCTCGACGCCACGCAGGCGCAGATGGGCATCGACGCGCTCGGCTACGACCCTGACCAGAAGGAAATCCTGCTCGAGGCCATCCAGCGTCCCTACGGCATGGTGCTGGTGACCGGGCCGACCGGTTCGGGCAAGACGGTGTCGCTGTACACCTGCCTGAACGTCATCAACAAGCCCGGCATCAACATCTCCACCGCCGAGGACCCGGCCGAGATCAACCTGCCGGGCGTGAACCAGGTCAACGTCAACGACAAGGCGGGCTTGACGTTCCCGGTGGCGCTGAAATCGTTCCTGCGCCAGGACCCGGACATCATCATGGTCGGCGAGATCCGCGACCTGGAAACGGCCGACATCGCCATCAAGGCGGCGCAGACCGGGCACATGGTGTTCTCGACCCTGCACACCAACGACGCGCCGTCGACCCTGACGCGGCTGATGAACATGGGCGTGGCGCCGTTCAACATCGCCTCGTCGGTGATCCTGATCACCGCGCAACGGCTGGCGCGGCGCTTGTGCAACTGCAAGCAGCCGGTCGAGATCTCGCACGACCTGCTGCTCAAGGCCGGCTTCAAGCAGCATGAGCTGGACGGCAGCTGGAAGCCCTACGGCCCGGTCGGCTGCGAGCGCTGCAACGGCGGCGGCTACAAGGGCCGGGTCGGCATCTACCAGATCATGCCGATCACGCCGGCCATCGAAAGCATCATCCTCGCGCACGGCAACTCGATGGAAATCGCCGCCAAGTCCGAGGAGGAAGGCGTGAAGTCGCTGCGCCAGTCGGGACTGGTGAAGGTCAAGAACGGCCTGACCAGCCTGGAAGAAGTGCTCGGCTGTACCAACGAATAGGACATTCACCATGGCGACTTCGGGCAACGCGGCCAACCAGGTCAAGGAAATGATCTTCGCCTGGGAGGGCAAGGACAAGACCGGCAAGACGGTGCGCGGCGAGATGCGCGCCGGCGGCGAAGCCGTGGTCAACGTCACCCTGCGCCGCCAGGGCATCATGGTCACCAAGGTCAAGAAGAAGGCCTACCGCAGCGGCAAGCGCATCACCGACAAGGATATTTCGCTGTTCACGCGCCAGCTGGCGACGATGATGAAGGCCGGCGTGCCGCTGCTGCAATCGTTCGACATCGTCGGCAAGGGCCACTCGAATCCATCTGTGTCCAAGCTGGTGATGGACCTGCGCGCCGACATCGAGACGGGCACCAGCCTGAACCAGGCTTTCCGCAAATTCCCGCTGTACTTCGATCCGCTGTTCTGCAACCTGGTCGGCGCCGGCGAACAGGCCGGCATCCTGGAGGACCTGCTGACGCGGCTGGCGATCTACAAGGAAAAAACGCTGGCCATGAAGGCCAAGATCAAATCGGCGCTGATGTATCCGGTGTCGATTCTCGCGGTGGCGTTCGTCGTCACGGCGGTGATCATGATCTGGGTGGTGCCGGCGTTCAAGGAGGTGTTCGCCAGCTTCGGCGCCAACCTGCCGGCGCCGACCCTGTTCGTCATGGCGCTGTCGGAGTTCTTCGTGACCTGGTGGCACGTGATCTTCTTTACCATCGGCATGGGGATCTATTTGTTCTTCCGCGCCTGGCAACGTTCGCTGCAAATGCAACGCTTCATGGACAAGCTGCTGCTCAAGCTGCCGGTGTTTGGCGACGTCATCCGCAAAGCCACGATCGCCCGCTGGACCCGCACCCTGGCGACGATGTTCGCCGCCGGCGTGCCGCTGGTCGAGTCGCTCGACTCGGTGGGCGGCGCGGCCGGCAACGCGGTGTACCTCGACGCCACGCGCAAGATCCAGAACGAGGTCAGCACCGGCACCAGCCTGACGGTGGCGATGCAGAACGTCGAGGTGTTTCCCAACATGGTCACGCAGATGGTCGCCATCGGCGAGGAATCGGGTTCGCTCGACGCCATGCTGGGCAAGGTCGCCGATTTCTATGAAGAGGAAGTGGACGAGGCCGTGGCGTCGTTGTCGAGCTTGATGGAGCCGGCGATCATGGTGATCCTGGGCGTGCTGATCGGCGGGCTGGTGGTGGCGATGTATCTGCCGATATTCAAGTTGGGGTCGGTGGTTTAAACAGTATCCTCGGAAAAACGGGACGCACGAGATACACGGATGCGCGGCGGCTCGAGACCTGCGTGATACGCGCGATGCGCTGGGGCTCGGGACGCGCGAGATACTCGGAGACACGTAGGGCGGATTAGCGAAGCGTAATCCGCCATGCATGCGCCGCCGACGGCTCATAAATGGCGGATTACGGCGTTCCGCCTAATCCGCCCTACGTGTTTCCGGGATTGTCTCCGCGGTGTTGCCGGGCTCCCCGTCCACGATTAGCCACGCGATTCGGTGCGGCCCAGCCAGGCTGCTAGCCTTTGCCGCCAGCGTCCTCCGCGCTCGCTATGCGGCACGTAGCACACCTTGCCCGGCACCTTCAGAATCACCTCGGTCCCCCGCTCGGGCAAACTCAATACCTCCACACCGCCACCCATGCGCTCGGCCCGCTCGCGCATGCCGGCCAGGCCACGATAGCCAGCCTCCGACGCCAGCGCATCGATCCCCTTGCCGTCATCCCGCACGAACAGCGAAAAGAATTCGCGGCCATATACCAGCTCCAGCTCGATATGACTCGCCTGCGCATGCTGAAACGCATTGAATAGCGCCTCGCGCCCGATGCGAAAAATCTCCTCGCCGAACTCGCCATCGAGCGGCAGCGCCTGCCCGGTGACGATGATCCGGAACGGCGTCTTGAAACTATCCCGCAACGAATGTCCGACCTGCGCGAACGCCTGGCTGACATTGTCCCCGTACACCAGCGGCATGCGCAGCGCCAGCACCTGATGACGGCCGTCGGCCAACACCTCGTCGGCCTGGTCGAGAATGGTTTCGATGGTGTCGCGCTCGGCGCTGCCGGCCGGCAGCCGCTGGCCGACGCTCTGTACCCGCAGCAGCACGCCCTGCATGCTTTGCAGCAGCATGTCGTGCAGATCGAAGGCGACGCGCTCGCGCTCCTCCAGCTGCTTGAGCCGGGATTCGTAGCGGCGCGCGATGTTGCGCAGGCAAATCCGGAAGAACACGCCCAGCAGCAGGCATTCAAGGATCAACCCCAACATTACAAATAAAGGTGTCTGTATGAACAACAGCAAGAACGGCTCCGTGCGGCGTGGGTTGTAATATGAATTCCGATATCCGGCTCCCGCACATTGCCATCATTTCAATATCCTTCCCATATCCCCAACGAGAGAGGCACGGCGCGGGCCGTCCGGGGCGGCAAGCCCCGAAAAACGCCCCGCAATGTTGCCGTGATGCTTTAATATGGGCCTGTGACCACCTACCCGCCCGCCCAGGGACGATGACTCCGTATGCTCGACTCGATGCCGCAATCGCCGCTGCTGTTCGCCCCCGCCGCCGACCTGGCCATCAGCCTGATCGCCGGCCTGTTCGGGCTGCTGATCGGCAGCTTCCTTAACGTCGTCATCCACCGCCTGCCGAAGATGATGCAGCGCGAGTCGGACAACTATTGCGCCGTCGAAGCCGGCAAGCCGGAGATCCACATCGAGCGCTACAACCTGATGGTGCCGCGCTCGGCCTGCCCTCATTGCCACCACCAGATCACGGCGATGGAGAACATTCCCGTCGTTAGCTATCTGGCCTTGCGCGGCAAATGCAGCAACTGCAAGGCGCCGATCTCGCCGCGCTACCCGGCCATCGAGCTGTTGACCGGCGTGCTGTCGGCGCTGGTGGTGTGGAAGCTCGGCACCGGCTGGCAGGGCCTGGGCGGCTTGTTCTTGCTGTATTTCCTGGTCGCGCTGACCTTCATCGACGCCGACACCCAGCTGCTGCCCGACGACCTGACCTATCCGTTGATCTGGGCGGGCCTGCTGATCAACATCAACGGCACTTACGTGTCGCTGCACGACTCGGTAGTCGGCGCGGCGGCCGGCTATCTGGCGCTATGGACCATTTATTGGGTGTATAAACTGGTGCGTGGCCGCGAGGGCATGGGCTACGGCGACTTCAAGCTGCTGGCCGCGCTGGGCGCGTGGATGGGCTGGGCGACCTTGCCCGCCATCGTGCTGATGGCCTCGCTGGTCGGGGCGGTGGTGGGCATCGCGCTGATGGTGGCGAACCGGCGCGGCTTCGATTACCAGATCCCGTTCGGGCCGTATCTGGCCGCCGCCGGCCTGATCACCTTCCTGTACCGGGAGCCGCTGACCGCCTTCACCCGCGTCGTCTATCCTTACTATTAAAAGCAAAGCCACAGCATGAGCACTGCGCCCTTCTCCATCGGCCTGACCGGCGGCATCGGCAGCGGCAAGACCACGGTGGCCAATATGTTCGCCGAGCGCGGCGTGAGCATCGTCGACACCGACCTCATCGCCCATAACCTGACCGCGCCCGGCGGCTCGGCCATGCCGGCCATCATCGCCGAATTCGGCCCGGCGTTCGCCGACGCGACCGGCGCGCTCGACCGCGCACGCATGCGCCAGCTGGTGTTCGCCGACGCCGGCGCCAAGGCGCGCCTGGAAGCCATCCTCCATCCCCGCATCCGCGACGGCGCGCTGGCCGCCGGCGCGGCCGCGACCGGCAGCTATGTCATCTACGCGGTGCCGCTACTGGTCGAGTCCGGCACCTGGCGGTCCCGGGTGGCGCGCGTGCTGGTCATCGACTGCCGTGAGGAAGTGCAAATTGCCCGCGTGATGGCGCGTAACAATTTGCCGCAATCGCAGGTTCTGGCCATCATGGCGGCCCAGGCGAGCCGCGCGCAACGGCTGGCCGCCGCCGACGACATTATCGAAAATAACGACGGAATCGCCGCCTTGGGGCCTCAAATCGACCGTTTACACGCCCTGTACATGAAAATTCGCTAGCATTTTCAAAAAGAACGGTAACAATACCTTCGCAACGTTTGTATTTTTGCTTGGCTTGCTTCAGAATCACGTGAATTCACCGCAGGTCCACAAATAGAGGGATGTTATTTTGATTGTCTACGAATATCCTTTCAACGAGCGCATCCGCACGTTGTTGCGATTAGAGGATCTGTACGAGAAATTCAAATTCTTTGTGCATCAGGAACATCCGATGCAGCATCACGTCGCCCTGTCGACGATCTTCGATATGCTGGAAGTGGCCGGCCGCGCCGACCTGAAGTCCGACCTGCTGCAAGAGCTCGAGCGCCAGCGTCAAAGCCTGCTGGGCTACCGCATGAATCCCAATGTCCAGAGCGAAACCCTGGACGCCATCCTCGCCGAACTCGACGGTGTGAGCAGCGCACTCGTCGCGGCCCAGGGCAAGACCGGCCAGAACGTGCGCGACAACGAGTGGCTGATGAGCATACGCGGCCGCACCATCATTCCCGGCGGCGCCTGCGAATTCGATCTGCCGTCGTATTACGCCTGGCAAAAGCGGCCGGCCGAACAGCGTTTCAACGACATCGCCACTTGGTTCGCGCCGCTGGCGCCGTTGTTCGACGCGCTGGCCTTGGTGCTGCGCCTGCTACGCGACTCCGGCGGCCCGGTCAAGATGATCGCCGTCGCCGGCAGCTATCAGCAAATGTTGCAGGGCAAGGTCTATCAGATGCTGCGCCTGACACTGGACGAATCGATGGGCGCGATCCCCGAGATCTCCGCCAACAAGTACATGCTGTGGGTGCGCTTTACCACCCAGGGCGGCGACCTGAAACCCAAGGCGCTGGAAGATGATGTACCATTCGAGCTCACACTCTGTAACTTCTAAAGAATTATCATGGCCACCGTAGTTGACTGCCCTACCTGCTCCGCCAAAGTGGAGTGGAAGGAAGAGAATAAGTATCGCCCGTTCTGTTCGGAACGCTGCAAACAGATCGATCTCGGCGCCTGGGCCGAGGAAAAGTACGCCATCCCCGCCGCGCCGCCGAAAGATCCGCTGGAAGAAGAATAAGCTGGTTCGCTGAACGCGATAAACTTCTAAAACACGTAGGGCGGATTAGCGAAGCGTAATCGGCCATGCGTGCGTCACGTCGGCGCATGCATGGCCGATTACGGCGTTCCGCCTAATCCGCCCTACATGACCTTAACGGCTCTGCCGATATACAGGATCGGCCCGGTCGGCCTACCCGTCGGCGAGCCGGCCTCAGGCTCCAGCGTGATTTCAAACAACTGCCCGGCCTCGACCCGCGGCAGTTTGCCCAGCGCCACCTTCAGCGGCTGGTTCGGCGTCACCAATCCCAGCGATTCCGGCTTGCTCCAGGTTTTCCCCTTGGTCCAGAACTGCAGCGATTTCTGGCTCGGCACCGGCGTGCCTTCCAGCGGCGTCAAGGTCAGCTGGTTGTTCAGGCTCGCCTGCACCACATAGCCGGCGTTGCGTTCCTGTGGCGACACCAGCACCACCATATAGGCGGGCTGTGCCGGGTCGGGACGCACCAGCACGATGCTGGCCAGCACGAAGGAGGCGACCATCGCCAGGCCCGCTAGCGAGCGCCACAGCCGAAGATCGTCCCACCAGCGGCGCCATCCACCAGCATCGGTCACCGCCTGCGGGCGCAGATTGCCGACGATGCGCGGCCACAGCTTGGTGGACGGCTCGACCGGCTCGGCCAGCGCGGTCAACGGCAGCAGGCGGCGCTCCCAAGCATCCACTTCGGCGCGCAGCAGCGGCTCGTCCCGCATGCGGCGCTCCACTTGCAAGCGCGCCGCCAGCGGCAAGGTGCCCAGCACATACTCGCCGGCCAGCTGCTGCAATTCCTCCAGTGATTCGTTCATCCCATGCACTCCCGCAATGCGGCCAGGCCGCGCTTGAGCCAGGCCTTGACCGTGCCCAGCGGCGCGTTCAGCCGCGTCGCGATTTCGCTGTGGCTGCAGCCGTCGACATAGGCGCAGACGATGCTGTTGCGCTTGGCGCTATCAAGATGGCCGAGGCAATCGTTCAAGCGGCCCATGCTGGCCTGCAGTTCAAATTGTTCGGCCACGGTGTCGGTCCGGTCTTCCTGCAAGGCGTCGAGCGTGTCGGCCTCGGCATATACTTCCCGCTCGCGCGAGCGCAGCGTGTTGAGCGCCTGGTGGCGCACGACGGTGAAAATCCAGCCGCGCGCGGCGCCCCGTTGCGGGTCGAAGCTGGCGGCTTTTTGCCAGATGCTGACGAAGGCGTCGTGCAGCACATCTTCGGCCACGTCGCGCCGGCGCACGATGCGCAGCGCCACGCCGAGCAGGTGGCGGCCGTCCTGTTCGTACAGGCGCTGCAAGGCTCGCTGGTCGCCTTTGGCACAGGCGTGCAGCGCGGCATCGTAGTCAAAACCGTCCGGGGCGTTCGGCATCAGCAGTCGGGAAAAAAAGGTTGGGCGCGGCCCGGCGGTGATCTGCTGAGTGTCGGCCGATTATAGCCGATCACATCCGCGCAACCGCCGGCTATGCAACGGAATTACGCGGCTTTCCAGAAGATGTAGTCGGCCTGGTACTTCACGGTTTCCTTGGCGCCGAGGTTGGCGGCGCTGCAAGCGCTGGCGGGCGCCACGCCGCCCTTGGTGGCGACGCGCTGGATGTAGGTGACGCCGGTCATCGCGCCGCCGCCCATGGCCGGATTCGCCTTGACCAGTTGCGATGGAATATTGCCGGCGCCGGCCGGGGCAACCGCGACTTGGGTGGCGGTGACCTTGGAGCCGTCGTTGTTCTGCCAGGTGGCCGGCGGGCCGAAGTATTTGCCGACGCTCATGCCGCTGCGGTCGCTCAGGACGGCGTCGGGGCCGACGAAGGTCCATTCGAACTGGCCGGCGGCGTCCTTCTTGGCCTTGCATTCGTAGGTGATATCGCCGGCGCCGACGGTTTCCATGGCGACCTTGTTACCTGCTGGCACTTGCACGGCCACCGGCAAAGCCTGTTGATCGAAGGTCGGGGCGCTGGCGCAAGCGGACAGCAGGACGGCGGCGGCGAGGATGGCGGCGGATTGGTTGATTTGCATGTCAGGCTCCTGAGTAGTGGTAAGAACCAGCGGGATTTTCCCGTTGATAGCAGTACTACACGCCAGCGCTGAGTTTGGATGCAGAGGGATGCAAATATTTTTTGTAGGGCGGATTAGCGCAGCGTAATCGGCCATCGATGCGCCGTCGGCGGCCCGACCACGGCCGATTACGGCGTTCCGCCTAATCCGCCCTACGTGTCTCCAGACGAACCACGTCCAGCCATTCGAGCAGCGGTATCGTCGCCGGCAGCAGCGGTTCGACGCCGACCGTGCCCTGCCACGCGAACGCCTGGCCTTCGAGGCTTTGCGGCTCGCCTTGCCAATCCCGACTGATGTAGAAATGCAGCCGCACGTGCGCGTGCGGGTACACGTATTCGACACCACACCACTCCTCGGCGCTGTTGATCGTCAGCCCCAGCTCTTCGACGAACTCGCGCTTGAGCGCCTCCAGTATCGTTTCGCCGGGATCGACTTTACCGCCCGGGAATTCCCAGTAGCCGTCGTACGGTTTGCCGGCCGGGCGCTGGCCCAGCAGCACATCGCCGTTCGGCTTCATCAGGATGCCGACGGCGACGTCGACCGGTTTGATCTTCGCTTCGCCGCCGCTCATGCCTGGCCGCCCTGCGGCAGCTTGCCGGCGTAGTCCTTGGCGAACTGCCACGCCACCCGGCCCGAACGCGATCCGCGCTGCAAGGCCCAGCGCAAAGCGTCGCCGCGCGCCGCTTCGATCTGCGCCTCGGTGCAGCCCAGCGTCGACAGCCAGTGGCCGACGATGGCCAGGTAATCATCCTGCTTGAACGGGTAGAACGACAGCCACAGGCCGAAGCGCTCCGACAGGGATATCTTCTCCTCCACCGTTTCGCCGGGATGCAGGTCGCCGTCCTCGTCGTGCTTGTAGCTGGTGTTGTCCGACATCCGCTCCGGCATCAGGTGCCGGCGGTTGGACGTGGCGTAGATCAGCACATTGTCCGACTGCGCCGAGATGCTGCCATCGAGCGCCACTTTCAGCGCCTTGTAGCCGCTCTCGCCCTCTTCGAACGACAGGTCGTCGCAGAAGATGATGAAGCGCTCCGGCCGCCCGGCGACGATGTCGACGATGTCCGGCAGCTCGGCCAGATCGGCCTTGTCCACTTCGATCAGGCGCAAGCCGTCCTTGCCGAACTGGTTGAGGCACGCCTTGATCAGCGACGATTTGCCGGTGCCGCGCGCGCCCGTGAGCAGCACGTTGTTGGCCGGCCGCCCCTGCACGAACTGGCGCGTGTTCTGCTCGATCTGCTCTTTCTGCGGGCCGATATGCTGCAAGTCGTCCAGCGCGATCGGTGACACGTGCGCCACCGCTTGCAGGTAGCTGGCGCCGCCGCCGTTGCGCTTGCGCCAGCGGAAGGCGAAACCCAGCTTCCAGTCGGGTTCACGCGGCGCCTGCGGCAGCACCGCCTCCACGCGCGCCAGCAGGGCCTCGGCGCGCACCAGGAATTGTTCGAGGGGCGTCGCCATCTTAGGAACGGTAGTCGGCGTTGATGCTCACGTAGTCGTGCGACAGGTCGCAGGTGTAGACGGTGGCCGCCGCCGCGCCGCGCGCCAGTTTCACGCGCACGGTGATCTCGCTTTGCTTCATCACGCGCTGGCCGTCTTCTTCCTTGTAGTCCGGATTGCGGCCGCCGTTCTTGGCGACCCAGACATCGTCCAGGTACAGATTCAGTTTGCCGACGTCCAGATCCACGCCGGCGTAGCCGATGGCGGCCAGGATGCGGCCCAGGTTAGGATCGGAGGCGAAGAACGCGGTCTTGACCAGCGGCGAGTGGCCGATCGAGTAGGCGATCTTGCGGCACTCTTCGACGCTCTCGCCCTCTTCCACCGTGATGGTGATGAATTTGGTCGCGCCTTCGCCGTCGCGCACGATGGCCTGCGCCAGGAACAGCGACAGTTCGCCGACGGCGGCCGCCAGTTCGGCGTATTCCGGCGAGTCGACCGAGTTCACTTCCAGGGTGCCGGCGCCGGTGGCGATCAGCATGAAGGAGTCGTTGGTCGAGGTGTCGCCGTCGATGGTGATGCAGTTGAAGCTTTGGTCGGCGACCTGCTTGACCAGCACGTCGAGCACCGGCTGCGCCACCTTGGCGTCCAGCGCCAGGTAGCCCAGCATGGTGGCCATGTTCGGCTTGATCATGCCGGCGCCCTTGCTGATGCCGCTCATGGTCACCGTGTGGCCGCCGATGGTGACCGTGCGCGAGCCGGCCTTCGGCTGGGTGTCGGTGGTCATGATGGCTTCGGCCGCGTTGTACCAGTTGTCGGCCTTGAGGCCGGCGATCGCCTGCGGCAGGCCGGCGATGACTTTGGCGGCCGGCAGCGGCTCGAGGATCACGCCGGTCGAAAACGGCAGGATCTGCGACGCCTCGCAGCCCAGTTGCGCGGCCAGCGCGGCGCAGGTCTCGTTGGCCAGCGACAGACCCAGTTCGCCGGTGCCGGCGTTGGCGTTGCCGGTGTTGATCAGCAGCGCGGCGATCGGCTTGCCGCTTTCCTTGGCGGCGGCCAGGTGCGCCTTGGCGATTTGCACCGGCGCGGCACAGAAGCGGTTGAGCGTGAACACACCAGCCACGGTGGCCGTCGGCGCGACCTTCAACACCAGCACGTCCTTGCGGTTCGGCTTCTTGATGCCGGCTTCGGCGAAGCCGATTTCGACGCCGGCGACAGGCTTGAGGGCGGAGGCGAGGGGCAGAGGGGAATTGACGGCCATATAAGTGATCTCGTGGGTGGAAGGTTGGGAACTGGGAGCCGCTATTGTAATACCTGACGGGCAAAACGTCGCATGCCCGTCGCGCCCTTCCATGCCGAGCCCGGCATCGCAAGCATTAGTAACTATTAGTCACACAGCTCAAGGTTTGTGGGATCACTTGTGAAATTGACAAATATGCGTAAAGAGTATCTTGACGATGCATGCAACCCCAGGAATCCATCGGGACTTTCGCACAAAAACCACATCTTTTTAGCACGATCGTACATTTTATTGCTTTCGATTTCATGCATTTGGGAAATTAGTTTAACGTGAGCAACGAATGCCCCATCCCCGCATTGTCATACACAAACTGAACCATACCTCGACCAAGACCAAGGATTTTGATTACATGAAAAAGCAACTTTTAGTAGCGGCAGTCCTGTCCGCCCTGACCGCCACCGCCGCCACGCAGGCGCGGGCCGGCGTGCTCGACGACGGCAACCTGACCATCAGCGGCTTCGGCACGCTGGGCGTCGCCAAGAGCAATACCGACGACGTGCAATTCGCCCGCTACAACCAAGCCGAAGGCGTCGGCGACAAGGCCCGCATCGGCCTCGATACCAACCTGGGTTTGCAAGCGACCTACAAGATGAACGACTGGCTGTCCGGCACCGTGCAGGTACTGACCCGCAAGACCACCAGCGACAGCTACTCCACCGACCTGACCTGGGGCTTCCTGAAGGCGCGCGTCAACGATGAAGTGAGCGTGCGAGTGGGCCGCATCGTCATGCCGATCTTCCTGATCTCCGACTACCAGAACGTCGGCTACGCCAACACCATGATGCGTCCACCGATCGAGATGTACGGCCAGGAGCCGATGGAAAACGCCGACGGCGCCGACATCAACTACCAGCGCGCCTTCGGCGACTTCAACTTCACCGGCCAGGCCTTCGTCGGCCGCAGCCGCGGCAAGCTGTTCGTGCCGACCGGCGCCGGCTCGGTGGCCAACTACCGTGCGCCCGCCACCGGCATTAGCCTGGGCGGCGAATACGGTCCGTTCACGGTGCGCGTCGGCCACGCCCGCGCCGACTTGAAGATCAAGGATCTGGCGCCGATCAACAGCCTGGGCGCCACCCTGCGCCAGGTCGGCTTCGCGCAGCTCGCGAGCGACATTAATCTGACCGACGGCAAGAAGATCGCCTTCACATCGCTGGGCGCGACCATGGACTGGAACAACATCCTGGTGCAAACCGAGTACGCCCAGCGCCGCGCCAAGGACCCGGTCTACATCCCGGACACCAACGCCTGGTACTTCATGACCGGCTACCGCCTCGGCAAGTTCCTGCCGTACTACTCGCACGCGGCCACCAAGGACGCCGGCAGCTCGGTGAACCTGCCGGCCAACTTCCCGCGCGCGGGCGTGCTGTCGTCGACCGTGCGCAGCACCTTGACGTCTGCCGAACAGAGCTCCGACTTGATCGGCGTGCGCTGGGACTTCGCCAAATCGCTGGCGCTCAAGGTGCAGGTAGACCGCGTCAAGCCCAAGACCAAATCGGGCATGCTGATCTTCGCGCCAGCCGCCGGCTACCGCAACAGCGTCACCGTCGTCGGCGCCTCGCTCGACTTCGTATTTTAATTGGAGAGCGCACATGAAAAAAATCGTTATCTCGCTCGTGCTGTCCGCGCTGGCCATGGCCTCCTTCGCCCTGTCGGCGTCGGCGGAAACCGTCGTCATCGTCAGCCAGAAAAATCCGGCCACCCGCATGTTCTCGGAACAGGCGTCGCAATTCTTCCTCGGTAAATCGACGCTGTTCACGCCGATCGACCAGGCCGAGGGTTCACCGATCCGCGCCGACTTCTATCGCAAGGTCGCCGACAAGGACGCCGCGCAGGTCAAGGCGCTGTGGTCCAAGCTGGTGTTCACCGGTAAAGGCACGCCGCCGAAGGAATACGCCGGCAACGCCGAAGTGAAAAAAGCGGTTGCCGCCGACCCCAAGGCAATCGGTTATATTGACAAGTCGGCAGTGGACGACACCGTCAAGGTGATCCTGACGCTGCCTTAACCTTCAATCCATCATGCCGGGACGGCGCACCGCCATCCCGACATGACGAAGCGACCTTTGTGAGCCGACCATTGTGAGCCTATCGCTGCGCGCCAAATTCCTTTTACTCAGTGCCGTGATCCAGGCGCTGGTGGTCGGCCTGCTGATATGGAATAGCATCCGGCTGATGAACCACGCGGTCGGCACCAACGCCGAACGGGTCGCGCAGGAATACGCGGTCACGCTCAATCTCTCCCTCAGTCCCTACGCCACGCGCGGCCGCTTGCCGGAGCTGAGCGGCTACCTGGCCGAAATGCTGGCCGACCCCGACGACAGCTTGCTGCGCTATCTGCTGATACTCGACGAAAACGAACAACCGATCATCGAAGTGGGCAAGCGCGACGAGCCGCTGCCCGCGATCCTCAAACAAGGTGGCGGCACCAGCTTCAAGGGCGTCCACACCATCATCACCGACACGACGCTCCATGCGCGCTCGCCGCTGCTGCTGCAGGATAACCGCATCGGCAGCATCAACTTCGGCCTCACCACGGAAGATCTGAAACACGCGCGCGACAAGGTCATGCTGCAGGGCGGCGTGATCTCGCTGGCCGGCCTGGCCTTCGGGCTGCTGCTGTTCTACGCCTTCACCCATGGCATCGGCCGCCGGCTGCGCGCCCTGATGGGGCAGTCCGCGCAAATGGAACTGGGCGACTACAGCAAGGCGCTGGCGGTCGACGGCGACGACGAAATCGCCGCCTTCGCGCGCGCGCTCAACACCATGAGCGCGGCGCTGCGCGAACGCATCGCGCAGCTGGAGCATTCGGAGCTGCGCCTGTCGGAAGCCAAGCGCGATCTGAAAGACCTCAACGTCTCGCTGGAAAGCCGCGTGACGGAGCGCTCGGCCGCGCTGGAACGCGCCAACGCCGACTTGAGCGCCGCGCTGTCCACCTTGCAGCGCACGCAGGTCGAGCTGCTGGCGTCGGAGAAAATGGCCTCGCTCGGCTCGCTGGTGGCGGGCATCGCGCACGAACTCAACACGCCGATCGGCAACAGCCTGCTGGCATCGACCTCGCTGCTCGACCGCGTCGAGGATTTCGAAAGCCGTGTCGCAGCCGGCGCGCTGCGCCGCTCGGAATTGATCGTGCATCTGGAGGAGGTGCGCACGGCCAGCCAGCTGATATCGAACTCGCTGCACAAGGCGGCGGAGCTGATTTCGTCGTTCAAGCAGATCGCCGTCGACCAGACCAACGACCAGCGGCGCGCGTTCGACCTGCAGGAAGCGGTGCGCGACACCATCGCCACCTATACGCCGCGCCTGCGCCGGGCCGGTTGCGAGGTGGTGCTGGAGATACAGGAAGGATTACGCTTCGACTCGTACCCGGGCGGGCTGTATCAGGTCCTGAACAATTTGATGAACAACGCGCTCAATCACGCGTTCGAGGCCGGCCAGAGCGGGACCATCACCGTGCACGCGGAAGCGGCGGCGGATGGCATGGTGGCGCTGACTTTCAGCGACGACGGCGTCGGCATGACGGAGGAAGTGTTGCGGCGGGTGTTCGATCCGTTCTTCACCACGCGCATGGGTCAGGGCGGCACGGGGTTGGGTATGCACATCGTGTACAACATCGTCAACGCGGCGCTGGGTGGGCGTATCACGGTGTCGTCGGCGCCGGGTGCGGGAACGTCGGTGCGGATGCTGTTGCCGCGCTCCGCGCCGCAGCGCGACGCCGGCCGCTAAAACATGCGTCATTCTAAAACACGTAGGGCGGATTAGGCGGAACGCCGTAATCCGCCCTACGTGTCTCCACGTTATTCATATGCCGGCAGCCGTCGCCGCATAAAAAAACCGGAGCGCTTGGCTCCGGTTTTTTTTCTTACGCCAGCTTGCCGTGGCAAGCCTTGTACTTCTTGCCGCTGCCGCATGGGCAAGGGTCGTTGCGTCCGACCTTCAGGCCCAGCTCCATCAGCTGCTCGCCGCTCAGGCCTTGCAGCTCCGGCGGCAGGCCGCCCAGATTCGACGCCGCCTGTGGCGCCAACAACTCTTCCGGCGCCGCGTTCGGGTTGAAGTCCGCGTGCTGATAACTCACGTTCTCCACGTGCGATTGCTGCATCGCCGCTTCGGCCGCGTCGATCTCTTCGCGCGACTGGATCCGTACCGTCATGATCAACTTGACCACTTCGTTCTTGATCATCTCCAGCATCTGGCCGAACAGCTCAAACGCTTCGCGCTTGTATTCCTGCTTCGGATTCTTCTGCGCGTAACCGCGCAGGTGGATACCCTGGCGCAGGTGGTCCAGCGCGGCCAGGTGCTCGCGCCAGTGGCTGTCGACGCTTTGCAGCATGACGTTGCGCTCGAAGCCGCCGAACGATTCCTTGCCGACGATATCGATCTTGGCCTGATACACCGCATCGGCAGCAGCCAGCACGCGTTCCAGGATGTCTTCGTCGTTCAGGTTCTGCTCGGACTCCAGCATCGCCGTCAGCGGCACGTCGATCTGCCATTCCGCCGCCAGCGCCGCTTCCAGGCCCTTGACGTTCCACTGCTCCTCGACCGATTCGGCCGGCACGTATTCGCGTACCAGGTCGGTGAAGGCGCCGTGGCGCAGCGATTCGATCAGTTCCGAGATGTCGGTGGTTTCGAGCAGCTCATTACGCTGCTGGTAGATGACTTTACGCTGGTCGTTGGCGACGTCGTCGTACTCAAGCAGCTGCTTGCGGATGTCGAAGTTGCGCGCCTCGACCTTGCGCTGCGCCGATTCGATCGAACGCGAGACGATGCCCGCTTCGATTGGTTCGCCTTCCGGCATCTTCAGACGGTCCATGATGGCGCGCACGCGGTCGCCCGCGAAGATGCGCAGCAGCTGGTCGTCGAGCGACAGGAAGAAGCGCGACATGCCCGGGTCGCCCTGGCGCGCTGCGCGGCCGCGCAGCTGGTTGTCGACGCGGCGCGATTCATGGCGCTCGGTGCCGACGATATGCAGACCGCCGGCGGCGACCACCTGCTCGTGCAAGGCTTGCCAGCCGTCGCGCATCGCCTTGGCCTGCGCAGCCTTGTCGGCGTCGCTCAGGTTCGGGTTGGCTTCGATGAACTGGATCTGCTTCTCGACGTTACCACCGAGGACGATGTCGGTACCGCGACCGGCCATGTTGGTGGCGATGGTGATCGCTTTCGGGCTACCCGCCTGCGCGATGATTTCCGCTTCGCGGGCGTGCTGCTTGGCGTTCAGGACGTTGTGCGGCAGGCCGCCCTTGGTCAGGATGCCCGACAACAGCTCCGAGTTTTCGATCGAGGTGGTACCGACCAGCACCGGTTGGCCGCGGTCGTAGCATTCGCGGATCTCCAGCATCATGGCGTTGTACTTCTCGGCCGCCGATTTGTAGACCTGATCCTGGCGGTCCTTGCGCTGCGAAGGACGGTTCGGTGGAATGACGACGGTTTCGAGGCCGTAGATTTCCTGGAACTCGTACGCTTCGGTGTCGGCGGTACCGGTCATGCCGGCCAGCTTGGCGTACATGCGGAAGTAGTTCTGGAAGGTGATCGAGGCCAGCGTCTGGTTCTCGTTCTGGATCTTGACGCCCTCTTTCGCCTCGACCGCCTGGTGCAGGCCGTCGGACCAGCGGCGACCCGTCATCAGGCGGCCGGTGAATTCATCGACGATGACGACTTCATTGTTCTGCACCACGTAGTGCTGATCCTTGAAGTACAGCGCGTGCGCGCGCAACGCCGCGTACAGGTGGTGCACCAGGGTGATGTTGGCCGAGTCGTACAACGACGCGCCTTCCGGCAGCAGACCCATTTTGGTCAGGATCGCTTCGGCTTTTTCGTGGCCGGCTTCGGTCATCAGCACCGAGTGGGCTTTTTCGTCCTTGACGTAGTCGCCCGGGACTTCGACCTTGCCTTTGCCGTCAGACGTCTCTTCGCCGATCTGCTGCGTGAGCATTTTCGGCACTTCGTTGATCTTGTGGTACAGGTCCGTATGGTTCTCGGCCTGGCCGGAGATGATCAGCGGGGTGCGGGCTTCGTCGATCAGGATCGAGTCGACTTCATCGACGATGCCGAAGTTGAGCGCGCGCTGGACGCGGTCGCCGGCCTCGAACACCATGTTGTCGCGCAGGTAGTCGAAACCGAATTCGTTGTTGGTGCCGTAGGTGATGTCCGACGCGTAGGCCGCCTGCTTGGTGGAGTGCTCCATCTGCGACAGGTTGATGCCGGTGGTCAAACCGAGCCAGGCGTACAGCTTGCCCATGGTCTCGGCGTCGCGCTGGGCCAGGTAGTCGTTGACGGTGACGATGTGCACGCCCTTGCCCGACAGCGCGTTCAGGTAGGCCGGCAGGGTCGCGGTCAGGGTTTTACCCTCGCCCGTGCCCATTTCGGCGATCTTGCCGAAGTGCAGAACCATACCGCCAAGCAATTGAACGTCGAAGTGGCGCATCTTGAAGACGCGCTTGCTCGCTTCGCGGCAGACGGCGAACGCCTCGGGCAACAGCGCGTCAAGCGCCTCGCCGTTGGCGATGCGCGCCTTGAAGGCGGGCGTCTTCGCTTGCAGCTCGGCATCCGACAGTTTTTCCATCGCCGGCTCGAGCGCATTGATCTCGCGTACCGTTTTTTGGTATTGCTTGAGCAGACGCTGGTTGCGGCTGCCGAAAATCTGGGTCAGTAATGACATGCTTGAATTCTTGAAAAAACGCCGTTAAAAAAAGCTCTGTAGGTGAAAAACGCCTTACCGCACGGAGTTCGACTATGGCAAAAGACGGTGATTTTATCATGCGTCCGTGCCAAGGTTGGGTTATTGGCCTATATAACAATACCCCAAGCGTAAACAATGTCACTCAATCAATCAAATTTCCCCGTCGGCGACGGGCGCGGGCGCGGTGGCAAAGCAGGCTGATGACGGGAAAGCGGCGTCGTGATATGGTTCGCCGCATGCGATTTAATTCCTCCAATGTATCGATCAACCGCCGCAACCCGGTCGGGGCGACCGACTTCCTGCGCCGCGACGACAAACTCGCGGCCATGATGCCGGCCATCGAGCGCATGGCGGCGCTGCAAAAAGATTGTGCAACGGCCTTGCCGGCGATGTTCAAGTATTGCGAAATCCTGGCCTTCGACGACGGCCAGCTGACCTTGTCGCTGCCGAACGCCTCGCTGGCGGCCAAGCTCAAGCAGCAAATCCCCAAGCTGCAGGAAACGTTGGCGCGGCGCGGCTGGCAGGTGAACGGCGTCAAGTTGCGGGTGCAGATGACCAAGCCGGCCGAGATCAAGGAGCAGATGCGGGCGCTGTCGCTGCCCGAGGCGGCCGTGACGGCCTTCGACGCGCTGGGCGACACGCTGGAGGACACGCCGCAAAACGCCACGCTGATCGCGGCGCTCAAGGCGATGGTGGCGCGGCGCCGCCCAAAAACCACGTAGGGCGGATTAGCGCAGCGTAATCGGCCATGCATGCGCGGCCGATAGCGCATACATGTCCGATTACGGCGTTCCGCCTAATCCGACCTACGTAAGCGCCCACTCCCGCGCCATCTGGCGCAGATACGACGGCGGCGCCGATTCGTTGGTGTTAAACGAGACGATTTCATACGCATCCGGATGCTTGAGCAATTCCAGCAACAGCTGGTTGTTCAGCGCGTGGCCGGACTTGTGTGCCTCATAACTGGCGAGCAGCGGATGCCCGACCAGATACAAATCCCCGATCGCGTCGAGAATCTTATGGCGCACAAACTCGTCGTCATAGCGCAGGCCGTCCGAATTGAGGATGCGGTACTCGTCCATCACGATGGCGTTCTCGAGCGAACCGCCGCGCGCCAGGCCGATGCCGCGCAACATCTCCACGTCCTGCATGAAGCCGAAGGTGCGGGCGCGCGCCACGTCGTGCACATAGGAGACGTCGCCGAAGTCGACATTGGCGCGCTGCTGCGTGCCGTCGACCGCCGGATGGTTGAACTCGATGAAGAAATCCAGCTTGAAGCCGTTGTGCGGGGTCAGGCGCGCCCATTTTTCCTTGTCGCCCTTACCTTCTCGCACTTCCACCGGTTTCAGCACGCGGATGAATTTCTTCGCGACCGGCTGTTCGAGCACGCCGGCTTGCTGCAACAGGAACACGAACGACGACGCCGAGCCGTCCATGATCGGGATTTCCTCGGCGCTAACCTCGATGTACAGGTTGTCGATGCCGAGGCCGGCGCAAGCCGACATCAGGTGCTCAACGGTCGAGACCCTGGCGCCCTCCTTGACCAGCACCGACGCCATGCGGGTATCGCCGACGGCCATGGCGCTAGCGGGAAATTCAACGACGGGCGACAGGTCGACGCGGCGGAAAACGATGCCCGTATCGGGCTCGGCCGGACGCAAGGTCAGCTCGACCTTGGTGCCGGAGTGCAGGCCGACACCCGTGGTGCGGACCAGTTCTTTGATGGTGCGTTGTTTTAACATGGTCCGATTATAACGAAGTTGAGATCGCCGCGCTGCGGCCCGGGTTTCCTGTCGTTAAGGGTGCTCGGCCTCGACGTGCACCGCCTCGCGCCGCACCAGATAAATGCCGCTGGCGATGATGATGCCGGCGCCGAGCAAGGTATAGCCATCGGGCAGCGTCTGCCACAGCAGCCAGTCGATCGCCACGCCCCAGGCCAGCGCCGAATACTCGAACGGCGCCACCACCGACGCCTTGCCGGTGCTGAAGGCCTTGGTGATCGCCAACTGGCCAAAGAAGCCCGACAGCGCCAGCGCCACCAGCACCCAGCCGTCCTCGACGCGCACCGGCACCCAGTTGCGGTACGACAGCGCCACGGCGCCGGCCGCCATCATGGTCAGCAGCCAGAACATCATCGACTCGGTGCTATCGGTGCGCGCCAGCACGCGGGCGGCGATGGCCGACATCGCATAGCAGGCGGCCGCGGCCAGCACGGCCAGCCCGCCGATGGTCAGGAAGCCGGTGCCTTCCGGGCGCAGCACGACCAGCACGCCGATCAGGCCGACGACGATGGCGACCCATTGTCCCGGGCCGACCTTCTCCTTCAACACGAACACCGACAGCGCCGTGATCAGCGACGGCGCGATGAAGAAGATCGAATACGCCTCCGCCAGCGACAGCGACTTCAGGCCGAAGGCGAAGGTGGTGAGCATGGCGATGCCGAGCACGGCGCGGAAAATCTGCATCGACCAGCGGACCGCGAAGATGCCACGGAAGGCGCCGCGATAAATGATGTAGCCGCACAGCAGCGGCAGCGAGCTCAGCGCTCGCAAGGCCGTCACCTGCATGGCGGGATAGTGGGCGGACAGCAGCTTCATGGCCGTGTCCATGAACGAGAACATGGCCACGGCGATCAACATCGCGTAGATGCTGTGCAGATTTTCTTTGCGGGAGATGGGAGTGGAAACGGAAGACAGAAGAAGCTCCTTGCTACAGGCCCGGCTCGGGCCACTGGGAACGTCATCATGGCGACGTCCGGAGCCAGGATCGCGGACGGCAACGAAGGGTCATCGGCCGCGCGATCGATACCGATTATAGCAAGTTGACAATTGCTTTGCAGTAGGCCGGTGGGCCGGCGGTTATCGAGCGATTTTCGAGCCATGGAACTTTCGCGAGAATTCTTTCCCTTTTTTTATGAAGGTGTTGCAAAATGCATATCCCCTCTATTTCCTCTTCAGGAAAAGATGAGCGCATGTGCAATAACCGATCAAAACCATGTTTTTTCAACGTCGCTTCCTCCTTCTTGCCGCAAGCTTCGCAGCATTGTGCGGTCTGTCATCCCCAATTCTCGCGGCTCCCATCCCTATGAATGAAGAAAATTTTTGGCACCTGATTGAAGTAGTAAAAATCGAGGCCGGTACAGACCTCCAGTCCAGACCCGCCGTCTTGCAAAGGCATCTCTCATCATTTGAGCCCGAGCAGATTCAAAGTTTCCAGCAGCGATACGAGTCCCTGCTACTCGAAGCCAACAGTTGGAGCCTCTGGGGCGCGGCTTCCCTCATGAACGGAGGATGCTCCGATGATGGATTTAAATACTTTCGTGACTGGCTGATTTCCGAGGGGAAGAAAACCTTCAAGAGCGCGGTTAAGAACCCCGATTCGCTGGCCTCGGTTGCGCGGATAGAGTATTTCGAACTGGAGCTATTCGGCTACGCCGCCCTCAAAGCCTACGCCGCGAAGGGCGCCGGGGAATTGCAACGGGATTTCAAAGTGGAATATGCTGTCACGGCAGGCGAGGAATGGGACGAATCGGATTTACCTCGCCTGCTACCCGCGCTAGCCGCGAAGTACCTTGCGAACTAAAAGACACGAGTGCGGTTCCGACTTTTCCGGCGAGTTCGTCTACTCGGACACGTACGGCGGTTTGATCGATCGTGAGGACGCCGAGTTGTCTTAAGCCCCGAGCGCGTTGATCAAAAAAAATTGCGCTGGGCTGTCGAATTCACCTCCTCCTGTTCGTCGTCACCATGAAATACCTTTTATCATCCGGTTATCCTCATGGAGGCGTCATGAACAAACAAGTTATCTTCAACCTCGCGGTCAAGGACCTCGACAAGTCCAAAGCGTTCTTTTCCGCTCTGGGCTTTGGCTTCAGGCCGGAATTCAGCAACGAGAACGCGGCCTACATGGTCATCGTCGACGACAGCATTCATGCCATGCTCATGACCGAAACCTTCTTCCAGTCCTTGATCGACAAACCCCTCGCGCAAGCCAGCGAGGCCAACGAAGTCATCATCTGCCTGAGCTGCGAGAGCCGCGACGAGGTCGACAGCCTGATCGCCAAAGCGGTCGCCGCCGGCGGGCGCACGCCGCATCCGCCCGAGGATCACGGCTTCATGTACGACCAGGGCTTCGAGGATCTGGACGGCCACCTGTGGAACCTGGTGTGGTCGGCGCCGCAGGCCTAACCTGCTCGGACAGTCCCGCTCCACCCCGGATTTTTCCGAGAAAATTCTGGCGCCGGCGCCTACAACCACGCGGCACGCAAGGTGACAAGCGCGCCCCCTCGTCCGTCATAAGCTGGCCTGACTCAGGGAGACCGACGATGGCCATCGAAACGATCGACGAGGCATTCCAACCCACCGCCAAATCCACACCGGAAGGCTATGTCCACGCCGAGGATCCGGCGCACGCGCACCAGCACGAGCACCCGCACGGCTGGCGCCGCTGGCTGTACGCCACCAACCACAAGGACATCGGCACGCTCTACCTGTGGTTCTCGCTGGCGATGCTGATGGCCGGCGGCCTGCTGGCCATGCTGATCCGGGTCGAGCTGTTCCAACCCGGCCTGCAGTATTTTCATCCCGAGTTCTATAACCAGATGGTCACCCTGCACGGCCTGGTGATGATCTTCGGCGCCATCATGCCCGCCTTCGTCGGCTTCGCCAACTGGATGATCCCGCTGCAAGTCGGCGCCTCCGACATGGCGTTCGCGCGCATGAACAACTTCTCGTTCTGGCTGCTGCCGCCGGCCGCCATGCTGCTGATGGCCTCCTTCTTCAGCGCCGGCGGCGCCACCGCCGCCGGCTGGACCTTGTACCCGCCGCTGTCGACGCAAATGGGCATGGGCATGGACATGGCCATCTTCGCCATCCATCTGATGGGAATCTCGTCCATCATGGGCGCGATCAACATCATCACCACCATCCTCAACCTGCGCGCCAAGGGCATGACCTTGATGCGCATGCCGATGTTCTGCTGGACCTGGCTGATCACCGCCTACCTGCTGATCGCAGTCATGCCGGTGCTGGCCGCCGCCATCACCATGATCCTGACCGACCGCCACTTCGGCACCACCTTCTTCAACGCGGCCGGCGGCGGCGATCCCGTCATGTACCAGCATATCTTCTGGTTCTTCGGCCACCCGGAGGTCTACATTTTGATATTGCCCGCGTTCGGGATGATCTCGGAGATCATCCCGGCGTTCTCGCGCAAGCCGCTGTTCGGCTACGCGTCGATGGTGTATGCCGCCGGGGCCATCGCCATCATTTCCTTCATCGTCTGGGCGCACCACATGTTCGCCACCGGCATGCCCATCACGGGCCAGTTGTTCTTCATGTACGCGACCATGCTGGTGGCCGTACCCACCGGGGTCAAGGTATTCAACTGGATCGCCACGATGTGGCGCGGGGCGATGACCTTCGAGGCGCCGATGCTGTTCGCGGTGGGCTTCCTGTGGGTGTTCACGATAGGCGGCTTCTCGGGCCTGATCCTGGCGGTCGCGCCGATCGACATCCAGGTGCACGACACCTACTACGTCGTCGCCCACTTCCACTACGTGCTGGTGGCCGGCTCGCTGTTCGCGCTGTTCGCCGGCTACTACTACTGGGTGCCGAAGTGGACCGGATACATGGTCGATGAATGGCGCGCCGCCTTCCACTTCTGGAACTCGCTCGTCTGGGTCAACGTCACCTTCTTCCCGATGCACTTCCTCGGGTTGGCCGGTATGCCGCGCCGCTACGCCGACTACTCGACCCAGTTCACCGACTACAACCAGATGGCCACGGTGGGCGCCTTGCTGTTCGGGCTGACGCAGGTATACTTCCTGTTCGCCGTCGTGCTGCCGACCATCCGCGGCGGCAAGCGCGCCCCGGCCCAGCCGTGGGAGGGCGCCAACGGCCTGGAATGGACGGTGCCGAGTCCGGCGCCGTTCCACACCTTCGAAAAACCGCCGCAGGTGGTTTGAACGGGAGCGAGCGATGCCGCGTGATGTGCCTTCGGAACGACGCAGTTGGCTGTTGCAACGGCGCGCGGCGCTACGGCGGCCGCAACTGACCGTGCTGTTCGCCACGCTCTGCTGTCCGACGCTGGCAATCAGTATCGCCTTCCTGTATTGGGGCTACTGGCACATGCTGGCGTACGCGCTGCTCGAGATGGCCGCGCTGGCCGCCTGCTTGGGCTACTACGGACGCCACCTCGACGACTACGACCGCATCGACATATCAGAAAATGGCATCGTCGTTGAACAGCGCAGGGGCAACCGGTGCAGCTATCGCCATCTCGACCTGTGGAGCACCCGCCTGCTCTCGCCGGTACGTGAAGGCGACCCGATACGGATCGACGACAAACGCGATAGCGTGGTTACCCTGGGAGGTTTTCTCAGCACGGAGGAACGCCGCCGCCTCGCCAATGAACTAGGTCAGTGTCTGCGCAATAGATGACATCGCGGATGACATCGAGGCCATCGACGCGCCGACGGTGGCTCACGCATGGCCGATTACGGCGTTCCGCCTAATCCGCCCTACGTGGATCTGCGGTTTTCCGATTGCGCAGGCCTCCGCGCCGGTTAGATCGGCAGCAGCATCACCAGCTTCAGGTCGTGGCGTTTGGCCAGATGCAGGGTTACCTGGTTGAAGCGCAGTTCGCCGCCTTCAAGCGATTGGAAACTCCGCAACCCGCCCTCCCTGCCCACCACGTCCTGCAGGCGCCACAACTCCCGGAACTCGGCGCTGTCGCGCGCCACGTCTGCGATCAACTCGCGCACGGCCGGTTGCTCTGCGTGCTTGCCGATGTCGGCGCGGAACTCGGCCACCAGCCGCCGCGCGCGCTCCGGCCAATCGACGATCAACCCGCGCGCCGCCGCCGACTGGAACATGAAGCGCAACAGGTTCGGCGACGGTCCATCCAGCCAGCCGGCGAACAACCGCGCCGCCCCGTCGTTCCACGCCACCGCATCCCAGCGCAGATCGAGCATATACGCCGGCGCCTCCACCGCCGCCACGATCGCGTCCAGCGCCACCTCGGCCGGTGCGCCATCGGCATCGCCATGCGGATCGAGCCGCTCGGCCAAGCTGAACAAATAACCACGCTCGGCCGCGCTCAGTTGCAGCACCTCGGCCAACCTCGCGAGCATCTTGCCCGACGCCGACACCGGCCTGCCCTGCTCCAGCCACGTCAGCCACGTCGGGCTGACCTCGCACAGCTGGGCCAGCTCCTCGCGCCTGAGCCCCGGCGTACGCCGCCGTCCCCCTCCCGGCAGCCCGACGCTGGCCGGCGTGGTGCGCTCCCGATGGGCGCGGATGAAATCGCCTAACTTGTTTTGCATGGTGATTTTTATACCAGGATAAGTACTTGCCTTGTTACAGGATATAAACCCGCCTATTCTGCCCTGACCCGCCCAATTCAGGAGAAATAAAATGCAACAGCAAGCCGTCGTCGCCCAACAATTCGGCCAAACCGCCAGCGCCTACCTGACCAGCGCCGTCCACTCGCAGGGCGCCGACCTGGCCGCGCTGCGCGAACTGGCTGCCGGCCTGGGGAAACCACCCGTGGTGCTCGATCTCGGCTGCGGCGCCGGCCACGCCAGCTTCGCCGTCGCCCCGGCCGCGCGCTCGGTCACCGCGTTCGACCTGTCTTCTGAAATGCTCGCTGTGGTGGCCGGCGCCGCCAAGGAACGCGGCCTGCGCAACATCGCCACCGAACAAGGCGACGTGGCGAACCTGCCGTTCGCCGACGCCTCGTTCTGCATGGTCGTCACGCGCTTCTCGGCGCACCACTGGTTCGACGTGCCGGCGGCGCTGCGCGAAGTCAAGCGCGTGCTCAAGCCCAACGGCATGCTGGTCGTCATCGACATCACCGCGCCGGAGGTCCCGCTGCACGACACCACCCTGCAGGCGGTAGAACTGCTGCGCGACGGCTCGCACGTGCGCGATTACCGCCCGTCCGAGTGGACCGCGATGCTGCAGGCGGCAGGCTTCCTGCCGGAACGCGCCGGCGACTGGAAGCTGCAGATGGTATTCGATGAATGGACCGCGCGCATACGCACGCCGCCCGAGCGGGTGGCCGCGATCCGCAGCCTGTTCGCCAGCGCGCCGGAGGAAACGCTGAAGTACTTCGAGGTCCAATCCGATGACTCGTTCACGATCGACTCGACGCTGTTCAAGGCCACACATAAGCACAGCGACATCTACTAAACCGACAGACGTAAAAAAAGGCGCCGTCTCCGGCGCCCTCTTCACTGCATCAGCACTAGCTTACGCCTGGCCCAGCAGGGTCTCGGCGTTCGACACTTCGAACTTGCCACCTTGTTCCACGTTCAGCTGCTTGACGACGCCGTCTTCGACCAGCATCGAATAGCGCTGCGAGCGCGTGCCCATGCCGTGCTTGCTGAAGTCGGCGTCCAGGCCCAGCGCCTTGCTGTAGGCGGCGTTGCCGTCAGCCATCATGCGGACGGTGCCGGTGGCTTTCTGGTCGCGGCCCCAGGCGCCCATGACGAACGCGTCATTGACCGAGATGCACCAGATTTCATCGACGCCCTTGGCCTTCAGGTCGGCGGCGTGCTTGACGTAGCCTGGCACGTGCTGTGCCGAGCAGGTCGGGGTGTAGGCGCCTGGCAGGCCGAAGATCGCGATCTTCTTGCCCTTTACCAAGTCTTGCACATTGAACGTGTTCGGGCCGAGCGAGCAGCCTTCGGTTTCGGTTTCGACGAATTCGGACAGGGTGCCTTCCGGCAGGGTATCGCCAATCTTGATGGTCATGTGTGACTCCTTTTGTTGGGGTAGTGAACGTAAAAAAGCCGCGGCAAGCGCGGCTTCTCCCGGCATAGAACGCACAGTATGCCTGAACCCCGGCCATCCTGCACAATCGTGCGGGATGGCCCAAGCGACTTTTGGTGAGTCCCGATCGACTCTTAGTCGGCCTGCTTGCGCAGGAAGGCTGGAATGTCGTAGGTCTCCATGCCGTTCTTTTCCATCGCGCGCACCTGCTCGGATGCCGACTCGCGACGCCATACCGCCGGCGCCTTCATGCCGTCGAAGGCCGGGGCGCCACCGCCGCCCATGCCGCCGGTCGCACCCATCGACACGCCGGCCGACGCCGCGCCACCCAAGGCGCCCGAAGGCATCATCGGGCTGTTGTGGGTACCGGTGCGCAGCAGCTGCTGCGGCACCAGCTGCACGTGCTTCTTGTTCTTGCCCAGGCCAGTGGCCACCACGGTGACGCGGATCTCGTCGCCCATCGTGTCGTCGTAGGCGATACCCTGGGCGATCGAAGCGTCCGGCGCCGCGAACGCGCGCACGGCGGCCATGACTTCCTTGATCTCCTTACCCTTCAGGCCACGGCTTGCGGTCACGTTGACCAGCACACCGCGCGCGCCCGACAGGTCGACGCCGTCCAGCAGCGGCGAAGCCACCGCCTGTTCGGCCGCGATGCGCGCGCGGTCGATGCCCGACGCGGTCGCGGTGCCCATCATGGCCTTGCCCTGCTCGCCCATGATGGTTTTCACGTCGTTGAAGTCGACGTTGATGTGGCCCGGCACGTTGATGATCTCGGCGATACCGGCGACGGCGTTGTTCAGCACATCGTCGGCGTGCTGCAGCCACTCGATCAGCGATTCATCTTCGTAGATCTCTTCGAGCTTCTCGTTCAGGATCACGATCAGCGAGTCGACGTGCTGCGACAGCTGCTCCAGGCCTTCGTCGGCGATGTCCATGCACTTCTGGCCTTCGTGCGAGAACGGCTTCGATACCACCGCCACGGTCAAGGCGCCCAGCGACTTGGCCACTTCGGCCACGATCGGTGCGGCGCCGGTGCCGGTGCCACCGCCCATGCCGGCGGCGATGAACACCATGTGCGCGCCGCGCAGCGCGTCTTCGATGCGCGAACGCGATTCCTCGGCCAGCTTGCGGCCGACGTCCGGCTTCATACCCGCACCCAGGCCGGTCTCGCCGATCTGGATGACGTTGTGCGCGCGCGAGGTGGACAGCGCCTGCGCGTCGGTGTTTGCGGCGATGAACTCCACGCCGGACATGCCTTTAACGATCATGTGTTGAACTGCGTTGCCACCTGCTCCGCCGACTCCGACGACCTTGATGACGGTGCCCAAAGCTGCGTTATCGACCATATCAAACTCCATGATGTGCTCCCTATCAGAATGCGGTTTTCAAGCGCCAGTCCTCATATTTGTAGGAGAACTGGGGATTGAAAACTGCGGTTTCAATTTAAAAAAATTTGGTGAAAACCACCCGTGTTTTTACTCGTACTGCTTTAGAAATTACCTAAGAACCATTCCTTCATGCGCTGCCATACCGCCTTCACCGACCCATCCTGCCGCGTGACGATGTGACCACGCAGGTACTGCTTTTTCGCTTCCAACAACAGGCCAAGCACGGTCGCGTAGCGCGGGCTGCGCACCACGTCGGCCAACTGGCCACGATAGTCCGGCGTACCAAGGCGCGCCGGCTTGAGGAATATGTCTTCCGCCATTTCGACCATGCCCGGCATGATCGCGGTGCCGCCGGTCAGAACGATGCCCGACGAGAGCACGCCCTCGTAGCCGGATTCGCGCACCACTTGGTGCACCATCGCGAACAGCTCCTCGACGCGCGGCTCGATCACCGCCGCCAGCGCCTGGCGCGACAGGTTGCGCGGACCACGGTCGCCCAACCCCGGCACCTCCAGGCTCTCGCCCGGATCGGCCAGCACCTGCTTGGCCACGCCGTAGCGGATTTTGATTTCTTCGGCTTCCGAGGTCGGCGTACGCAGCGCCATCGCGATGTCGTTGGTGATCTGGTCGCCGGCGATCGGGATCACGGCGGTGTGGCGGATCGCACCGTCGGAGAACACCGCCACGTCGGTGGTGCCGCCGCCGATATCGATCAGCACAACACCCAGCTCTTTTTCGTCGGGCGTGAGCACCGCGTCGGCCGAGGCCATCGGCTGCAAAATCAGGTCCGACACTTCCAGCCCGCAGCGGCGCACGCACTTGACGATGTTCTGCACCGCCGACACGGCGCCGGTGACGATATGGACTTTCACTTCAAGGCGGATGCCGCTCATGCCGATCGGTTCGCGCACATCTTCCTGGCTGTCGACGATGAACTCCTGCGGCACCGTATGCAGCAGCTGCTGGTCTGTCGGGATGTTAACCGCCTTTGCCGTTTCGATGACGCGCGCCACGTCGGTCGCCGTCACTTCCTTTTCCTTGATCGCCACCATGCCGCTCGAATTGAAGCTGCGGATATGGCTGCCCGCGATGCCGGCGTAGACATTGCGGATCTTGCAGTCGGCCATCAGCTCCGCTTCTTCCAGCGCGCGCTGGATCGATTCGACGGTCGCTTCGATGTTGACCACCACGCCCTTCTTCAGGCCTTTCGATTCGTGCTGACCCAGCCCGATCACCTCGTGGCGTCCATCGCCCATCACCTCGGCCACCACGGCCACCACTTTCGAGGTGCCGATGTCGAGACCGACGATCAGGTTTTTAGCGTCTTTTGTCATGTCTGTTGCTACCTAGTGTTGGGGTTTAACGCTTATCGTTTTTTTTGCTGCCGCTTTTGGCTTGGCGCCCTCTTTCGGAATCTTCAATCCCGTCGCGCTCAGGGCCAGGCCGTTCTGGTACCGCATATCTATCGTCTCTATGTCGGGCAAGTGCTCCACCAGTTGCGGATAAATCCCCGTCAGCCGGTCCACCCGTTCCTTCAACGTGGTGCTGGTCTGCTCGCGACCCAGCGCCACGCTCATGCCGTTATCGAGCCGCACCGTCCACGCATAGCGGCTCGACAGCGACAGCGCCTGCGGCACCAGCTTGAGCGGCGCGAACCAGCCACGCAGCTCGGCGTAACGCGACATCACTTCCTTCTCGCTGCCATCGGGCCCGTCGAACGCCGGCAGCTCGTGGTCCTCTTCCGCCTCGGCCAGGTTGGCGGTGAACACATCGCCCTTGACCGACAGCAGCCGTCCGTCCTCGCCCCACGTTCCCAGCGCCTCATGCTCCTCCAGCGCCACGATCAACTGGTCCGGCCACTCGCGGCGGACCGTTGCGCGGCGTACCCAGGGCACCGATTCGAACGCCAGGCGCACCGCGTCCAGGTTGGTCGTGAAGAAGTTGCCCTTGATGCGGCCCAGCGCATTGTTGCGCAGGGTCAGATGATTCACATGCTGTAACTCGTCATGCCCGATGCTCTCGATACGAATCGTGCGCAGGTTGAACGCCGGGCGCTGCGCCACCCACCACACGCCGGCGGCGATGCATGCCAACAGCACCAGGGCGAAAATGCCGTTGGCGGTTGCATTCAAGGCTTTAGCGTCTTGCCACATCTGCTGCTTATCCCTTCATCTTCAAACTGGCCGTGCGCAAAATTTCCACGCACAGGTCTTCATAGCTGATGCCCGTCGCGCGCGCCGCCATCGGCACCAGCGAGTGCGTCGTCATGCCGGGCGAGGTGTTCACCTCCAGCAGGAACGGCTTCTGATCGCGCTCGCGCAGCAGCACGTCGACCCGTCCCCAGCCCTCGCAGCCGAGCGAGCGGTACGCTTCCACGGCGATGCGCTGCATCTCGGCGGTCAGCGCGTCCGGCAGCACCGCCGGGCAAACGTATTTGACGTCGTCGGTGAAGTACTTGTTCTGGTAGTCGTAATTGCCGGCCGGCGCGATGATCTCGACGATCGGCAAAGCGCGCGCGTCGGCGCCGCCGCCCAGCATCGCCACCGTGAACTCGCGCCCGGTGACGAATTCCTCCGCCAGCACCGAGTCGTCCAGCGCGGCGGCGATGTCGTAGGCGGCCTTGAATTCCCCGGCGGCGTTGACCTTGGTGATGCCGATGGTCGAGCCCTCGTGCGGCGGCTTGACGATCAGCGGCAGGCCCAGATCCGCCGTGATCTTGTCCAGATCCGAGCTCGAATTGAGCACCGCGTAGTTCGGCGTCGGCAGGCCGGCGGCCAGCCACACGATCTTGGTGGTGATCTTGTCCATGCCCACCGAGCTGGCCATCACGCCGCTGCCGGTGTACGGAATGCCCAGCAGTTCCAGCGCGCCCTGCAGGCTGCCGTCTTCGCCGTAGCGGCCATGCAGCGCGATGAACACGCGGTCGAATTTTTCCGCCGCCAGTTCGGCCAGCGAGCGTTCGGCCGTGTCGAAAGGATGGGCGTCGACGCCCTTGCTTTGCAACGCGGCCAGCACGCCGGTGCCGGACATCAGGGACACTTCGCGCTCGGCCGAGCGGCCGCCGAACAGCACGCCGACCTTGCCGAAAGTTTTTACATCGATAGGAGTAAGCTGGTTCACGATCAGACCTTTGGATAATTAGTCAGTTTCGCCGGGACGCCGCTGATCGAGCCCGCGCCCATGGTCATGACGACGTCGCCGTCGCGCACCACGTTCATGATGGTTTCCGGCATATCGCTGATTGCCTCTACAAAAATCGGTTCCGTCTTGCCGCGCGCGCGAAGGGCGTGCGCCAGCGCGCGGCCGTCGGCCGCCACGATGGGCGCCTCGCCTGCGGCGTAGACCTCGGCCAGCACCAGCACGTCGGGCGTACCCAGTACCTTGACGAAGTCCTCGAACAGGTCGCGCGTGCGGCTGTAGCGGTGCGGCTGGAAAGCCAGCACCAGGCGGCGGCCCGGATAGGCGGCGCGCGCGGCGCCGGTGGTCACTTCCATCTCCAGCGGGTGGTGGCCGAAGTCGTCCACCAGCGTAAAGGTGCCGCCGCCGGGAATCGCGACCTCGCCATATTTGGTGAAGCGACGGCCGACACCTGCGAAACCGGCCAGGCCGGCCTGGGTGGCGCTGTCCTCGATGCCGATCTCGCGGGCGATGGCGATCGCCGAGCAGGCGTTCTGCACGTTGTGCATGCCGGGCTGGTTCAGCACCACGTCCAAGTCCGGATAACCTTCCTGGATCACGGTGAAGTGCATCTCCACGCCGACCGCGCGGGCGTTCACGGCGCGCACTTCGGCGTCCTCGTGGAAGCCGTAGGTGGTCACCGGCTTGGTCACGTGCGGAATGATCGAGCGCACGTTGGCGTCGTCGATGCACAGCATGGCGCGGCCGTAGAACGGCAGGCGGTGCGTGAAGTGGACGAACGCCTGCTTGAGCTTTTCGAAATCGTGCTCGTAGGTTTCCATGTGATCGGCGTCGATGTTGGTGATCACTTCGATCATCGGCGTCAGGTTCAGGAACGACGCATCCGATTCATCGGCTTCCGCCACCAGATACTCGCCGCTACCCAGTTTCGCGTTGGCGCCGGCGGAAGTCAGGCGGCCGCCGATGACGAAGGTCGGATCCAGGCCGCCCTGCGCCAGCACCGACGCCACCAGGCTGGTGGTGGTGGTCTTGCCGTGCGTACCGGCGATGGCGATGCCGCGTTTGAGACGCATCAACTCGCCCAGCATCACCGCGCGCGGAACGATGGGAATCTTGCGGCTGCGCGCCGCGACGATTTCAGGATTGTCCTGTTGTACAGCGGTCGAGGTCACGACGGCGTCGGCGTCGCCGATGTTTTCGGTCGCGTGGCCCTGGAACACTTTCGCGCCCATGTCCGCCAGGCGCTGGGTGACAGCGTTGCTGCCCAGGTCCGAGCCGGAGACGGTGTAGCCGAGCGTAAGCAGCACTTCGGCGATGCCGCTCATGCCGCTGCCGCCGATGCCGACGAAGTGTATGTTCTGTACTTTATGCTTCACTGCTTAACCTTTTACCTTTGCCGATTGTTCCAATGCTTGAGCGATCGATTCGTTCGAATCGCGTTTGCCGACCTTGTACGCCGCCGTGGCCATCGTCAGGCAGGCGTTGCGGGTCAGCGTTTCCAGCAGCGTCGCCACACTTTGCGCGCTCATTTCCGTCTGCGGCATATGGATCGCCGCGTTCTGCTTCGCCATCCACTGCGCGTTGTCGCGCTGGTGGCTGGTGGTCGACGCCACCAGCGGCACCAGCACGCTGGCCACGCCGGCGGCGGTCAGCTCCGACACGGTGATCGCGCCGGCGCGGCAGACCACCACGTCGGCGGCGCTATAGGCGGCGGCCATGTCGTCGATGAAGTCGACCACATTGGCCTGCACGCCGGCTTGCGCGTACGACGCGCGCAGCGCATCGATGTTCTTCTTGCCCGACTGGTGCGTCACCAGCGGACGCTGGCCCGCCGGGATCAGCGCCAGCGCCGCCGGCAGGTTGTCGTTGAGCGCCTTCGCGCCCAGGCTACCGCCGACGACCAGTATCCGCAGCGGACCTTCGCGGCCGGCGAAACGCTGCGCCGGCGCCGGCATGTCCAGAATCTCTTTGCGCACCGGATTGCCGGTGACGACGGCCTTGTCGGCCGCTTTGCCGAAATCGGCCGGGAAGCCGAAGCACACGCGGTCCGCGAACGGCACCAGCGTCTTGTTCGACAACAGCAGCGCGGCGTCGGCGTTGACCAGCACCAGCGGCACGCCGCCCATGCGCGCCATCAGGCCGCCCGGAACCGTCACGTAACCGCCCATGCCCAGCACCACGTCCGGCTTGCGGCTGCCGATGTAGCCACGGCAGGCGATGAAGGCCTTGACCATCTTCAGCGCGCCGCCGAGCGAGTGCTTCAAGCCCTTGCCGCGCATGCCGGTGAAGTCGATGCTGTCCATCGCGATGCCGTGTTTCGGCACCAGTTCCTGCTCCATGCCGGCGGAGGTGCCCAGCCAGGTCACGTCCCAGCCGCGCGCGCGCATCGTCTGCGCGATCGCCAGGCCGGGGAAAATGTGGCCGCCGGTGCCGGCCGCCATGATCATCAACTTTTTCATAGTCTGCCACCGCGCATCAGAACCCGGTTCTCGTAATCGATCCGGAGCAGGATCGCGAGTCCGACGCAGTTAATCACAACACCCGTGCCGCCATAGCTCATCAGCGGCAGGGTCAGGCCCTTGGTCGGCAGCAGGCCAAGGTTCACGCCCATGTTAATAAACGTCTGCACGCCGATCCAGATGCCGATGCCCTTGGCCGTCAGGCCGGCGAAAGTCTGGTCGATGGCGATCGCCTGGCGACCGATATCGAAGGCGCGCTTGACGATCCAGTAGAAACAGCCGATCACCACCAGCACGCCCACCAGCCCCAGTTCCTCGCCGATCACCGCCATCAAGAAGTCGGTGTGCGCCTCCGGCAGGTAGTGCAGCTTCTCGACGCTGCCGCCCAGGCCAACGCCGAAGATCTCGCCACGTCCGAAGGCGATCAGCGAGTGGGTCAGCTGATATGCCTTGTTCAATGCGTTGTCCTCTTCCCACGGATTCAGGTAGGCGAAGTAGCGCTCGCGGCGGAATTTCGACAGCGCGATGATCGAGCCGAAGATCGCCACCAGCATGACGCCGATGCCGCCGAACCAGATGGCGTTGATCCCGCCCAGGAACAAAATGCCCATGGCGATGCAGACGATCACGCCGAATGCGCCCAGGTCCGGCTCCAGCAGCAGCAACAGACCGACGAAGCCGACCGCCGCCGCCATCGGCATGAAGCCCTTGGTCAGCTTGTGCATGTATTCCTGCTTGCGCACCGTGTAGTCGGCGGCGTACAGCACCGCGACGACCTTCATCAGTTCCGACGGCTGGATCTTGATCACCACCAGCGACAGCCAGCGGCGGCTGCCGTTGACGACCGAGCCGAGGCCCGGAATCAGCACCATCACCAGCAGCACCAAGGTGGCGATGAACAGGTACGGCGCCGCCTTCTGCAACGTCGATATGCGGGTACGGAACACGAACAGGCCGATGATCAGCGAAACGACGACGAACATCGCCTGGCGTTGCAGGAAGTAGGTGTTCTGCCAGCGGGTGTAGTTGGCGAACTTGGGCGAGTCGGGCAGCGAGATCGAGGCCGAATACACCATCACCATCCCCAGCAGCATCAGCAACAGGGTGACCCAGACCAGCGGCTGGTCGTACTCCATCATCTTGGATTGCCGCGCGCGGCTGTCCATCGACGGAACCGTCGATTTCGCGCCAAAACGGAACGGCATCTGGAGCGCCATCAGATCTCCTGTCCGTTATCGAGGGCGATATCGCGCACGGTGTCGATAAACACCTGGGCGCGATGCGCATAGTTCTTGAACATGTCCATGCTGGCGCAGGCCGGCGACAGCAGCACGGCGTCGCCGCCCCTGGCCAGTTCGCTGGCGCGCTTGACGGCCAGCGGCAGGTCGGTGCCGCAGTCCACCAGCTCGACGCCCGAAGGTTCCAGCGCGGCGCGCAGCAGCGGCGCGTCGCGGCCGATCAGCAGCACGGCGCGCGCGTAGCGCGACACCGGTTCGGCCAGCGGTGCGAAGTCCTGGCCCTTGCCGTCGCCGCCCATGATCACCAGCAGACGCTGGTCGGCGCCGGTGAACGCCTTGCCCAGGCCATTGAGCGCGGCCACGGTGGCGCCGACGTTGGTGCCCTTGCTGTCGTCGTAGTATTCGATTTCGTTGATCGCGCCGACCAGCTCCACGCGGTGCGGCTGGCCGCGATACTCGCGCAGGCCGTGCAGCAGCGGCGCCAATGGCAGGTCGATGGCGCGGCACAGCGCCAGCGCGGCCAGCGCGTTGGCGGCATTGTGCACGCCGCGAATCTGCAGCGCGTCGGCCGGCATCAGGTTCTTGACCATGCACTCGACCGGCGGTGGCGGCGGATCGTTCTTCTTGCGTTTTTTCGGCTCGGCTTCCTCTTCGGACGGAATCGCCGTCGCCAGCCACAAGACCCCGCGCTCGTTGTTCAGGCCGAAATCGTCGCGCACGGCCGGCGCGTCGGTACCGAAGGTGACGTTCTGGCCGGTGGCGCTGGCCATGCGCATGACGGTGGCGTCTTCGCGATTGAGCACGCGCACGGTGTCGGCCGCGAAGACGCGGTGCTTGGCGGCGGCGTACGACGGCATGTCGCCGTGCCAGTCCAGATGGTCCTGGGTCACGTTCAGCACCGTGGCGGCATCCGCCTCCAGGGTAAAGGTGGTTTGCAGCTGGAAGCTGGAGAGCTCAAGCACCCAAATCTCCGGCAACGTATCTTCGTCCATCACCTGGCGCAGCACGTCCAGTGCCGCCGGGCTGATATTGCCTGCCACGCGCACGCTCTTGCCCGCGCGTTCGCATAGTTGGCCGACCAGGGTGGTGACGGTGGTCTTGCCGTTGGTGCCGGTGATGGCGATGATCTTCGGCGAATAGGCGCGTTCCTTCTCCAGCGCTTCCAGCGCCTGCGCGAACAGCTCGATCTCGCCCCAGACGGGAATATTCGCCGAGGAAGCCGCAGGGCCGATCTCCGCCAGCTCGCGGTAAGGCGCCAGGCCGGGGCTGACGGCGACGAAATCGACGCCTTCGAGCAGCGCGGCGCTGAACGGACCGGCGACGAATTCGACGTCGGCGATCGCCTCTTTCAGCGCCGGCAAACGCTCCGGCGACTCACGGGTATCGGCAACGCGCACGCGCGCGCCGCTGCGGGCGAGCCACAGCGCCATCGCCAGGCCCGATTCTCCGAGCCCCAGTACCAGTGCGTTTTTGCCTTCGTAGATCATCAGCGCAGTTTCAAAGTAGAGAGTCCGACCAGCACCAGCATCATCGTGATAATCCAGAAGCGCACGACGACCTGAGTCTCTTTCCAGCCTTTTTGTTCGAAGTGGTGGTGCAAGGGCGCCATCAGGAACACGCGGCGGCCGACGCCGAAACGCTTCTTGGTGTATTTGAACCAGCCCACCTGCATAATCACCGACACCGTCTCGGCGACGAAAATACCGCCCATGATGAACAACACGATTTCCTGGCGCACGATCACGGCGATGGTGCCCAGCGCGCCGCCCAAGGCCAGCGCGCCGACGTCGCCCATGAACACTTGCGCCGGGTGCGTGTTAAACCACAGGAAGGCCAAGCCGGCGCCGGCCAGCGCGCCGCAGAAGATAATCAGTTCGCCCGCGCCGGGAATGTGCGGAATGAACAGATACTTCGAATACGTCGCGCTACCGGTCAGGTAAGCGAACAGGCCGAGTGCCGAACCGACCATAATCGTCGGCATGATCGCCAGGCCGTCCAGGCCATCGGTGAAGTTAACGGCGTTGCTGGTCCCGACGATGACACAATATGTCAGCGCGATGAAACCCCACACGCCCAACGGATAGCTGATGGTCTTGAAGAACGGGACGATCAAGTCGGCCTTGGGCGGCAAATCCATCGAAAAGCCCGACTGCACCCAGGCGAAGAACAGCTCAAAGACCTTGCCGGCGTTGGGCGCGGAGACCGAGAACGCCAGGTATAGCGCGGCGGCCAGGCCGACCAGCGACTGCCAGAAGTACTTTTCCGCCGAGCGCATGCCTTCCGGGTCCTGGCGCACCACCTTGCGGTAGTCGTCGACCCAGCCGACGGCGCCGAAGCCCAAGGTGACGACCAGCACCGGCCAGATCAAGCGGTTCGACAGGTCGCACCACAACAGGGTCGACACGCCGATGGCGATCAGGATCAACAGGCCGCCCATGGTCGGCGTGCCGTGTTTTTTCAGGTGGGTCTGCGGACCGTCGGTGCGCACGGCCTGGCCGTACTTCATCGCGGTCAGCATGCGGATCACGGCCGGACCGGCGCACAAGCCGATCAACAAGGCGGTGGCGGCGGCGAACACCGCGCGGAAGGTGATGAAGTTGAAGACCCGCAGGGGGCCGATCTCGTCCTGGAAAAACTGTGCGAGCCAGAGCAGCATGATTAGTGACTTTCCTTGTTAGCTTGTTGCGATCCAATCAAATGCTGCACGACCCGTTCCATTTTCATGAAGCGGGAGCCCTTGATTAATACGGTTGCATTCGGTGCGACGGCTGCCTCCACGGCAGCCAGCAAGTCGCCGAACTGTTCAAAATGGCGAATGGCGTCCCCCTTCATGTGGGATGCCAGTTCGCCGGTGGCCAGCACCTGTTCGATGCCTTTACTGTGCGCGTAAGCGCCTATCTCTTCGTGGAACTCGCGGCCTTGCGTGCCGACTTCGCCCATATCGCCCAGCACCAGCACACGCGGCGCGGCCGCTTTCGACAGCACGTCGATGGCGGCGCGCACCGAATCCGGGTTGGCGTTGTAGGTGTCGTCGATGACGACGGCGCCGTTGGCGGCGGTCTTCTTTTGCAGCCGGCCGCTGACGGGCGCGAAGGTGTCGAGTCCCAGCTTGATCTTGTCCAGCGCGATGCCGGCGGCATACGTGCATGCCACGGCGGCCAGCGCATTGCGCACATTGTGTTCGCCCGCCGCTTGCAAATTCACGAAGAACTGCTCCGGCTCGACGCCATCCACAGAGCGGATGGTGATGAACATCTCGCTGCCGAAGTCTCCGGCACGGAAGGTGCAGCTGACTTCAGCGTCCTTGGTCAGGCCGAAGCGGATCATGCGGCGTCCGGCCGACAGCTCTTCCCAGATCGGCGTGAACTCGTCGCCGTGCGGGAACACCGCCACGCCCCCGGCGGGCAGGCCGGCCAGCACGGCGCCGTTTTCGCGCGCCACCGCCTCCACCGTGTGCATGAACTCCTGGTGTTCGCGCTGGGCGTTGTTGACCATGGCGATGGTCGGCACGGCGATGGCGACCAGGCGGCCGATCTCGCCCGGATGGTTCATGCCCATCTCGATGACGGCCGACTGCTGCTTCGCTTCCATGCGGAACAGCGTCAAGGGCACGCCGATTTCGTTATTCAGGTTGCCGCGCGTGGCCAGGCGGCCTTCTTCGCCGTGGGCGGCGGCCAGGATCGCCGCGATCATTTCCTTGACCGTGGTCTTGCCGTTGCTGCCGGTGACGCCGATGACCGGCATGGCGAACTGGCGGCGCCAGTGATTGGCGATCTGTCCCAGCGCGGTCAAGGTATTGGGCACTACAACCGCAGGCAAGGACCAGCCTTCCGGCAGCTCCTCGACGACAACGGCCGCGACGCCCTTCTCCGCGACCTGCGCGAGGAAGTTGTGGGCGTCGAATACTTCGCCGCGCAAGGCGACGAACAAAGAACCTGCGGAGACATTGCGGCTGTCGGTCGACACGCCCGCAAATACAACTTCACCCGAATCGGCGGAGGCATTCACCAGCCGCGCGCCCGGGAGGGAAGGCAGAATCTGTGCGAGTGCTGCACGCATCAATTCGTCCTCATCATGGTTAAACGGGCCGACAACGCCAGCTGCGCGTGGTCGACATCGGAGAATGGCAATTTCTTGCCCTTGATTTCCTGGTACGGCTCATGGCCTTTGCCGGCCAACAGGATCACATCCGGCTTGGCGGCGTGCTTGATCGCCGACAGGATCGCGGCGGCGCGGTCGTCCAGGGTCTGCACCGTCGACGCCGGGTTGTTCCGGTCCATGCCGGCGACGATCTGCTCGATGATCGAGTGCGGATCTTCGCTGCGCGGGTTGTCGCTGGTGACCAGCACGTGGTCGGCCATCTGCGCGATC
This sequence comes from Duganella sp. GW821-FHT07F09, assembly GCF_059418705.1. NCBI lineage: Bacteria > Pseudomonadati > Pseudomonadota > Betaproteobacteria > Burkholderiales > Oxalobacteraceae > Duganella > Duganella sp. GW821-FHT07F09. Next base: position 261,569 of record NZ_JBWKQJ010000010.1, on the reverse strand, counting down.
TTGCCCATCTGCGGACGCTTGCCCGGATCGCGGTCGCCGCCGCAGCCGAACACGCACCACAGCTGGCCGCCACGGTCGCTCGCCACGGCGCGCAGCGCCACCAGGGTTTTCTCCAGCGCGTCCGGCGTGTGCGCATAGTCGATGACGATCATCGGCGCGTCCTGCCCGCCGACCTGCTGCATGCGGCCAGGGGCCGGCACCAACGCCTCGACCGCCTCGATGGCGGCGCGCAGGCCCAGCCCCTTGGCCAGCATCGCGCCCATCACGCCCAGCGCGTTGCTGATATTGAAGTGGCCGACCAGCTTGGTTTTGATCAACGCCACGCCCAGCGCCGACTCCAGGTGGAACTCGGTGCCGGCGCTGCGGGTGCTGCGGAACTGGCTGGCGCGCAGCATCAGCACACCGTCGATGTCCGGCTGCGTGGCGGCGTCGCGCAAGGTATAGCCGATCAGCGGGATAGTCCCGGCCAACGGCGCCTTGGATTTCAGATGCGCGATCAGGCGCAGGCCCATTGGATCGTCCAGGTTGACGACGGCCGTCTTCAGGCCGGGCCAGTCGAACAATTTGGTCTTGGCCGCTTCATACGCCGCCATGTCGCCGTGGTAGTCCAGGTGATCGCGGGTCAGGTTGGTGAACAGCGCGACGTCGAAATGCATGCCCGCCAGACGGTCCTGTTCCAGACCGATCGACGACGCTTCGATCGCCAGCGACTTCGCGCCTTGGTCGCGCAGGTCGGCCAATGTGCGCGCCAGCAGCACCGCGTCCGGTGTCGTATAGCCGGTGACGTCGTATTCGACTTCCCCGCGCGCGCGGAACACGCCCACGCCCAGGGTGCCGATGACGGCGGCCGGTTCGGCGCCGCGCGACAGGGCCTGCCCCAGCCACACCGCGCTGGAGGTCTTGCCGTTGGTGCCGGTGACGGCAACGGTGAACATCGCCGTATCCGGCTGCTGGTAGAACGCGTGGGCGATCAGGCCCGCATGCTGCTTCAGGTTGTCGACGGTGATATACGGCACTCTCCAGCTGTCGTTCCAGGTGAAGCCGGCGGGATCCACGACGATCAGCGCGGCGCCCTGCTCGATGGCGCTATCAATAAAGCCACGGCCGTCGACGGCGTTGGCCGCGTCGGCTGCGAAAGCAAAAAACACATCGCCCAGCTTGATGCGGCGCGAGTCCGACGCCAGCTGGGCGCCAGGCGCCAGCTTGCGGATCGCTGCCGCGATGGCCATGAAATCGGCCGACGGGTCGAAGTTAAAAGTCGTCACATGTTCTCCTGTGCTGCTGACTCAGGAATGATGATATGGGTCAGGTCCGAATCCGGCGCCACGTTCTTCGCGCGCAGGGCCTGCGCCGCCAGGGCCGAAAACACCGGACCGGCAACGTCGCCACCGTATTTCAGCGGGCCGCTTGGTTCGTCGATCATGACGGCGATAATGAAGCGCGGGTCCGACATCGGCGCCATGCCGACGAAGTTGCCGATGTATTTGGTGTGCGAGTAGCGGCCGCCGATGAACTTTTGCGCGGTACCGGTCTTGCCGCCCACGCGGTAGCCCGGCACCTGGGCCTTGACGGCGGAGCCGCCCGGCAGCGTGACCATTTCCAGCATTTCGCGCATTTCGGCGGCGGTTTTGGGGCTGATGACCTGGGTGCCGTGCGGCGCCTCGTGCAGCTTCTGGAACGACAGCGGAATGATGTCGCCATCGCGCGCCAGCACCAGGTAGGCGCGCGCCAGCTGGATCAGCGACACCGACATACCCTGGCCGAAGCTCATGTTCGCGTGCTCGATCGGGCGCCACGATTTGTACGGGCGCACGCGGCCGGCCACCGCGCCGGGGAAGCCCCACTTGGGCTGTTGGCCGAAACCGAGCTTGGTGAACATCTCCCACAGGTCCTGCGGCGGCATCGACATGGCGATCTTGGTGGTGCCGATGTTGGACGATTTCTGGATGATGCCCTGCACGTCGATCATGTGGTGCGCGTGGGTGTCGTGGATCACGCGGTCGCCGATGACCATCGCGCCGTTGCCGGTATCGAACATGGTGTGCGGCGTGATTTTCTTCGCTTCCAGCGCCATCACCACCGGGAACGGTTTCATCGACGATCCCGGCTCGAAGGTGTCGGTCATCACGCGGTTGCGCAGCTGTTCGCCGGTCAGCTTGGAGCGGTCGTTCGGGTTGTAGGTCGGATAGTTGGCCAGCGCCAGCACCTCGCCGGTGTGCACATCCAGCACCACGGCGGCGCCGGCCTTGGCCTTGAACTTCTCGACCGCGTCCTTGATCTGGGTGAAGGCGATGTACTGGATCTTGCTGTCGATCGACAGTGTCAGGTCCTTGCCGTCGTGCGGCTCGCGGATCGACTCGATATCCTCGACGATATGGCCCAGGCGGTCCTTGATCACGCGGCGGCTGCCCGGCTGGCCGACCAGCGTTTTCTGCTGCGCCAGTTCCATCGATTCCTGGCCCACGTCCTCGACGTTGGTGAAGCCCACCACGTGGGTCGTCACTTCGCCCTGCGGATAGAAGCGCTTGTATTCCTTGCGGGTCTGCACACCCTCGATGCCCAGCTTGACGATCTTGTCGGCCACATCCTGCTCGACCTGGCGCTTCAGATAGACGAAGCCACGGTCCGAATCGAGTTTTTTCTGCAGCTCGGCGTTGCTCATGCCGAGCAGTTGCGCCAGTTGTTTGAGCTTGTCGGCCGGCGCGTTCTGCACGTCGTCCGGGATCGCCCAGATGGCCTTGACCGGCACCGACGACGCCAGCACCTGGCCGTCACGGTCGGTGATCTTGCCGCGCGTGGCCGGCAGGTCCAGGGTGCGCGCGTAGCGGATCTCGCCCTGCTTTTGCAGGAACTGCGTCGACAAGCCTTGCAGCCATGCGGCGCGGGCGGCCAGCGCGGCGAAGGCGAAGAACAACACGAACAGCACCACGCGCGAACGCCATACCGGCAGGCGCACCGCCAGTACGGGGTTCTTCGAGAACGGCACGCCCTTGGAGCGTGCCACGCGCGAGGTGTTCACGTTGGAGCCTCGGCTCATTTCGATCCTTCCGGCGTCAGGTACTGCGTGCGCGCGGCGGTCAGCGGCGTCATGGTCAGGTCGCGGCGCGCGATCTCCTCGATGCGCGCGTGCTTGCCCAGGGTCGACTGGTCAAGCTGCAGCTGCGCCCACTCGATATCGAGCTGGCGCGCCTTCGACTGCGAGCGTTCCAGTTCGATGAACAGGTGGCGCGCCTGGTACTGCGCGTTGACGAGCGACAGGCCGCAGCCCACCAGCAGCGCCGTCAGCACCAGGTTGATCTTGCCGCTCATGCCGCCTCCACCGGAATAGGCAGGCGGCGCGCCACCCGCATCACCGCCGAACGGGAACGCGGGTTGGCGTCGACTTCGGCGTCGGACGGCTTCATCTTGGACAGCAGCTTGAGCTCCGGCTGCGGCAAATCGACCGCGCGGATCGGCAGGCGCCGGTCCGGCTGTTCGACATTGGCCTTGGACGCGAAGAAACGCTTGACCATGCGGTCCTCCAGCGAATGGAAGCTGATGATCGCGATGATGCCGCCCGGCGCCAGGCTGGCGTAGGCTTGGTTCAAACCGACTTCGAGGTCTTCAAGCTCTTTATTGATGAAAATCCGGATAGCCTGAAATGTGCGGGTTGCCGGATCCTTGCCCTTCTCCCGAGTCTTGACCGCGCCTGCCACGATGCCGGCAAGCTGTCGTGTGGTTGAAATTGGTTCGATTGCCCGGCGAGCAACAATCGCCTTTGCAATCTGAAAAGCAAACCGTTCTTCCCCATATTCTTTGATCACCTTTTCCAGTGTCTGTTCGGTTTCTGTGGCAAGCCACGCCGCCGCCGACATGCCGCGCGTGGTATCCATGCGCATGTCGAGCGGACCATCGTTACGGAAGCTGAAGCCGCGCGCGGCGTCGTCCACCTGCGGCGACGAGATGCCCAGGTCGAGCAGGATGCCGTCGACCTTGTCGATGCCACGCTCGGCCAGTGAAGCCGTCATCGTGGCGAAGCTGTCGTGGACGATGGTGAAGCGCGGATCGTCGATTTGTTCGGCGGTGGCGATGGCCTGCAAGTCCTTGTCGAAGGCGATCAGGCGCGCGTTGGCGCCCAGCTTCGACAGGATCAGGCGCGAATGGCCGCCGCGGCCGAAGGTGCCGTCGACGTAGACGCCGTCGGCGCGCGCGCCGTCCAGCGCGAGGGCGTCGACCGCTTCGTCAAGCAGCACCGTGCGATGCTGAAATTCAGGCACCGATGTGGATGTCATCACGGGACCTTAGAAAGAGAAATTGGCGAGTACATCGGGGGTGCCGGCTTCAATCGCCTGCTGCTCTTTTTCCGCCTGCTTGGCGGCATCCCAGATTTCGAAGTGGGAGCCCATGCCCATCATCATGACTTCGCGTTCCAGGCCGACGGCGGCCCGCAGTTCCGGCGAAATCAGGATGCGGCCGGCCGTGTCCATTTCGACGTCGGTGGCGTAACCGAGGAATATCCGTTGCCACGCGCGGGCCTGCATCGGCCACTGGGCAATCTGTTGACGGTGCTGTTCCCACACCGGGCGGGGGAACAACATGACGCAGCCATCGGGGTGGCGGGTCAGGGTGAGGCGGCCTTCGCATTGGATCGAGAGCGCGTCACGATGCTTGGCGGGGATAGACATCCTGCCTTTTGCATCGAGATTGATTGCGGACGCGCCTTGAAACACGGGATTACCTTTTGACCTCAGTATGGTTAGCGGAGCATGAGCGGCGGCTTTCCGGTTTCATCTCCCCCGCCGCTAAGTCAGGAGAAATTTCCCACAAAAAGACACTTTTTCACACAGATGCCCACTTTAGAGGATGGGAGAATAGCGGTCAAGCGCTTTCAGGCAAACGAAACAGGGATTTTAGTAATGAAATTAAGGACTTAGCGCAATTCCTTGAAGCCAGCTAGAAATAAAATAACTCGACAAATTAAGTACTTATCGAGGAATGTGAATGTGCTACCTCATCTGCACACATGTGTATGCGTGCACTAAAGCGGTGAAAATGAATTCTCAAAATAATTGAAATATTTACATATAGTTGCAAAGCGCCAACATTGACGTATCATATTGATAACTGGTCAATAGATCGGCAAATGGCGTTGAAAGTGGCGTGATTTGATAGGGGAATGGTCGGATGTCGCGCCAGCAGCGCGATGACGGGGAGTATGAAACCTTTTAATAACTGCAACTACGATTTTGCTAGCCAGCAATGGTGGGGCAGCGGATGTATTTTCGACAAGCAATTTGTCTATACAAATTCCAGACTGCCGCACTGCACCAAAAACATCATTATACGCCTGCGCCATGGCTCAATTCCAGCGCGAATTCACGTAAAAACTGTCGACTTCCGTAATAAAAACACAATTTACGTTGCCTACCTATCAGGTCGCCCACCCCTTGGAGCGGTCCACGGCGCGCGCCCACCCCTCCATCAACGCGCCGCGCCGGTCGGCGCCCATGACGGGGTCGAAGCGGCGCTCGCAGGTCCACTGGGCGGCGACCTCCTCGCGGGTCTGCCAGAAGCCCACCGCCAGGCCGGCCAGGTGGGCCGCGCCCAGCGCCGTGGTCTCCGTCACGCGCGGACGGACCACCGGCACGCCCAGCAAGTCGGCCTGGAACTGCATCAGCAGGTCGTTGCGGGCGGCGCCGCCGTCGGCGCGCAGCTCGGTCAGCGGAATGTCCCGGCTCGACGCCGCCACATCCTTCTGCATGGCGGCCATCAGCTCCGCGCTTTGATAGGCGATCGCCTCCAGCGCGGCGCGGGCGATGTGGGCGCGGTTGCTGCCCCGGCTCAGCCCCACCAGCGCGCCGCGCGCGTACGGGTCCCAATGCGGCGCGCCGAGGCCGACGAAGGCCGGCACCATGAACACGCCGCCGCTGTCGGGCACGCTGGCGGCCAGCGGCTCCACATCGGACGACTTCTCGATGATGCCAAGGCCGTCGCGCAGCCACTGCACGGTGGCGCCGCCCATGAAGACGCTGCCCTCCATCAGATACTCGGTGGCGCCGTCGACCCGCCAGCCGACGGTGGTCAGCAGGCGGTTGTGCGACACCACCGGATGCTCGCCCAGATGCATCAGCATGAAGCACCCGGTGCCATAGGTGTTCTTCGCCATGCCAGGCGTATGGCAGGCCTGGCCGAAGGTGGCGGCCTGCTGGTCGCCGGCGATGCCGGCCACCGCGATCGGCGCGCCGAACAGCGAGGCCCTGGTCATGCCGATTTCCTCGCTGGACGACACCACCTGCGGCAGCATCGACTCCGGAATGTCGAACAACTGCAGCAAGTCCTGGTCCCAGCGCATCAGGTGGATATTAAACAGCAGCGTGCGCGAAGCGTTGCTGACGTCCGTCACATGGCGCCCGGTCAGCTTGTACACCAGCCAACTGTCGACGGTGCCGAACGCCAGCCCGCCCTGGCGCGCCCGGTCGCGCGCGCCGGGCACGTGGTCGAGCAGCCATTTCAGTTTGGTGGCGGAGAAATAGGAATCGAGTTCGAGGCCGGTGATGTCGGCGATGCGTCCGGCCTTGCCGTCGGCGCGCAGCGCGTCGCAGGTATCGGCGGTGCGGCGGTCCTGCCAGACGATGGCCGGCGCGATCGGCTCGCCCGTTTTGCGGTCCCACACCACGGTGGTCTCGCGCTGGTTGGCGATGCCGATGGCGACGATCTGGCGGCTATCGACTTGATTGTCTTGCAGGACCCGACGGGCCACGGCCAGTTGGCTATTCCAGATGTCGTCGGGGTCGTGTTCGACCCAGCCGGGCTGCGGGAAATGCTGGGGATATTCGGCCGCCGCGCTGCCGCAAATCTGTCCCTGGTGGTCGAACAGGATGGCGCGCGAACTGGTGGTGCCTTGATCCAAGGCCAGAATGTATCGTTTCATCGGCGGGTCCCCAGGTCGACGCGGTAAGCGCGTCGGTCCCGCGGCGGCCGCGAATCTATATGTGTAAGTTGAAGCAAGCCGATAGGCCGGATTTTGTTACGGCGCGGGCGAACCCGCGCTATGACAGCCATTCCTCTAGGCGCTGGATTACTCCAGCGCTCAAGCTTCCTACCCGCACGCTCCGCGAGCAGCATCATCGCGTGCCTATTTGGAATTGCACCAGGTGGAGGTTACCGCGTTTCACCGTAACTTAATACGCTCGTCTCTGTGGCCCTATTCCTCGCCTTATACCTTGGGCTTGCGCTTGCGGCTTTCAGCGGACGGCCGTTAACCGTCACCCCGCTCTATGGAGTCCGGACCTTCCTCCCGCCAGGCATTACGCGCTGGCCAGCGGCTGTCTGGCTTGCTTCAGGCGGTATTGTACCAGCCGGCCCGCCGATTCTATAATTTGATGTCGCCATTAGAAAAGCGCTGCCTCCTGCCCGGCCGTAGAATCATGCTACCTATACCCCTTGAGGCGAGAACATGACGCACCCAACCCGCACCGGCGGCCAGATCCTGGTCGACGCCCTGAAGATCCACGGCGTCGACACCGCTTTCGGCGTACCCGGCGAAAGCTACCTGGACGTGCTCGACGCGCTGCACGACTCCGACATCCGCTTCATCATCAACCGCCAGGAAGGCGGCGCCGCCTTCATGGCCGACGCCTACGGCAAGATGACGGGCAAGCCGGGCATCTGCTTCGTCACGCGCGGCCCGGGCGCGACCAACGCCTCGATCGGCGTGCACACCGCCTACCAGGACTCGACGCCGATGATCCTGTTCATCGGCCAGGTCGGCAACGACTTCATCGACCGCGAGGCATTCCAGGAGATCGACTACCGCCGCATGTACGGCCAGATGGCCAAGTGGGTTGCGCAGATCGACCGCGCCGAGCGCATTCCCGAGTACCTCGCGCGCGCCTTCCAGGTCGCCACCAGCGGCCGTCCCGGTCCGGTGGTGCTGGCGCTGCCGGAGGACATGCTGATCGACACCGCCGCGGTGGCCGACACGCGCGCCTATCAGGCGGTGCAAGCCTCGCCGTCGGCGGCGCAGATCGACGTGCTGCGCGCCATGCTCGCCAGCGCCAGGAAGCCGCTGGTCCTGCTGGGCGGCGGCGGCTGGAACGCGCAAGCCTGCGCCGACCTGCAACGCTTCGCCGAGGCCAACCACCTGCCGGTAAGCTGCGCGTTCCGCTTCCAGGATTTGCTCGACAACGCCCATCCCAACTATGTCGGCGACGTCGGCATCGGCATCAATCCGAAGCTGGCGGCGCGCGTGCGCGAGGCCGACGTCATCCTCGCCATCGGCCCGCGCCTGGGCGAAATGACCACCGGCGGCTACGCGCTGATTTCCGCGCCGGTGCCAGCCCAGCGCCTGATCCACGTCCATGCGGACGCCGGGGAGCTGGGCAGCGTCTACCAGGCGGAATTGATGATCAACAGCGGCATGCCGCAGATCGCGGCCATGCTGGCGGCGATGGCGCCGGTCGACGCCGGCGCGTGGCGCGCCTCGGTGGCCGAGGCCAAGGCCGATCTGGCGGCATGGCAGCAGCAACCGGCGATTTTCCAGGACGGCCAAGCGCCGCTGGACTTGTGGCAGGTGGTGCAACAGATCGACAAAATCGCCCCGCACGACACCATCATCACCAACGGCGCCGGCAACTACGCCACCTGGGCGCACCGCTTCCACAGCTACGGCGGCATGCGCACGCAGCTGGCGCCGACCAGCGGCGCGATGGGCTACAGCGTGCCGGCCGGCGTGGCCGCCAAGATCATCGACTCGAAGCGCACGGTGATCACCTTTGCAGGGGACGGCGAATATATGATGAACGGCCAGGAGCTGGCCACGGCGGTGCAGTACAAGGCGGGGGTGGTCATCATCGTCTTCAACAACGGCATGTTCGGCACCATCCGCATGCACCAGGAGCGCGACTATCCGGGACGGGTATCGGGCACGGAGCTGCACAATCCCGATTTCGCCGCGCTGGCGGCGGCGTATGGCGCGCATGGGGAAGTGGTCGACAAGACGGCCGATTTCGGCCCTGCGCTGGAACGCGCGCTGGCGCACGCCAACAGCCGCAACCTGCCGGCGCTGATCGAATTGCGCTACGACGGCAACCTGATCACGCCCGGCGCCACCCTGGAAACGATCCGCAAGAACGCCGAAGCGGCCAAAAAATCCTGAATGACCGGGGAGACACGTAGGGCGGATTAGGCGGAACGCCGTAATCCGCCGAGCGCCGCCGAAGGCTCATGGCGGATTACGCTGCGCTAATCAGCCCTACCTATCTCCACGAACGGCATCTGTCGCGGTAATCAATCAAGACGGCGCCTGATTCATCGGCGCCTCCTCGACCTTCTCCTTATCCTTCTTCGGCTGCGGGCAAACCTTGCAGGTGCCGGCCTTGCGCCCGAAATCGGTCACCAGCGGCAAGCGCATCGGCACCGCCTCGTCGCCGCAATAGCCGCCATCGAGCACCAGGGTCCTGCCGCCGTCGGCGATCTTGCCGCTGATCGTGCGCTCCTCCTCATCGGGCGGACGCACGGTGAAATACATCTGACGCCCACGCGGATCGATATTGACGTCGCTGGCCACCACCGGCCAGCTCAAGCCGCCCGCCGTGTACTCGTACAGCACCGTATCGACCTCGGCGAAGCGCTGCAAGGTGATGCGCTGGCCGCCGAATTCGCCGCTCTCGGCGTTGATGCACAAATCGGAAAACACCACCATGCCGTAACGCGGCAGCCCGGCATTGGCGGACGGTTTGCGCGCCGCCTTGGGCGCGGCCAGCACGGCGCACGAGGCGATCAGCATGGCGCCGGCGAACACGGCGCGTCGTTTCATCATCATGGTCGTCGTCATCAGTAAAACCGCTTTCAGAAAAGAACAACGGCTGCACCAGGCAGCCGTTGTTGATACTAACTCTGAATGAACAGATTAGAAGCTGTGTTTCACGCCGATGTTGAAGGCTTTGTCGCCGGTGCCAACTTCGGTGTTGTTGCCAACGGTGTAAGCTGCGCCGTTTTTGTTTTTGATTTTAGCGTACGCCAGGTAAGCGCTGGTGCGCTTCGACAGGTTGTACGAGTAGCCAACGCCCCACTGGCTTGCATCGTTGTTAGCGACTTCTTTGTCGTTTTTACGGATGTACGAAGCCATCACCACGCCGTTACCGGCTGGAACGGTCACGCCGACCAGTGCGTCAGCGCTGTCTTGCGACGCGACTGGAGCAACGGTGTAGCCGAATGGGTTGGTGGCGTTAGCCAGAGGCGCGCTGTTCTGGCCCTTGTCCTGGCTGTAGGCTGCGAAAACTTTAACAACTTTGAAGTCGTAGTTCGCTGCCAGCAGGGTGTTGTGGCCGATGCTGTTGGTTTTAACGGTAGCGGTGTCGTTGTTACGGTTGTTGTAAGCGACAGCAACGTTCAGAGGACCGTTGGTGTAGCCAACCGACGCGCCCAGTTGACGCTGTGCGCCGGAGTCGTCAGCGACTTCACCCAGGCTGTACGAAGCAGCAGCCGAGAAACCGTACAGCGATGGGGTTTTGTACACAACGCCGTTGTCGGCGCGGGTCATGTTGCCGGCAACCGGGAACAGGTTTTTAGCGGTACCAGCGTAGCCCATTGCGAACGGGTCGGCCACGTCGCGCAGGGTTTCGTAGTAAGGGGTGTACTGACGACCGATGGTCAGGGTACCGGCGGTCTTCGAGCTCAGACCAACGTAGGCTTCGCGGTTGAACAGGCGGTTGTTGCCGTTGTCCAGGGTGCCGTCGTCGATTTTAACGCCGGCTTCCAGTTTGAAGATCGCGCTCAGACCGCTGCCCAGGTCTTCGGTGCCTTTGAAGCCGATACGCGAAGCCGAAGCCACGCCGCTTTGTACCGCAGTCTTGTTACCAGCAGCACCGCCACGCTCGGAGGTCAGGCCGGCATCGACGATACCGTACATAACGACGTTCGATTGCGCCATAGCTACGTTGCTCAGGGCGCCCAGGATGGCGATGGAGATCAGGGATTTTTTCATTACGTGTTTCCTTCAGTTGTGTTGCTGTAAAAAGGTATAGCTAGTAGTGCGGCTAAATACGGTGCTTATCGGCGTCACCAGCAGGCGCCGTATGTGCGTGAGGGCAAACTCCCCAGCTGCCACTGTGCGGTCCCATCAGGCGGAACGCGCTCACTTAAGTTGCGGCCGATTTAATCGACGCTCGCAGGTTCGCGGTGCTCAAACGCACCGGAGGCGGCACTATACTGATGCTTGACGACTCCATCAAGTGCAAAAACGTTCATCTTGCAACGTCCCTATCCTTGTTAGATTTTCAAAACATCCGTATTTTAACGCATCGCAATATTTCATGCCGAGCAAGCGAACTAGCCCAGTTTTCCGCACGATGAACTTCATGCAGCAACCCGTTTTGCGGGCCGCCCTAGTGACAAATGCAAGATCAATGCATGCGTACTACATCGTTGTCGGACCAAGTAAAAATAGCCACTTTGCTATTTCTGGCGCTATTTTATACTGAAGCCCCCGGAGGAACCTCCGCACTCAATGGTAATAAGCTAACAACCAGAGGGAATGTTTGGCGTGGAAATACAGCAAAATGGCCTCCAAACCAACAATGATCATAGTGTTACAGGAGTAAACTAGCCATAAATTCTGTCCGCAGAGCAACTATTGCAGTGCATCAGGAATTTGTAAGAAATTGCTACCTGTTGCACATAAACGACACATCCCGCACCATTCCGACACATTGTTGCCCCAAAGAAGGGAGATGGCGGCTTGCGCCAGCGCCCTTCCATGCATGAGCCAAACTCATGTCCTGCGCTCTTATGCCGCGTCACGCGCGGCGGCGCACCGGCATCGGCAGGCGCGCGGCCGGCACTTCGCGGCTGCCGGCGGGCACCGCGCGCAGCGCCGACCGGTCCGCCGACGCCGGTTCCAGCCGGAACACCGCCACCAGCGCGGCCAAGGCGCCGGCCTGTTGCTGCATGCTGTGGGAGGCGGCCGTGGCCTCCTCCACCAGCGCCGCGTTCTGCTGCGTCACCGCATCCATCTCGGCGATGGCCGCGTTGACCTGCTCGATGCCGGCGCGCTGCTCCTGGCCGGCCGAGGTGATCTCGCTCATGATATCGGTCACGCGGCGCACGCTGACGACCACCTCCTCCATCGTCGCGCCGGCCTGCTCGACCAGCCTGCTGCCGGCCTCGACCTGGTCGACCGAATCGCTGATCAATTCCTTGATTTCCTTGGCCGCCGCCGCCGAGCGCTGGGCCAGGTTGCGCACCTCGGACGCCACCACGGCGAAGCCGCGCCCCTGCTCGCCGGCCCGGGCCGCCTCGACGGCGGCGTTCAGCGCCAGGATGTTGGTCTGGAAGGCGATGCCGTCGATCACGCCGATGATGTCGACAATCTTGCGCGACGACTGATTAATAGAGCCCATCGTATCGACCACCCGCGACACCACGGCGCCGGCCTTTTGCGCCACCGCCGACGCGCTCAGCGCCAGCTCGTTGGCTTCGCTCGCGCTGGCCGCGTTCTGCTGCACGGTTCCGGTCAGCTCCTCCATCGAGGCGGCCGTCTCCTCCAGCGAGCTGGCCTGCCGCTCGGTGCGCGACGACAGATCGACGTTGCCGGCGGCGATCTGGCCGGACGCGGTGGCGATGGTGTCGGTGCCGGCGCGCACCTGGCCGACGATATCGGCCAGGCTGTCGCGCATCGACTTCATCGCGAACAGCAGGCTGTCGCGGTCGTTCGGATGGGTGTGCACCTCCACCGTCAGCTGGCCGGCGGCGATCTGGCCGGCGATCCGCACCGCGTAGTCGGGCTCGCCGCCGAGGCGCTTGACCAGCCAGTTGGTGATCGACATCGCGCCCAGCGCGCCAAGCACCACGCTGCCGGCCAGCAGGGCGATGATCCACAGGCGGGCCGACGCGTAAGTGGCGTCGCCGCGACTGGCGGCGTCGATGCCGCCGTCGCCGTACAGCTTGACGAGCTTGTCGATCTGGCCGCGCAGCGACACGATCAGCTTGTTCGACTCGCCGCGGATCAGCGCCTTGGCGGCGGCGTCGTCGCCGGCGCGCATGGCCGCGCGGATCTTGCCGTCCTCCACCATGTAACGGTCCCACATCGACAGGAAGCCGTCATACAACTGCCTCTCCTCCGGGGTGGAGATCAGCTTGACGTAATCGGCCTGCATCTTGCCCAGGTCCACCAGGTCGTTGGCGATCACCTTGTCGTACTTGTCCATCTCGCTCGGTTCGCTGGAGATGATGTACTGGAATTCGCGGGTGCGCACGCGCGCCACCTGCGCCTTGAGATCCTGCACCACGCGCATGGCCGGCATCCAGCGCGACGACAGTTCCGACGCGGTGGCGTTGACTTGCGCCAGCTTGGCGATCGAGAACATGCCGACCACGGTGGTCAGCAGCAGCACGGCGGCGAACGCCATGCCCAATTTGGTCGCCAATTTGAGGTCTTGTAGCCATTTCATCGTTTGATTCCTTAAAAGAGGTCGTTCACGCGGGCGGGTTTCGGCGCATCGAAACGAGGCGGCAGCGGAAGCCGCACCAGCGTTAGCAAGAAGGTAACTAAGCTGTAATTTCCATAAGGCAACATGCTACTCCATTGCAACATTTCCTGCTTGAAACGTTACCCCGCATCGGCGATGGCGCCGGCGATCCGCCGGAGACCGCATCTTTCCTAGGAAAACCGAGCAAATGTTCGCAAAAACCGACACCAAACAATCGGTTGCACATTATCAATTTCACCAATACTTGCATGGGTTCTACGTAGTTTCCACATGGACATATATGTTATAAGACCGTGCCACAACAGATTATTTTGTATGAATGATTGCTTAATGTTTCAGCAAAAACAGCGTTTCTCATAGGTAAAAAAGGTAAAAGTTAAGTAAAGATCAAGGCTTGCTTGGCAATATTTCCTAAAGTTAATATCCAGGCGGTTATTTCCAAACGGAAATTGATACAGGAGGAATTGCATGCCGGCCACACACGCACAACCGCAAAACATCATCGTCGCCCCGCGCGATTTCCCTTGGGCGGACGACCTCAAATTGATCGTCGACATCGTCACGCGCCACTTCAGCGATTTCAACGGCAACGGCTTCTACCCCCATCCGGACGAAGTACGGCTGCAGCGGGAGCTGCGCGCGGTGCCGGCGCTGAACCAGCTGAGCGGGATGATCCGCCGCTTCAAGGCGCGCGGCATGGCCATCACCAATCTGGGCCTGGGCGCGCTCGGCGAAGCCCAGCGCAACGCCGTGCTGTACGCGATCGCGCTGTGCCAGGGCTTTCCGACATCGACCGACCAGCGCACCCGCCGCGTCGCCTGGGACGTGCGCGCCCGCGCCGGCAGCGAGCAGCAATCGCGCTTTGTAACCTTCTCCGAGCGCGTCGGTGGGGCCGACATGCATACCGACTCTTCGTTTTATCCGATGCCTGAGGAGCAGTTTCTTTTGTACGTGGTCGCGGCCGCGCGCTGCAACGGCGGCGAATCGCTGTTGATCGATGTCGAAGACGTCCTCGCCGAGTTGCAGCGCAGTGAAGAGGGACGGACCGCCTACACCTTGCTCAGCGAAACCCCGCTGCCGTTCCGCGTACCGTCGGTGTACGCGGCCAATGACGAACAGGTCGAATACCACATGGCGCCGGTATTTCACCGGCCGGCCGCGCTGGACGGCGCACCGGCCATGCGCTGGCGCTACGATTCCATCGTCAAGGGCCTGGCCGCGCGGCCGGAACTGCGCACCGACGCGCTGGTCGCCGCGCTGGAACTGGTCAACGAGATTGTCGAGCGGCGCGCTCCGCGCTTCCATCGGCAGTTGCCGGACGATACACTGCTGTGGGCGGACAACCAGCGTACGCTGCACGGCCGCGCCAAATACAGCGATCCGGACCGGCATTTGATCCGCATCCGCATTTCCAACACGCCCAACGCGGACCGCATCGGCCCGTCCGGCATTTCGGCAGATTAAGCATGCTCGCAGCCATCATTCCCGTTTTCCTGATCATTTTGCTGGGCGTGGCGATCCGCCGCTACGAATGGCTGCCGGACGCCTTCTTCCCGTCGATCGAGAAGTTCTCGTACAACATCTGCTTTCCGGCGCTGCTGTTTGCCGGCACGGCCCGCTTGAGCTTCCGCTCCGGCGAGGTAGGCGAACTGGCGCTGGCCACCTTGCTGCCGACGGCGCTGATCGTCGCCGCCGCCGTGCTGGCGCTGCTGGCGGCGCGCGCCCTGCCCGACGCGGCGCGCTCGTCGGTGGTCCAGGGCGCGATGCGGCCCAACACCTATTTCGGCATCGCCGTCTCGAGCCTGTTTTTCGCCCCGCCGACGGCCTCGCTGGTGATGCTGTCGCTGGCGCTGTGCCTGCCGGTGGTGAACATCATCTCGGTCGTCGCACTGTCGTGGTGGAGCGGCGTGCCGACCGATTTCGGCAAGATCCTCAAGGCGCTGGCGGGCAATCCGATCATCCTGTCGACGTTGGCCGGCGTGGTGTTCAGTTTGTCGGGCCTGGAGCTGCCGGCGCCGTTGATGAACACGCTCGACATCCTGGGGCGGGCGGCCTTGTGCCTGGGCCTGATCTGCGTCGGCAGCGGGCTGGTGTTTTCGTTGCAAGGCTTGCGGCCGCTGGCGTTGGGGTTCACGTCGCTGCTCAAGCTGGTCGCCATGCCGCTGATCGCCGCCAAGGTGTGTTTGATGTTTGCCGTCTCGGCGCCGGTGGCGCTGGCGGCATGCTTTTACTGCGCGCTGCCGACCGCGCCCAACGCCTACATCATGGCCAAGCAGATGGGTGGGGACACGCGGTTGATGGCGTCGCTGATCACGTTGCAAACGCTGCTGGCCGCGCTGACGGTGCCGCTGAGCCGCCATTTCATGCAGTGGATGGCCTAATGATGCTGAAGCGGCAAAACCGTGCGCTATGTCCCTGCGCATCAAGGTATGATCTAAAAGAAATTTGCGACATCGACCTCGGGTGATTGAAAACAATGAAACCAGCGTCGGCACCGTGGGTTTTACCACCAAGAGTTACATCCAGGGCATGACTATGGCCGCAAAACGCGCGCCGGCCGCTTGCGACACGACCTCATCACCCCCCTTAACCAGCCGATAGGCGCGGGAGAGACTGGAAATTCCTCTGCCAACAACAGCTATTTTCATTATTTTCCACCGTTACAAAATATTTTGTCCGGGACAATTCATGGGCAAAGGCGATAATCTGTTAATTAGTTCTCAATGTCAACTGCATGTCGTGGACAAGGTCTTTAGTACTGGTTATACGCACCAAAATGAGCTTTGGATGGGGAAACTTTTGGGTGCGAAACGAAGGTAAAATGCAGGTCGCGCCGGATCAGAACCGCTTCCAGCGCCGTGCACCCCGACCCTGTGCCAACACTTGCGACTGTCGAACAACGGCAGCCGCTTAAGATTCTCTAATGACAACTACTGTTTCTTCACAACCAGTTCCTAGCACGATCAGCGACGTCGAGCGAGACACCGGCGTTGCCAAGGAAACCCTGCGGGTTTGGGAACGTCGCTACGACTTCCCCCAGCCCCTGCGCGACCCCAACGGCGAGCGCGTCTACCCGATCGAACAGGTGCAAAAGCTGCGTCTGGTCAAGCGCTTGATCGACCTCGGCTTCCGTCCCGGCAAGGTGATCCAGTTCAGCGCGGAGGAATTGCAGACGCTGACCGGCCAGGCCACCGGCGGCGCCAACGGCCCGTCGCTGCCGCCGCCCGAGCTGCAGCGCTATCTCGACTTGTGCAAAACCCATCAAATGGAAGCGTTGCGCCGCCAGTTGTCGCAGGCCTTGCTGATGATGGGCTTGAAGAGTTTCGTCATCGACCTGGTGGCGCCGCTGACCACGCTGGTCGGCGACGCCTGGGCCAGCGGCCAGTTGGCCACGTTCGAGGAACACTTGTATACGGAGTCGCTGACGGTGGTGATGCGCAGCGCCATCTTCGCCATGCCGCAGGCGGCCGCCAGCAACCTGGGCGCGCCGCGCATCATGTTGACCACGCTGCCGCAGGAGCGCCACGGGCTGGGCCTGCTGATGGCCGAGGCCATGTGCGTGGCCGAAGGGGCGCACTGCATCTCGCTGGGCGTGCAAACGCCGCTGCTCGACATCGTCGAGGCGGCGCGGGTGCAGCGGGTCGACATCATCGCGCTGTCGTTCTCGGTGGCGATGAATCCGCGCCAGGCGCTCGACGGCCTGGCCGAACTGCATACCCGCCTCAACGGCAGCGTCGAACTGTGGGCCGGCGGCGGCAACGCCGCGCTCAAACGGCGCCGTCCATCCTTTGTGCGGGTGTTCGCGCTGTCCGACATCAGCGCCGCCATCACCGAATGGCGCATGCGCAACGCCAGCGTCGCGACCGGCTGAAAAAGTTGTCATTCCGGTAGCGGCCCACGGCCGCCCGGCCACGCTCTGGTAAAATAGCCGTATTTCCCCGTGTCCGGCGCTGCCGGGCATCAGCTTGAAGCGCCCCCAACCACATATCCATGTTTAGTTTCTTCAAGAAAAAACCTGTCGCCCCCGAGGCGCCAGAGGTCCAGATCCCCGCGCCGGCGCCCGTAGGCAGCCCTGTTTCCACCCCCGCTCCCCCCGCCATCGTCGACAGCTACGTCCAGGAAGCGTTGATGCCGATCGAGGAGCCGGCGCAAAAGCAGTCGTGGATGACGCGGCTGAAGGCCGGCCTGTCCAAAACCTCCAATAACCTGTCGCTGCTGTTCGTCGGCGCCAAGATCGACGACGACCTGTACGACGAGCTCGAGGCCGCGCTGCTGATGTCCGACGCCGGCGTCGACGCCACCGAATACCTGCTCGACGCCCTGCGGCAAAAGGTCAAGGACGACAAGCTGCTCGACGCCGCCGCCGTCAAGACCGCGCTCAAGCAGTTGATGGTCGAGCTGCTGACCCCGCTCCAGCGTCCATTCGAACTGGGCCGCCATCAGCCGATGGTGATGATGATCGCCGGCGTCAACGGCGCCGGCAAGACCACCACCATCGGCAAGCTGGCCAAGCACATGCAATCGAACGGCCAATCGGTGCTGCTGGCCGCCGGCGACACCTTCCGCGCCGCCGCCCGCGAGCAATTGATGGTCTGGGGCCAGCGCAACAACATTACCGTCATCTCGCAAGCGTCGGGCGACCCGGCCGCCGTGTCGTTCGACGCCGTGCAGTCCGGCAAGGCGCGCGGCCTGGACGTGGTCATGATCGACACCGCCGGCCGCCTGCCGACCCAGCTGCACCTGATGGAAGAGTTGAAGAAGGTGCAGCGCGTCATCGGCAAGGGCATGGACGGCGCACCGCACGAAACGCTGCTGGTTATCGACGGCAATACCGGGCAAAATGCGTTGGCGCAAGTGAAAGCTTTCGACGACGCCCTGAAGCTGACCGGCCTGGTGATCACCAAACTGGACGGCACCGCCAAGGGCGGCGTGCTGGCGGCGATCGCCCGCGCGCGCCCGGTGCCGGTGTATTTCATCGGCATCGGCGAAAAAATCGAAGACCTGCAGCCGTTCGTGGCCGCCGAGTTCGTCGACGCTTTGCTCCCCTAATTTGCTCGGATAACCCCCATTACATGATCGAATTCCGGAACGTCTCGAAACAATACTCCCCCGACGCGATGGCGCTGCGCGACATCTCGCTCACGGTAGAAAAAGGCGAACTGGTGTTTCTTGCCGGCCCCTCGGGCGCCGGCAAATCCACGCTGTTGAAGATGATCGCCGCCATCGAGCGGCCCACGTCCGGCCACGTCATCGTCAACGGCCAGGATATCGCCCGCATCAAGCCGGCCGCCGTGCCGTTTCTGCGCCGCAATCTCGGTCTGATCTTCCAGCAACAACGCCTGCTCAACGACCGCACCATCCTTGCCAACGTCATGTTGCCGCTGCTGGTGACGGGCGCCTCGCACCACCAGGCCGAACAACGCGCCCGCGCCGCGCTCGACAAGGTCGGCCTGGCCGACCGCGCCAACTCGCAACCGCTGGCCCTGTCCGGCGGCGAGCAGCAGCGCGTGTCGATCGCGCGCGCCATCGTCAACCGGCCGCAAGTGATCCTGGCCGACGAACCGACCGCCAACCTCGACCGTGCCAGCGCCAACAAGGTG
Source organism: Duganella sp. GW821-FHT07F09 (assembly GCF_059418705.1). Classification (NCBI taxonomy): domain Bacteria; kingdom Pseudomonadati; phylum Pseudomonadota; class Betaproteobacteria; order Burkholderiales; family Oxalobacteraceae; genus Duganella; species Duganella sp. GW821-FHT07F09. Next base: position 242,500 of record NZ_JBWKQJ010000010.1, on the reverse strand, counting down.
CTCGACGCGCTCAAGGCCTTCCATTCGGTCGGCGTCACCTGCCTCATTTCCAGCCACGACGAGCAGATGCTCGACGCGGCCGCGCGCGTCATCCATCTTAACCAGGGTCAACTGGAGGTGGCGGCATGACGTACTGGTTCCGCCAACACCGTTACGCGCTGTCCGCCGCGCTGGTCCATCTGCGCCGTTCGCCGGGCAGTTTCCTGTTCAACATCATCGTGGTGGCGATCGCGCTGGCCCTGCCGTTCACGGGCGTGACCCTGCTCGACAATGTGCGTCCGATGTCCGAGCAATTGTCGGTCGATCCGGAAATCAGCGTCTTCGTCAAACAGGAAACGCCGCGCGACCAGGCCGAGGCGCTGGCCGTGCAGCTGCGCCAGACCTTGCCGGACAAGCAAGCCAAGATCATCTTCACCTCGCGTGAAAAAGCGCTGGAAAGCATGCGCGAGAAAAGCGGCCTGGCCGACGTGCTGACCACGCTGGGCGAAAATCCGCTGCCGGACAGCTATGTGCTCAAACTGGACGCCTTCCGTCTGGCGCAGTCCGGCGGCGACGTCGACCAGTTGGCCGAGCAGATCCGCGCCCTGCCCGGCGTCGACACGGTGCAGGTCGATTCGGCTTGGGTCAAGCGGCTGGCCGCGCTGCTGAATATTTTGCACCTGGGACTGCTGTTGCTGGCGGTCACCCTCGGCACGGTGGTGGTGGCCGTCATCTTCAACACCATCCGCCTGCAGGTAATGACGCAGCGGGAGGAAATCCTGGTGTCCAAGCTGATCGGCGCGACCGACAGCTTCATCCACCGGCCCTTCTATTACACCGGCGCACTGCTGGGACTGTGCGCCGGCGGACTGGCGCTGGGCGCCGTGGCGCTGGCGCTGCGCCCGTTGAACACCGCGATTGCCGAATTTGCAAGGTTGTATGCGTCCGAATTCCAGCTCGCGCCGCTGCAACCGGTGATGATGGCCTGCCTGCTGGCCCTGTCTGCCGGCCTCGGCCTGATCGCCGCGCTGCTGTCGGTGCAGCGCCACCTGTCCCGCCTGAATTAATTGCTGAGTTAATTCCGTCGGCCTTTCCGTGCGTTCGCGCACGGAAACGGTCGTCGCGCCCGCCTATCATGCAATCATCTCCCCGAACCACCATTAAGTCAGGCCTAAGCTCCGTGGCGCATGCTTGATTTATCAAAAGCCATTATTCATACCAACCCGATAGTATTTTCACTATCGTGGCGATAAAAATAAGGTGATTGGCACTCAACCGAGGAGAGTGCTAATATATGAAAACTGCAGAGTTCATAACACTCCGCAGAAATGGTAATTAAGCAATATTTTCTGTCTTTGTGGCCCTCTGGGCACTACGAGACTTGGCAATTTCGAGCGAAGGAATGAAAATGACTATGATGTCCGCACCTGCCGCGTTGGTCCCCACCAACAAGGGCGCTTTAGGACTCGGGTTCACTGGCAACCTGGGGAACCTGGACGCCTATATTTCCGCCGTCAATCGCCTGCCGATGCTGACGCACGACGATGAAATCTCGCTGGCCAAGCGCCTCAAGGACAACAACGACCTGGGCGCCGCGCAGGAGCTGGTGTTGTCGCACCTGCGCCTGGTGGTATCGATCGCCCGTGGCTATCTGGGCTACGGCCTGCCGCACGCCGACCTGATCCAGGAAGGCAATATCGGCCTGATGAAAGCCGTCAAGCGTTTCGACCCGGACCAGGGCGTACGCCTGGTGTCGTACGCGATGCACTGGATCAAGGCCGAGATGCACGAGTACATCCTGAAAAACTGGCGCCTGGTCAAAGTCGCGACGACGAAGGCGCAGCGCAAGCTGTTCTTCAACCTGCGCAGCCACAAGACCGGCCTGGACGCGATGAGCCCGGCGCAGATCGACAGCCTGGCCAAGCTGCTGGATGTCAAACGCGAAGAAGTGATCGAGATGGAAACCCGTCTGAGCGGTCGCGACATCGCGCTGGAATCGCCGAACGACGACGAGGACGACAAGTTCGCCCCGATCGCCTACCTGTCGTCCGAGCAGAGCGAGCCGACCCGCGTGCTGGAAGCGGAACAAGTCACCCGCCTGCAATCGGAAGGTCTGGAACAGGCGCTGGGCAAGCTCGATCCACGTTCGCGCCGCATCGTCGAAGCGCGCTGGCTGGCCAACGACGACGGCTCCGGCGCCACCCTGCACACGCTGGCCGACGAGTTCGGCGTATCGGCGGAGCGCATCCGCCAGATCGAATCGGCCGCGCTGAAGAAAATGAAAGGCTCGCTGGCCGCCTACGTGTAAACGTAACGGGCTGGAGCACAAAAAATGCCGCGCGGTGCGAACCGCGCGGCATTTTTATTAGGCGGCATAAATTTGCCACAGAGACACGCAGGGCGGATCAGGCGGCACGCCGTAAGCCGCCAAGCGCCGCCAAGGACTTAAGCCGCCAGCCCCTTGGCCAGCAACTCCGCCACCAACTGGTTCATATCCACACCGCGATCGGCAGCCTGCGCATTCAGCTGCGCCACCAACTCGCCATTCAGCTTGACCGCGAACGGCACCAAACCGGCCGCCTGATCGCGCCGGCGCTGCTCGCGCTTGTCGACCACCTCGGCCACTTTGCCGAAGGTCGCCGCGCTCGGCCCGGCCATCTTGCCCATCAATTTTTTGGCATCACTCTTCGCCAGGCCAGTTTTTTTCATGTCTTTAATCCAAAAATAATTCAGAGCAGACATTCTACGCAGCTTATCCACCCCGCGTGGCCCTATTTGAGCAAACCACGGCGGCATGCGGTTCGTGCGCCGTCAAAATGATACTTTTGCTAAGCTAACGGCCACTTTGCATTCAAGAGGTCGCACATGATCAAGACAATACTGCGGCAGCTGATCGTTCTGCCCTTGCTAATAGGCGTCATGGCCATGCTGTACGCCTGCGGCACCGCCAACAGCCGCGCCACGGCCGGCGCCACCGCCAACAAACCGTTCAACACAACTTACGTGCTGCAACAAGGCGCCAGCGCCGTCATCGCCCCGGCCGCCACCCAGGGCATCGCCGGCGGCGCCACCGCGCCCACCGTCAAGCTCGAGCGCGTCAACGACAGCCGCTGCCGCGTCGGCGCCGTCTGCGTCTGGGCCGGCTATATCAGCTACAGCTTCACCCTGACCAAGGCGGATGGCACGACCAGCAACTTCGTGCTGTCGGACAGCATGCCCAACGGCAAACAGAGCGTGACCCAGGACGGCCTGACCTTCGCCCTGGCCGGCGTAGAGCCGCAAGCGGTGCCCGCCAAAAATGAACCGGCGCCGGATTATCGGGTAAGCTTGAGAGTGAGCAACACGCCACCCTCGGACCCGACACCGCGCCCCTTATGACACCTCCAACCCGTCCCGCCCGCACCGTCCTCCTCTACTCCGTTATCGTCACCCTGGTCCTGCCGTCCGCGGCATGGACCAAAACCCCGGTCGCCACCGGCACCGGCGGCGCCGTCGCCACGATCAGCGAGCCGGCGTCGAAAGCGGCGCTCGCCATCCTCAACCAGGGCGGCAACGCCATCGACGCCGCCGTCGCGGCCGCCGCCACCCTGGGCGTAACCGATCCGTTCAGCTGCGGCATCGGCGGCGGCGGCTTCATGGTGATCTACCTGGCCAAGGACAAGCGCGTCATCACCATCGACCATCGCGAAACGGCGCCGGCCGGCTTCACGCCCACCGTGTTCCAGGATAACGGCGCGCCGATGAAGTTCGAGACCGTGCGCGACAGCGGCATGTCGGTCGGCGTGCCGGGCACGGTGCGCGGCTGGCACGAGGCGCTGGACCGCTACGGCTCGATGTCGTTCAAGCAGGTGCTGGCGCCGGCCATCGCGGTCGCCACCAACGGCTTCGAAGTCAGCGAGAATTTCTCGCGCATGGCGGGGGAAAACAAAACCAAGTTCGGCATGTTCCCGGCCACCGCCGCGCTGTACCTGAAAAACGGCGAGGCCATCGCGGCCGGCGGCACGCTGCGCAATCCCGGCCTGGCCAAGGCGTATCGCGAACTGGCCGCCGGCGGCGTCAAGGCTTTCTACTCGGGCAAAATGGCGCGCGCCGTGGTCGACGCGGTCAACCGGCCGGCTACGGCGCCCGGCGTGCGGGTCCGGGGCGGCAACATGACCCTGGCCGATCTGGCCAACTACGAAGCGCGCCTGCGGCAGCCGGTGCACAGCACCTATCGCGGCTACGACATCTACGGCATGCCGTTGCCCGGTTCGGGCGGCATCGCCATCGCCGAGGCGCTCAACATCCTCGAAGGCTACGACCTGAAAGCGATGCCGCGCGCGCAGGCCGAACACCTGTATCTGGAGGCGAGCCGCCTGGCCTTCGCCGACCGCAACGCCTATCTGGCCGATCCGGAATATGTCGAGGCGCCGGTCGCCGGCCTGCTGAGCAAGGACTACGCCGCGCTGCGCCGCCAGCAGATCGATCCGGCGCGGGCGCGCAGGCCGGCGCTGGCCGGCGATCCGTACCCCTTCCAGTCCGACCAGAGCGTGCCTTTGCGCCCCGCCACCGCCATCAAAATGCTGAAGGAAAGCGCGCACACCACGCACCTGACGGTGTCGGACAAGGACGGCAACATCGTCGCCTACACCTACACAATCGAAGACTGGGGCGGCAGCGGCATCGTGGTGCCGGGCTACGGCTTCCTGCTCAATAACGAGATGACCGACTTCGATTTCTCCGGCCCGCGTCCCAACGTGCCGGAGGCGGGCAAGCGGCCACGCAGCAGCATGTCGCCGACGCTGGCGTTCAGGAACGGCAAGCCGGCGTTCTCCATCGGCAGTCCGGGCGGCGCGACCATCATCACCACCGTGCTGCAGACGATCGTCAATCACATCGACCTGGGCATGAACATGCCGGACGCGTTGAACGCGCCGCGCCTGTCCGAGCGCAACGGCGAAGCGACCGATGTGGAGCCTGGCTTCCCGGGCGGCGCGCAAGCGGCCGCGCTGGAAAAAAGCGGCCAGCGATGGAGCGCCGCGCCGGAGGAAATCGGCGCCGCCAACGCGCTGGTGTTCAACCCGGACGGCACCGTCACCGCCGTCAGCGAAGGCCGCCGCCACGGCGTCGGCAGCGCGCAGGTGCAGAAAAAACCACACTAAGCCCGGATTAATTTTTTCACCACATGATGACATCTCCCCCACCCCACACAAATCGGAGACGTGATGAACAAATGGCTGCGCGCGAATAAAGGCTTTCTGATGTTCCTGATGCTGTTCGGGATTTTCCGCACCGCCGTCGCGGACTGGAATCCGATCCCGTCCGCGTCGATGCGCCCCAACCTGCTCGAGGGCGACGTCGTCTTCGTCAACCGCCTGGCCTACAACGTCAAGGTGCCGCTGACCGACATCGTGCTCGGCGCCACCGGCGAACCCAAGCGTGGTGACATCGTCACCTTCTCGTCGCCGAAGAACGGCACGCGCCTGATCAAGCGCATCATCGCCCTGCCCGGCGACCGCGTCGAGATGCGCAACGAGCGCCTGGTCATCAACGGCCAGCCGGCCGACTACGCGCCGATCGGCACCGCCACCGAAACCCTGGCCGGCGTCGGCGACATCGACGCCGTGCGCCTGGGCGAATCGCTGGGCGGCGACAGTCGCAGCCACGCGATCCAGATCCTGCCGCAGGTGATCGCGCGGCGCGACTTCGCGCCCGTCACCGTGCCGCCGGGCCAGTACATGATGTTGGGCGATAACCGCGACAACAGCGAGGACTCGCGCTACATCGGCCTGGTGCCGCGCGCGCTGCTGATCGGCCGCGCCGAGCGCGTGCTGGCCTCGGCCGACATCAAGGGCAACTGGCTGCCGCGCACCGAACGCTTCGGCATGAGCCTGTACAAGGCACCGTAAATCCGCCGTCGATCATCGACTATCTTCCGCGCCGCGACGGATGTTATGATGGATATCAACTTCTTAACATTGCAGCCCGCCGTGGCCGCGAAGACCTCATGATCGAATTCCAGGGCCTGTCCAAAACCTACGGCGGTTTCGACGCCGTCAAACCGCTGTCGATGACCGTCCGGCGCGGCGAAGTGTTCGGCTTCCTCGGTCCCAACGGCGCCGGCAAGACCACCACCATCCGCATGATGATGGGCATCCTGGTGCCGAGCGGCGGCAAGGTGCTCATCGACGGCCTCGATTGTCACGCCGAGGCGACCGAGGTCAAACGCCGCGTGGGCTACCTGCCCGACACGCCGATCTTCTATGACTACCTGCGCGGGCGCGAGATCCTGCAATTCGTCGGCGAGATGCACGGCTATTCGCGCACAGAGGCGGCCGAGCGCGGCGCGCGCCTGATCGACGAATTCGGCCTGCGGGAAGCCGGCGAGGACTACGCCGTCAACTACTCGCTGGGCATGAAGAAGCGCCTCGGCCTGGCCTGCGCGCTGATCCACGAACCGGCGGTGCTGATCCTCGATGAACCGATCAACGGCCTCGATCCGCGCGCCTCGCGCGAAGTGCAGGAGCGCCTGCTGGCGGCGGCCGCGCAAGGCGTCACCATCTTCGTTTCCACCCACCTGCTGGACATGGCCGAGAAGCTGTGCGACCGGGTCGGCATCATCCATCGCGGCGAACTCGCGGCCACCGGCACGCTCGACGAGATCCGCGCCAAGGCCGCCGCCAGCGGTTCGCTCGAAGACGTCTTCCTGAAGATCACCGACGAAGCCGGCGCAGAGACTCCACAATGATGCGGCAACCGACGGCGGCGCGCGCCATCTGGCTGATGGCGAAAATGCGCCTGACGCGCCAGGTCAACCAGATCATGGCCAGCGCCATGTTCAACCGGTTCAAAAAGAAAAACGCGCGCGACGGCATCGCCGCCAAGCGCGGCAACATGTGGATACTGACGCTGGTGGTGGCGCTGCTGTTCTCGTTCTCGTTCGGCAGCCTGGCGCGCACGGTGATCGTCAACATGCAGTGCCGGCTGGTCGAAGCCAGCGCGTGCCAGAGCGTGGACAAACAGGGACAGCGGCATGTGGACGTCGAGATCGCGGCCGCCGAACTGCATGCGGCGCCGTTCGATCCCACGCTGCTCAACGGGCTGACGATGGAGCTGGCGATCCTGTTCGCGGTCGCCGTGCTGCTACCGCTGGGCAGCAAGGAAATGGCGCAGCCGGACTGGGATCTGGAGTGGCTGGTGACCTTGCCCATCAAGCGCTCCACGCTGTTGTGGGGACGGCTGCTCGAACGCAGCGCCAGCAACAGCGCGGGCATCGTCGCCCTCACCGCGCCGTACCTGATGATCGCCTGGTACTCCGGCTTCAAGTGGACCGCGCTGCCGATCGCGCTGCTGGCGACCGCGCTGCTGCTGCCGCTGGCGGCGCTGCTGCACACCCTGGCCGACACAGGCCTGCGCATGTGGCTCCCGGCGTCGCAGCTGCGCAATCTGCAGGCCATCGCGTCGCTGTTCAATATGCCGTTGATCTATTTGGTCATGGCGCTCGGCATGCCGCGCGCCGACGGCTTCGCGATGGAATGGGCGGCCGGCTTCCCGTCCTGGATGACCTGGACGCCGCCGGGCGTGGTGCTGCAAGCGATACAGGCGCAGACGTTGGCGCAGTTCGCGTCCGCCGCCGCGCTGCTGGTGGCGCAACTCGTCGTGCTGTTGTGGAGCGGCGTGGCGCTGATGCGTTACCAGCTGCGCAATGGCGTGGTCGGCTCCAGCTCGCGCGAGAGCACGCGCGGCAAGGCTGTCGCCGCCAAGGCGCCGGCCGGCGCGCTGTCGGCGGTCGGATCGCTGCTGTCGACGATCCAGCGCCGCGAACTGCGGTTATTGAGCCGCGACCGCAACTTCCTCGTGCAAACGCTGCTGCTGCCGGTCATCATCGTCGGCAGCCAGGTGGTGTTCAACGGTACGCTGAACAGTATGGGAGAGCTGGGCCAGCACCACACGGCGGCCGCCGCGATCGCGTTCGGCATCGGCGTCTATGTGCTGATGCTGTCGGCCTTCCAGACGCTGAACAACGAGGGCCACGTCCTCTGGCTGCTATACACCGTGCCGCGCTCGATGGAAAGCGTGTTGAAGGAAAAGGCCAAGCTGTGGGGCGTGCTGGCGATGACCTACCCGTTGATCGTGCTGGCCTTTACCGCCATGCATACCGACACGTGGGACTGGCGCGCGCCGGTGCTGGCGCTGACGGTACTAGCAGGTATTCCGATCTACTCGATGATCGCCGTCTCGCTCGGCGTCTTCGCCTGCGACCCGACGGCGGTGGAAGTGCGTACCCGCGTGCGGCCTACCTACGCCTACCTGTACATGCTGCTGGCAAGCTTTTACACCTGGTCGATCTATAGCGACAACTGGGCGCAGAAGCTGATCACGATGGTGCTGACCGCGTCCTTCGCGCTAGCCTTGTGGCAGAAGGCGCGCGACGCCCTGCCCTACCTGCTCGACCCGGCCGCCGCGCAGCCGGCGCGCGTGTCGACCTCGGACGGTTTGATCGCCGCCACAGCCTTCTTCATCATGCAGGGCATCCTGGTGCTGGTGCTCGCGGATGACGCCAAGGCGCCGGGGTTGGATGTCATCACGCTGGCCTTTGGCTTATCCGGCCTGGTGGTCTACGCCTTGGTGCGGCTGATCTACTGGCGCAGCAAGACGGCGAACGTGCCGGCGATATGGCGCGGCATCCGGCTCGGCGCATCGCTGCGGGACGCCGCCGTCGCCATCGTCGTCAGCTGCGCCGTCGCTTTCGGCTATCTGTACGCGTTGAAGCACTCGTCGCTGGCGGGACTGCTGCCGGCGCTGCCGCCTGCTCCCGACACGCGCCTATGGCTGTTCGCGCTCACCGTGCTGGCGGCACCGCTGTGCGAAGAGTTCATCTTCCGTGGTTTGATTTTTGGTGGGCTGCGCCGCTCGATGCCGGCCGCGCAGGCGATCGTCATCAGCGCCGCCGTTTTCGCTGCGGTGCATCCCACCTTGTCGCTGTTGCCGGTGTTCGTGGTGGGATTGTGTACTGCCTGGGTGTATGAGCGCAGCAAGACGCTGCTGGCGCCGATGTTGGTGCACGCGGCCTACAACGCCGCGATGGTGACCGCGCAGATGTAGGGCGGAACGCCGTAATCGGCCATGCATGCGCCGCCGACGGAGCACGCATGGCCGATTACGCTGCGCTAATCCGCCCTACGTGTCTCCGTGTTCTTCGTGCGTCGCTTGTCAATCTTTGCAGGACTGCGGAAACACCACCCGATTGTGGATACGCGAATACGCGTATCCACGGAAACACGTAGGGCGGATTAGGCGAAGCCGTAATCCGCCATCTACGCGCCGCCTCAGTCCTTGTAGCGCGGTCCGACGGCGGCGAACCCGCCACCCTGATAAACGGTCGCCAGATCGTCAGCCGCCGGATACACGCCGGTGTCCGGGAACTTGTCGGAGAACTGCACCGAGCTATCCTTCGGCACGAAGCCCAGGTGCGCGGCCTTGCTGTTGTCCCACCAGCTGGCCGGGTTGGCCGAAGCGCCGAACAGGATCGTATGGCCGACGCGCGGCGTGAACAACGAGCAGCGCAGCGCCTCTTCCAGATCGTCGTAGCTCAACCAGGTCACCAGCATGCGCGGGTTGGCCGGCTCGGGGAACGACGAACCGATACGCAGGCACACCGTCTCCAGGCCGGTGCGGTCGTAGTAGTAGCGCGACAGCGACTCGCCGAAGCACTTGCTGACGCCATAGAAGCTGTCCGGGCGGGTCGGGCTGTCGGCGTCGATGTAGTCGGTCCACTTGTAGTAGCCGATGGTGTGGTTCGAGCTGGCGAAGATGATGCGCTTGGTGCCCTGCTTGTGCGCCGCCTCGTACAGGTTGTAGGTGCCGAGGATGTTGGCCTGCATGATGTTTTCAAACGTGTTCTCGGTCGAGATGCCGCCAAAGTGCAGTACCGCCTCCACGCCTTCCAGCAGCTTCATGACGGCAGCCTTGTCGGCCAGGTCGCACTGGATGATTTCCTCGCCCTCGCGCGCTTCGCCCATGTCGGCGATGTCGGACAGCACCACCACATCGGCCCAGGGCTTGATGCGGTCGCGCAGAACTTTACCCAGGCCGCCGGCGGCGCCGGTCAGCAGCAATCGTTTGAATGGCTTACTCATTGTTGTGTGTCTCTCGTTCGGTTTTTATTGAAGGATGATCGTTGAGTGTAAAGCGCTGAGGGTAAACCGCGCGTCAGGTCACCGGCGCCGGGTTGAACAGCACAAGCGCGTTATGCAGCTTCCACTTCTCGGCCCACGTTTCGCGGCCGCTGGCCACGTCCAGCACCAGCTGGAACATCTCCCAGCCGACATCGGCGATGGTGGCCTCGCCGCTGGCGATGCGGCCGGCGTTGATGTCCATCAGATCGTGCCAGCGGTTGGCCAGGTCGTTGCGGGTGGCGACCTTGATCACCGGGACTTCCGCCAGGCCGTACGGGGTGCCGCGGCCGGTGGTGAAGATATGGACGTTCATGCCGGCGGCCAGCTGCAGTGTGCCGCAAATGAAATCGCTGGCCGGCGTGGCGGCGTAGATCAAGCCTTTTTGCGTCAGCTTCTCGCCCGGCGACAGCACGCCGGAAATGGCGCTGCTGCCGGATTTGACGATCGAGCCCATGGCCTTCTCGACGATGTTAGACAGCCCGCCCTTCTTGTTGCCCGGCGTGGTGTTGGCGCTGCGGTCGACGCCGCCGCGCTGCAGGTAATTGTCGTACCAGGCCATCTCGCGGATCATGGCGTCGGCCACTTCCGGCGTCGCCGCGCGCGAGGTCAATTGGTCGATACCGTCGCGCACCTCGGTCGTTTCGGAGAACATCACGGTGGCGCCGGCGCGCACCAGCAAATCGGTGGCGAAACCGACGGCCGGATTGGCGGTCACGCCGGAGAAGGCGTCGCTGCCGCCGCACTGCACGCCGACCACCAGCTCGGAGGCCGGCACGGTTTCGCGCTGGCGCTTGTTCAGGTTGATCAGGTTGGCCTCGGCCTGCTTCATGATCGAGTCGATCATCGACATGAAGCCGACATGCTGCGCGTCCTGCAGGCACACCAGCGCCGGCTCTGTGCCGCCGCCGTTCTGGATCGGGATCGAACCCTTGGGGAACAGGCGCGTCGGCTGCAGCTTCTCGCAACCGAGGCTGACGACCATGGCCTGTCCGCCGAAGTTCGGATTGAGCGTGATGTTGCGCAGCGTGCGGATCGGGATCATCGCGCCCGGCGCGTCGATCGCCACGCCGCAGCCGTAGGTGTGCTCCAGGCCCACAACGTCGTCGACGTTCGGATACTTGGGCAGCAGTTCTTCCTTGATCCGCTTGACGGCGAATTCCACCACGCCCGATACGCATTGCACGGTGGTGGTGATGGCCAGGATGTTGCGGGTGCCGACGCTGCCGTCCGGATTGCGGAAGCCCTGGAAGGTGTAGCCCTCCAGCGGTTCGGCCGGCGGCTGCAAACGGGTCGAAATCGGCAGGTTGACCAGTTCGCGCGCGTCCGGCATCTGCACATTCTGCTCGTTGAGCCAACTGCCGGCCGGCAGGTCGTCGGCGGCGAAGCCGATGGTGACGTTGTAGCGGATCACCGCCTCGCCCTTGGCGACGGCGCGCAGCGCGACCTTGTGGCCTTGCGGGACCGCTTCCAACAGCGTCAAGCCGTCATCGAACACGGCGCCTGCGGGCAGGCCGCCGTCGTTGACAACGATGGCGACGTTGTCGTTGTCGTGCATGAGGATGTAGCGCGGCGTGGCGGCGCTAGTCGGTGGCATCATTCTGGCTTCCTTTCCGGGAGTCTCTGCCCGGCTAACGTTGTTTTTTGGTAGCATAAATTGGTCAGACCAATTTGATTATTGGCCGGCCAGCGTTCTGTGTGTATCCGGGGCGCCACAACCTTACAGCCCTGATTCTACCGTGTTTTTCGAGGTTCCTCATCGGGAAAACACGGTTGGAAAGCGGTTACCTGACGAATTTAGTATGACAGCTAAAAATAAATTTGGCTAGTCCACGTTGCCCTTTTGGTCAGACCACCTTAGAATGGCCTGACCAGATGGCAATATCAAAAACGCCACGACCATAACATTAAGAGACAAGAACGATGCTGAAGAGAACTTTAGCGGCCAATGACGGCACCACGCCGGAGACGCGCTTATACCGTCTCGTGGCCGACCGTATCCAGGAACTGATCCGCGACGAACACATCTCCCCCGGCGAGCGCCTGCCGTCGGAACGCGACCTTGCCACCAAGCTCAGTGTCAGCCGCGCCTCGCTGCGCGAAGCGCTCATCGCGCTGGAACTGGGCGGCGTGATCGAGGTGCGCGGCGGCTCCGGCGTCTACGTCAGCGAGCGCCCCACCCCGGCCGATCTGCCCGAAGCCGGCCCCGGTCCGTTCGAAGTGCTGTCCGCGCGCCGCCTGATCGAGTCGGAAATCGCCGCCATCGCCGCCCGCGTCGCCACCGACAGCGCCATCGACGCCATTCTCAAGGCGGTCGTCGAGATGGAACAGAACCACTCCAATTACTCAAGCAACGAGGCGGCCGACCGCAACTTCCATATCGCTATCGCGCGCGCCACCGGCAACAGCGCGCTGGTGGGATCCCTCGATTATCTGTGGGACCAGCGCGGCCGCCTGTGGCACAAGCTCAAGGAACACTTCCAGACCGAGGAACTGCGCCAGGAAACGCTGAAGGACCATCGCCGCATCCTGGAGGCGATCGCCGCCCACGATCCGGCGGCCGCGCGCAAGGCGATGCGCGCGCACCTGGAACGGGTGACCCGCACGTTCTCGCGCGGCTAATGTTCAACCGACTGTTCAAACGAATATTCACCGATTTGCAGTACCGCAGTAAAGCAGGAGCGGCCTTGATGCTGCCCGCTAAAAAAAAGTAATCAAGTTATTGACCGTTTGCGACCCCGGACTGTGCCCGCACAGCGACCCTCGTCTCAACGGCACGGAGTACGCGAGGTGCTCCACTCACGTTCATTGCTGTCGCGGCAAGACGTATAACTTTATTCAAAAAGACGAAGGAGACTAGAATGATCAAGCCCGAGCACCCGGTCCAAAACCGATCCGCACAACCACGGCTGCTGTTGTCGGCCATTACCCTGGCCGTGCTGACGCTCGCCAACCAGACCGCCGCGCTGGCGCAGGAAGCCGAGGCGCCGATGCAGCGCGTCGAAGTGACCGGTTCGAGCATCAAGCGCCTGGCCACCGAGGCGTCGCTGCCGGTCAGCACCGTCAAGGCCGAAGACCTGGTCAAGCAGGGCATGACCACGCTGGCCGACCTGATGATGGCGCTGCCGCAGTCGGCATCGCTGGCGCCGTCCAACGCCGGCTCGGGCACCAACATCAACCTGCGCGGCCTGGGCGTGAACCGCACCCTGGTGCTGTTGAACGGCCGCCGCCTAGCCAACGAGGCGATCGCCGACGGCTACGCCAACCTGGACGTGATTCCAATGAGCGCGATCGCGCGCGTCGAGATCCTGCGCGACGGCGCCTCGTCGATCTACGGCTCCGACGCCATCGGCGGCGTGGTCAACTTCATCACCCGCACGCAATACGAAGGCCTGGAGGCGACCGCGCAGCACGTGGAAGTGGGCCGTCGCGGCGGCGGCGAAGAGGAACGCGGCACCCTGACCTGGGGTAAGGGCAATCTGGAACGCGACGGCTGGAGTATCTGGGGCACGATCGACGCGCACAAGCGCTCGGCCCTGGCCGCGAGCGACCGCGCCCGTCTGAGCTCCCCGGAACTGCTGACCAGCATCGGCCGCGCGCCGAACCTGGGCACCGGCGGCAACGCCACGCCGGCCAACTTCACCACCGCCACCAACCGCACCGCGCGCAATCCGTACGCCGCCACCGGCTGCGTGGCGCCGTATTCGCTCCCGGGCCGCGCCGGCACTTGCGTGATCGACAACAGCGCATACGGCAACGCGCTGTACGAAAACCAGCAGGTGACGTTCTACGCCCGCGCCTCGAAAAAGCTCGGCGAAGACCACACCGTCTCGATCGACTACTCGCGCGGCGAGGAGCATATCATCGGCACCCGCAATCCAACCAACGCGCTGGCCGTCAACGGCGTCCAGCCGCAGCTGCCATCGACCAGCAAATGGTATCCGGGGAACAGCGGCGGCGTGCCGGCGATGTCCGGCCTGAACGGCGCCACCCTGATCCCCACCTGGGCCGTCGCCGACTACGGCGCCGCCGCCACCAAGGACGTGCAGCTGAACCAGCGCGTGGCCATCACCGCCGAAGGCACCGTCAAGGGCTGGGACTACAAGACCGGCCTGGTGATCGGTATCTCCAACCGCGACAACTACTACGACAACGGCTACTTCACCGGCCAGGGCCTGCTCGACGGCCTGCGCAACGGCCAGCTCAATCCGTTCGGCCTGCAGGACGCCGAAGGCCGCGCCTACCTGGCCAGCATCAACGTCGACGGCCAGAAGAACCGCGAGTCGAAGAGCACCTTCACCGGCGTCGACCTCACCGCCAGCCGCTCCGTCATGGAACTGGGCGGTGGCTCGATGGCGGTCGCCGTCGGCACCAGCTTCAGCCGCGACACCAACGAGGACACTCGCCTCGACATCGTGCGCCAAGTGACCTACGCCAACGCCAGCCCGTCGCACGGCGAAGGTGGCCGCAATGTCGCCGCGCTGTTCGCCGAACTGGATATGCCGTTCACCAAAAAACTGAATGTCAACGTCGCCGTGCGTGACGACTATTTCAGCGACTTCGGTAACACCATCAATCCGAAGGTCAGCTTCCGCTATGAGCCGACCAAGCAGCTGATGTTCCGCGGTTCGGCCAACACCGGCTTCCGCGCGCCGACCCTGTTCGACCGTTACGGCTACCGCCTGCCGGGCGCCACCGGCCTGACCTCGGCGCGCTGGGACGATCCGGTACTGTGCCCGGGCGGCCGTCCAGGCGTGGCCGGCACCGGCACCGCGCAACCAGGCTACGTCGCCGCGACCGTCTGCAACGTGCAGCTGCCGCGCCAGACCGGCAGCAATGCCGACGTCCAGCCGGAAAAATCGAAGGGCTTCACCTTCGGTACCGTGTTCGAGCCGACCGCCACCTCGATGGTGTCGATCGACTACTGGAACATCAAGATGACCGACATGCTGGCGAACTTGCCGGAACAGGTCTACTTCCTCGATCCGGTCAAGTACGCGCCCTACTTCGTGCGCAACGCCGACGGCACCATCAACTTCATCCGCAACACCATCATGAACTTGGGTGGACAGAAGGCTGCCGGTATCGACGTCTCGGCGTCGTACGCCTTCCCGCGCACCTCGTTCGGCGACTTCAAGGTATCGATCGACGGCACCTACCTGACGCAGTTCGACAATCAGCTCGACAACGGCAGCCCTTACGTGTCGAACGTCGGCCGCTTCGGCCTGGCGTCGAACGGCACCACCAGCAGCTTCCCGATCATCACCTATCGCTGGAAGCACGTGGCCAAGTTCAACTGGGCGATGGGCAACTGGAACAGCACCTTCACCCAGAACTACAACTCGAAGTACGAAGACCAGAACCTGGTGGCGCAGCAGTACTGGCGCGACATCAACTCGTACAAGAACTGGAACTGGACCACGACCTACACGGGCTTCAAAAACCTGTCGCTCACCGCCGGCATCACCAACCTGCTCGATTCCAAGCCGCCTGTGACCAACAGCAGCCTGTATAGCAACGGTTATCTGAGCAGCGCAGCCAGCCCAATCGGCCGCGCCTTCAACTTCCGCGCCACCTACAAGTTCTATTAATAGAACCCGATGATGTCGATGGATGCTTGATCAACGGCGCCGGCCCGCAGCGATTGCGGCCGGCGCCTTTTTTTATTCGAGAAGCCTATGAAACTCCCGATCAGCTTTTTCGCCGTCGCGTTGTCGATGTGCGCCCACGCCGTCCACGCCGCCGACCCCGCGCCCCCTCCTCCGGCCAAGCCGGTGCGCGTCATCCTTGTCGGCGACTCGACGATGGCCAGCAACAGCGGCTACGGCGACGCCTTCTGCGCACGCGTACAACGGTCGAACACCTGCATCAACCTGGCCCGGGGGGGCCGCAGCTCCGGCAGCTTCCGCGCCGAGGGCCGCTGGGACGAGGTCGAGGGACTGCTGCGCGGCAGCGCCGCCTACCGTGCCACCTATGTGCTGATCCAGTTCGGCCACAACGACCAGCCGGGAAAACCCGGCCGCTCGACCGACCTCAAAACCGAATTCCCGGTCAATATGAACCGCTACGCCCAGGAAGTGAAGGCGCTCGGCGGCGTTCCCGTGCTGGTCACGCCGCTGACGCGCCGCACCTTCAAGGACAACGTCCTGGAGAACACTCTACAGCCGTGGGCCGACGTGATCCGCGCCGCCGCCGCCGCCCAGCGCGTGCCGCTGCTGGATCTGAACGCCGACAGCTACGCCGCTGTGCAGGCAATGGGCCAGGACGAAGCCGACACGCTGGCGATGGCGCCGCGTCCCGAAAAAACCGCCGAGGCCACACCGGCGCCGACGGCCGGCAAGGTGGAAGTCGCGGGCGCCGCCAAATCGGCCTTCGACCGCACCCACGTCGGCCCGAAAGGCGCCGCGTTCTTCGCGAACATGGTGGTGGAAGAGATGAGGCGCGCCGTGCCGGAAAGCGTGGGCATGTTCAAGCGCGAGGGTGAGCAGTGAAGCTGGCGCCTTCCGTTTTCGCCGCCGCGTTGATGGTCGCCGCCGGTGTCGGGGCGGCGCAGGGCAATTCCAGCACCCGCCCCCAACTGAGCGCAGCGCAAGCCAAACAATTCGCGTACGGCGAGGTGCTCAAGTATGTCGGCGCCGCCGGCAAGGAAAACGTCGATCCCTGGGACCCGCTGACCGATCCGCTGGCCAGGGGCGCCGCGTTCACGCCCGACTACATCGTCGACCATGCCGCGAAGGCGGACGGCGTCAAAACGTTCAACACCATCCAGCAGGCGGTCAACCGCGCGGTGCTCGACAGCGCCGCGCATCCGGCCAGGCGCCTGTACATGCTGGTCAAACCTGGCACCTATCATGAGCTGGTGTACGTCCCCGCCAACACCGCGCCGCTGACGATGTATGGCGACGGCAAGGACCCCGCCGCCACCAAAGTCACCGCCAAACTGGACGCCTCGGTGACAGGGGCCGCCTACGCCGCGCAATACGGCGCCCAGTTCGCCAAAGCGGCGCCCGGAGCGCAGGCGATGTACGCGACGATCAAGGACCGCGCCGTCATCGGCACCTTCGGCACCGCCACCGTCTGGGTACGGAACAATGGCTTCCAGGCGCGCAACCTCACGTTCGAAAACGGCTACAACAAGGACATCGGCAATGCCCGCGCCGAGTCGCTCCCCAACGTCAACAACGTGCACCATCAGGCATTGGCGCTGCAGGTGGACGGCTCGGACAAGGCGCAGTTCG
Source organism: Duganella sp. GW821-FHT07F09 (assembly GCF_059418705.1). Lineage (NCBI taxonomy): Bacteria > Pseudomonadati > Pseudomonadota > Betaproteobacteria > Burkholderiales > Oxalobacteraceae > Duganella > Duganella sp. GW821-FHT07F09. The sequence continues at coordinate 225,129 of NZ_JBWKQJ010000010.1, read as the reverse complement.
AGAACATCCGCCTGATCGGCTTCCAGGACACGCTGTACCTCAAGTCGCCGCGCATCGGCAGCACCTCGCGCAGCTTCTTCAACAAGTCCTACATCGAAGGCGACGTCGATTTCATTTTCGGGGACAGCACCGCCTACTTCCACCAAACGGAAATCAGATCGATCGGCGATCGCGGCCTGTCGTATGTCGCGGCGCCGGACACGCACTTGAAAACCAAATACGGCTTCGTCTTCGACAACTGTCGCTTCACGCACGACGGCTCGGCCAACGCGCGACGGGGGACGTTCTACCTGCTGCGCCAATGGTTCCACAGCGCCCGCTGCACGCCCTATGCGCCGGTGCCGGTCGAAGGTTACGCTTGCCTGCTGGGCGACACCAACGGCTACCAGGCGCCTACCGGCACCATCGCCCGCGTCTCGCTGGAGGCGGTGGGCAAAATGGCCGTGCTCAATTCCCGCATCGGCGCCCATATCAACCGCTTCAAGCCGTGGTCGGACTGGAACAAGCATGGCGGCCTGCCTTACCGCCCTGTTCAATACAGCTCCGACGACTATTGGAACAATTTGATCAAGGCCGGCATCGATCCGGTCAAGGATCTCGGCTACACCGCGAAACCTACTCCCGCCGACATCTTCATCGGTGAATTCAACAATCAGGACGACTAAGGAATACAGCATGTCTATCAATACCCAGCGCCGCAGTTTGATGAAAGCCCTGCCGGCCGCCGGCCTGTCGCTAGGCCTCCCCGTTACCGCTAACGCCGCCACAGCGCCCGATCCATGGCTGCAGGCGCAGGCGATCGTCGATCACGTCTCAAAACCGCTCAAGTTCCGCAAGCAGGATTTCGATATCACCGCCTACGGGGCCAAGACCTGCAAGCTGTCCAAGGTCAAAGCCTGGATCTCTTTCGAGGAGCAGGACACCATCGACACGCCGGTGGCCGGATCGCCCGACTGCTACACCGCCATCCGCGACGCCATCAAGGCCTGCAGCGACGCCGGCGGCGGCCGCGTGGTCATCCCGGCCGGCGACTGGTACTGCGCCGGCCCGATCGTGCTGCTGTCGAACGTGAACGTGCACCTGAGCGCCAAGGCCCACGTCTACTTCAGCCACAAGCCGGAGGACTACGCCAAGTACGGCGACATCGATTGCGGCAAGCATGGCAAGCTGTCGATCTCGCGCTGGCAGAGCAACGACGTGCTCAATTACTCGCCGATGGTGTACGCCTACAACCAGCACAACATCGCGCTGACCGGCGATGACTGGACCAGCACCCTGGACGGCCAGGGCGGCGTGCCGTTCAACGACGAAGGCGACTGCTGGTGGACCTGGAAGGGCAAGCAAAAAACCATCAACTCGATCGGCCAGGGCACCACGCCCAACTTCAAGGCCGGCAAAATGTCGGAGAACACCGAAAACCCGCTCAACGCCATGTCGCTGGCGACGGTCGCGCCCAAGCTGACCGAGGCCGAGCGCCTGCTGATCCAGGGCGAAGGCCAGCGCTGGCGCGCCGACGCGCAGTATCTGCCGGCGCTGTCCGAAGCGGGCGTGCCGCTGTCGAAGCGCGTGTTCGGCATCGGCCACTATCTGCGTCCGCCGATGATCCAGCTGATCGGCTGCACCAACGTGCTGCTGCAGGGGTACCACGTCACGCGCACGCCGTTCTGGATGCACCATCCGGTCCACTGCCGCAATATCGTCATCCGCAAGGTGCACTGCGAAAGCCATGGCCCGAACAGCGACGGCTTCGATCCGGAAGCCTGCGACCACGTGCTGATCGAGGGCTGCACCTTCGACACCGGCGACGACTGCATCGCCATCAAGGCCGGCAAGGATCTGGATACGCAATTCGGCCCGTCGCAGAACATCGTCGTCCAGAACTGCATCATGCACAGCGGCCATGGCGGCGTGACCCTGGGCAGCGAGATGGCCGGCGGCATCCAGAACGTGTTCGCGCAAAAGCTGGTGTTCGAAAACGCCAACTGGAAGACCAACCCGCTCAACACCGCGATCCGCATGAAGACCAACATGAATCGCGGCGGCTACCTGCGCAATTTCTACGTGCGCGATTGCACGATACCGAATGGGGTACAGTTGTCGCCGTCGTTCTACGCGTCGCTGCCAGGGTCGCCGATCCAATCGAAGACGGTGGCCACGGCGGCCGGCGCCATCGTCACCTTCGATTGCGACTACACGCCGATCAGCGACAACGTGCGTACGCGGCCGCCGGTGGTGTCGAACATTCATATCTCGAACATCAAGGTTGGCAACGTCACCAAGGACGGCAAGACGGCGTCGTGCTTCCAGGCGATCGTGATCCTCGGGCCGGTGGCGTCGGACTACAACGGTCCGGGGCCGATGCCGCCGGTGGTGCCGGTCACGGACGTGACGATCACCGACTGCGATTTCGGCGTTCCGGTCAACACCGCGCAGCCATGGTTCCTGTACAACGTCAAAGGGCTGACCTTAAAGAACGTCACCATCGGCGGCAAGGTCCACAACACCACGCTGAACGCCTGAGGATAGGACGCAGAACCCGTCATGGCCGCTGGCGGCTCGTGGCGGATTAGCGGGCGAGGCCCGCCAATCCGCCCCGGGGCCCCTCCGAAGGAGGCGGCCTACCTGCCGGTAGGCCTTAAGAGGCGGAACGCCGTAATCCGCCGCAGAGCCGCCGACAACGCTCGAGCTTGTGTAGAAATGGTGGACCTGACCCCGGATCGGTTTATACTGGTCCGTCACCATACCGCGAGGCCGATCATGCGTCCGCTGTCCCTGCTGTTGCTGCTGTCCGCCACCGCCGCGCAGGCGGCGCCGATCGATGCGCTCAAGCCGATGGCTTTCCTCGCCGGCCATTGCTGGAAGGGCGAATTCGCCGCCGGCAAACCGCAAACCGACGAGCACTGCTTCCAGTGGATGTACGACGGCAAGGCGCTGCGCGACGTGCACACCACGCGCTCGCCGGGCAAGCCCGATTACGTCGGCGAGACCATCTACTACTACGACGCGACCGCGAAGCACATCGCCTATCTGTACGTGGAAAACGGCGGTGGCCACAGTCGCGGCACGATGACGCCGACGGCCACCGGCCTCGAATTCCCGGCGACCCAATATATCGGCGCCAATGGCAAGGCGCTCCCCTACCGCGCCAGCTGGACGCCCGCCGGTCCGGACGCCTACGAAGTCCTGAGCGAGATGCAGGTCAACGACAAATGGGTCACGCAATTCAAGATGCGCCTGACAAAACAGTAGCGGCGCGGCGTCCATGAAAAAAAATCGGACACCAAGGTGTCCGATTTTTTGATCATTCATCCAACGAACGGCGTTTCCGCCAGCCCTTTGACACCGGGCCGCAGCAGCAACACCGCCCCGCCCCACTCCGCGTCCTCCGGCTTGCCGGACGGGATGGAGGTGACGATCATCGTGTCCAGATCCTTGCCGCCGAAGGAGCACATCGACGGCTTCTTCATCGGCACCTCGAGGCGGCGATCGAGCTTGCCGTCCGGGGTGTAGCGCAGCAGGCAGCCGCCGTCGTTGCCGGCGACCCAGTAGCAACCGTCGGCGTCGACCGCCGCGCCGTCCGGACGTCCAACCTCCTTCGTCAGATCGGCGAACACGCGCTGGTTCGACGGCACGCCGTCGGCGATGTCGTAGTCGAACGCCCACACCATGCGCCGCAGCGGATGCGAGTCCGACAGGTACATGGTGCGTCCGTCCGCCGAGAAGGCGGTGCCGTTCTGCGTCAGCAGCTCGACCACCAGCGGCGCCGAAATACCATGCGCCGCATCGTAACGGAACAGTTTGCCGACCGGACGATTGGCCGACATGTCCATGAACATGGTACCGGCCACGAAGCGCCCCTGACGGTCGCAGCGGCCGTCGTTGAAGCGCATGCCTTCGCCCAGGCCCACCGATGGCGTGGCCACCTTGGTCGCCACGGCGGCCGGGCCGTCGCCCAGCTCCAGCTTGAACACGCCCGTCTCCATGCCGGCGATCAGGCCACCACCGGCCCTGGTCGCGACACAGCCGGCCATTTCATCCAAGGTCCAGAAACGCGTGGCGCCGGACGCGAGGTCCAGGCGCCAGACACGCTTGGCGGGGATATCGGTCCAGTAAAAGGCCGATTCCGCCGCACTCCACGTCGGGCTTTCGCCCACCGCGCATTTGATGTCGCTTACGCGTTCCATACCAGGTCACCGTTGACGATGCGCGGCAGCTTTTGCGGATTCTCGTCAGCCAGCGATTCAGGCAACAGGTAGGAAGGCACGTCCTGGTAGCAAACAGGGCGCAGGAAGCGGTCGATGGCGCCGGCGCCAACCGACGTCGAACGGCTGTCCGAGGTCGATGGGAACGGGCCGCCGTGCACCATGGCGTGCGAGACTTCCACGCCGGTGCCGAAGCCGTTGAACAGGATGCGGCCCACTTTGCGTTCCAACACAGGCATCAGGCGCGCGGCCAGTTGACGGTCGTCGGCGGTGGCGTGGACGGCGGCGGTCAGTTGACCTTCGACGTGTTCGGCCACGGCCAGCAGTTCGGCTTCGTCGTTGGCGACCACCAGCAGCGAGGTCGGTCCGAAGATCTCGCCTTCCAGCGCTGGATTGCTCAGGAAGGTTTTCGCGTCGACCTGGTACAGGAACGCTTGCGCGGCGCATGGCGCCTCGGTGGTCTGGCCGGCGGCCTTTTGCGAAACGCCTTCGATGCCCGCCAGGCCCTTGACGCCGTTGACGTAGGCTTTGTGGATGCCAGGGGTCAGCATGGTGGCGGCGGGCTTGGCGCCCAGCGAGCCGGCGGCGGCATCGACGAAGGCTTGCAGCTTGTCGCTTTTCAGGCCGATCAGCAGGCCGGGGTTGGTGCAGAACTGGCCGGCGCCCATCGTCAGCGAATCGGCGAAGGCTTGCGGCAGCTTGGCGTTGTCCAGCGCGCCCGGCAGCAGGAACACGGGATTGATCGAGCTCATTTCGGCGTACACAGGGATCGGTTCCTTGCGTTCGGCGGCGGTTTTCATCAGGGCGAGGCCGCCGGCGCGCGAGCCGGTGAAGCCGACCGCCTTGATGGCGGGATGGCTCACCAGCGCCTGGCCGATGGTCTGGCCGGAGCCGATCAGCATCGAGAACACGCCTTCCGGCATGCCGCATTCCTCAGCGGCCTTGGCGACGGCTTTGCCGACCAGTTCCGAGGTGCCCAGGTGGGCCGAGTGGGCCTTGACGACGACCGGGCAACCGGCGGCCAGCGCCGAGGCGGTATCGCCGCCGGCCACCGAGAACGCCAGCGGGAAGTTCGAGGCGCCGAACACGGCGACCGGGCCCAGGCCGATCTTGCGCAGACGCAGGTCGCTGCGCGGCGGAGTGCGTTCCGGCAGAGCGCTGTCCAGGGTGGCCGACTGGAAGCGGCCGTCGCGCACGACTTTGGCGAACAGGCGCAATTGATTGCAAGTACGACCGCGCTCGCCTTCCAGGCGGGCTTGCGGCAGGCCGGTTTCCCGCATCGCGCGCTCGATCAGGGTCGGTCCGAGATCCATGATGCGGTCGGCGATGGTTTCGAGGAACTTGGCGCGCGCTTCCAGGCCGGTGGCGCGGTAGACGTCGAAGGCGGCGTCGGCCAGTTCGCAGGCGCGCGCCAGGTCGGCGGCGCCGGCCAGGCCGAACGCCGGTTCGATTTCGACGTTGCGCGATGGATCGATCGCCTTCATCGTGCCCTCTTTACCCACAACGGCGTTGCGGCCAATGATCATTTCGCCAGCTACTTGCATATCGACTCCTTAGATGTGTGAAAAGCGCGGACCAGCCGCGCTTATGTTGTATGACGTTCTATGACGACAGCTTACCGGATTATTGCGCGCCCTGCTTGCGAATCAGCTTGTCGAGCATGTCGCATTCTTCGGCGGTCAGGTCGGTCAGCGGTGCGCGCACCGGGCCGCCGTCGTGGCCGACCAGGCGGGCGCCGGCCTTGACGATGCTGACGGCGTAGCCGGCCTTGCGGTTGCGGATCTCCAGGTACGGCAGGAAGAACTCGTCCAGCATCCGGTTTTGTTCGGCGTGGTTGTCCGAGGCGACCGCGTGGTAGAAGTCCATCGCCAGCTTCGGCATGAAGTTGAACACCGCCGACGAGTATACCGGAGTGCCGAGCGCCTTGTAGGCCGCCGCGTACACTTCGGCCGTTGGCAGGCCGCCCAGGTAGCTGAAACGGTCGCCCATCTTGCGCCAGATCGAGACCATCAGTTCGATGTCGCCGACGCCGTCCTTGAAGCCGATCAGGTTAGGGCAACGGTCGGCCAGCTTGGCCAGCGAGTCCGGGGTCAGGCGGCAGTTGGCGCGGTTGTACACCACCACGCCCAGGTTGGTCGCCTTGCAGACTTCGGCGACGTGTTCGATCAGGCCGTCCTGCGACGCTTCGGTCAGGTAGTGCGGCAACAGCAGCAAGCCCTGGGCGCCCACGCGCTCGGCTTCCTTGGCGTAGGCGGCGGCGACGCGGGTCGGACCGCCGACACCGGCCAGGATAGGCACTTGGCCGGCGCAGGTGTCGACGGCGGTCTTGATGATGTCGGTGTATTCGTTCGGGGTCAGCGAGAAGAACTCGCCGGTGCCGCCGGCGGCGAACAGCGCGGTCGCGCCGTACGGGGCCAGCCATTCCAGGCGCTCGATGTAGGTCGATTTACGGAAATTGCCTTCGGCATCGAAGTCGGTGATCGGGAACGACAGCAGGCCAGAGGAAAGGATTTTTTTCAGGTCATTCGGTTGCATAAGGTCTCCAATAATCGACGTCTATTGTGTGAAGGGGAAGTTCGACGGGCTTCCCGTCGCGTGTTGTATGACATCGTACAACCATATTCGGACGGGAGCAAGCGATTTAGCGAAAACTCGCCGATCGCCGGCACTAGCGTTGCTGTTCAGGGCGAAACCCGCGGCGGCGGCGCCGCCCTTCCGCGTATCAGCCGTTCTTGGCGGCGATATCCTCTTGCGCGCGGCGCAGGCGCTCGCGGCTGTTGCTCAGGTGGGTACGCATGGCGGCGCGGGCCGCCTCGGCATCCTTGCGCAGGATGGCGTTGTATATATCGTCATGTTCGCGGTTGACGCGCTCCTGGTAGACCACCGGATCGTCGTGGGCCAGCTGCGCCGAATCGACGCGCGTGCGCGGGATGATGGTATTGCCCAGGTCGCTCAGGATATCGACGAAATAGCGGTTGCCGGTGGCCTGCGCGATCAGCAGATGGAATTTGACGTCCGATTCGACCGAGCCGGGGCGGGTTTGCGATTCCTGGATGCGCTTGAGCACCACGCCCATTTCCTGCACCTGTTCTTCGCTGCGGCGGCTCGCCGCCAGCCACGCGGCCTCGGTTTCGAGGCTGATGCGCAGTTCCAGGATGGCCAGCACGTCGCCGAGGGTGCGGATGGTGTCGGACGAGATGCGCAGGTTGGCCGGCTGCGGTTCGAGCACGAAGGTGCCGATGCCGTGGCGGGTCTGCACCAGCCCCGCCGCCTGCAGGTGGGAGATGGCCTCGCGCACCACGGTGCGGCTGACGCCGTGCATTTCCATGATCACCGATTCGGTCGGCAGTTTCTCGCCCGGTTTCAGGGTGCCGGCCTGGATGCTGTGGGTGAAGCTCTCCACCACGCCTTGGGCGAGGTTGCGGTGCTTCTTCTTGGGCAAGGGCGCCGGCGCGGCGGGCAATGGGACTGCTGCGGTTTGACTCATGGCTGTTGGTTTGTTGTATGACGACTATTCGGCATTATCGCCTATGAGGGTCGTGCGATGTGCATATTGCCAGAGTTTCGACAAAAATGATTGCTTATACATCGTTTTCGCCACAGGGCGGCGAATCGGCCGTGATATGCGTTATCGACTGTCCACACATGGCGGATTACGCTGCGCTAATCCGCCCTACGTGGAACCGTGGCCGGTCGACGGCCGCCGGCCAAATGAGCAATGCGACGGCGAATCCGCCACGGATCCACGTAGGGCAGATTAGGCGGAACGCCGTAATCCGCCATGCACGCGCCGCCGACAACGCCCCTAGACCAGCAACGCCGCGCTCATCGAGGCGGCCTCCTCGGCCGATTCGGCCAGCATCTGCTCCAGCGCGGCGTTGTCGTCGATGAAGCCGGCCAGGCCGGCGTGCTCCTGCGTCGGCGAAAACGGCGAGGCTACCGGCGCCAGCCGCTTGGCGATGAGCAAGGTGTCGCGCAAGCCCAGCGGCGGCGGCGTCAACGTCGCTCCGCGCAGCGAGACGATGGCCAGGCTCACCGGCTCGGGGATCGCCATCTTCTTCATCATCTCGCGGGTGATGATTTCGTGCGCGGCGCCCATCCAGTCGGCCGGATCGTCCAGCAGGCCGGGAATCTCGTCGGCGCGCGACAGCAGATAAAAGCCGCCCGCCTCGTGGACGATGCCTGCGAACATCGCCGTGTCGGCGTCGGTGGCGGTCAGCTTGCGGGCGATCACATGGGACAGCGCGGCCACGTGGGCCGTGTGGCGCCACAGCTGCTCGGCCTTGGCGCGCAGGCCGGCGTCGCGGATGCGGCTGCCGAACTGGCGCACCACCATCGCCGCCGCCATCGTATACAGGTGGCGGTAGCCCACCCGCGCCACGGCCGACCGCACGCTGGTGACGGGCACGCCGCCACGGTTGAACACCACCGCGTTGGCCAGCGCCACGGTGCGCGCCGCCAGCAGCGGCTCGGCCAGCACCTTGCGGATCACGTCGTCGGTGTCGCAATCGGGATCGGCCAGCGCCAGTTGCAGCCGCAACGCGGCGTTGACGCTGGTAGGAAAGACCAACTCGCCGCGTGAGGCTTGCGTAACAATCTGCGAGATGTCTTTTAGTTTTTCCATAGCAAGATTATAGCGTTAAAGGCCACGCCGCTTTGTAACAACTTGTGCGCCGGCGCCCGCTTTGAGGAACATCGCGTCCAGCATGGCCAGCAAACTGACCAGCGCCACCAGCAGAAACGCCAGCCGGTATTCGATCGCGGGCCAGTCGGCGATGCCCAGCCGCTGCGCGCCCCAATGGCCCAGGCGCACCCCGCCCGCCCCCATCGCGATGCCCAGGCCCACCGCCACCTGGAACGAGGTGCTGAACAAGGTGTTGGCGGCCGCCATGCGCTGCTGCGGCACGTCGGCGAAGGCCAAGGTGTTCAGGGCGCTGAACTGCATCGAGCGCGTCAGCCCGCCGACGAACAGCACGGCGGCGATCAGCCACACCGGCGTGGCCGGCGACAGCAGCGCGCACGCCGCCAGCGAGGCGACGTTGGCCAGGCCGTTCACCAGCAGCACCGGCTTGAAGCCGAAGCGCCGCAGGATGGGCGTGGTGGCCGGCTTCATCATCAGGTTGCCGGCGAAGACCGCCACCACCAGCAAGCCGGACTGGAAGGCGTCCAGTCCGAAGCCCAGCTGGAACATCAACGGCAGCAGGAAGGGCACGGCGCCGATCGCCATGCGGAACAGCGAGCCGCCGACCAGCGTGATGGCGAACGTCGGGATGGCGAACGCGCCCAGGTCGATCAACGGATGGGCGGCGCGGCGCAGGTGCCAGACCATCGCGGCCAGCATGACGGCGCCGGCGGCCATGCACGATGCCGCTTCGAACCAGTCCGGATTGGCGCCGCCGACCGACTCCGCGCCCCACGTCAGCAACAGCACGCCGCCCGCGCTGAGCACGAAGCCGGGCCAGTCGAAGGGCCGTCGCGTCTCCGCGCGCTGCTCGGGAATCAGCCACAGGGCCAGCGCCAGCGCGATCAGCCCGAGCGGAAGATTGAGATAGAAGATCCAGCGCCACGACAGGTAGCTGGCGATGAAGCCGCCAACCGGCGGCCCCAGCACCGGTGCCACCAGCGCCGGCCAGGTCAGGGTGGCGATCACGCCGATCAGCTTTTCCTTGGGGGTGTTCTTGAGCACCAGCAGGCGGCCGACCGGCACCATCATCGCCCCGCCCACGCCTTGCAGCACGCGCAGCCAAACGAATTCGGTCAGGCTGTCGGCCATCCCGCATAGCACGGAGGCGAGCGTGAAGATCGTCAGCGCCGCCGCGAACACGCGGCGCGCGCCCAGCCGCTCGGCCACCCAGCCGCTGATCGGGATGAATACGCCCAAGGTCAGCAGATAGGCGCTGACGCCGATGTTGAGCGCCAGCGGCGCCACGCCGAACGATTTGGCGATGTCCGGCAGCGCGGTGGTGATGATGGTGCCGTCCAGGTTCTCCATGAAGAAGGCGCCGGCCACCAGCAACGCGATCCATTTGCTGGCGGCCGGCGGGGTGGATGGCTGGAGGGCGTCGCCGCTCATGTGCCGCCCCTGGGGAATACCTGTCGAAAAAGCATCGTGTCCGCTTGCGTTGTTTGCGATACACAAATTATACGCACCACCCCACTAGCGATCCGCAAGCCTCGTTGCGGCGCCGCAATTGTCCTGTCCGGCGCGACAACTGTGTTTGGATAGCCACGTCCGAGGCACAATCCGCCAAAAAAACCCTTCTTTTAATGACAACTGTACGTGGCGCAAGGCATGTTGCTCTACACTAGGCAATAACACGACCGAGCAAACGGTCGGTTTTTATCACCACTTATAAAAATACCGGAGACAAGAATATGAAACGCACCGCCGCATCCGCAGCATGCCTGTCCGCCCTCGCCTTCCTCGGCATGGGCCACGCGTGCGCGCAATCGTCCGTCACCCTGTACGGCACCCTCGATGTCGGCGTCGACCGCATCGAAAAAGGCGAGGGCAACGTCCAGGGCACCCTGTTCGGGCTGCGCGGCACCACGCCGATCCCGAACTCGATCGCCTCGCCGAAAAGCACCTCGGTGCGGGTCAGCCCGTCGCACACGCGGCAGAGCAACTTCGGCATGCGCGGCGTCGAGGACCTGGGCGGCGGCTATCGCGGCCTGTTCGTGCTCGAAGGCGGCCTCACGCTCGACAACGGCGGCCTCGCCAACGACGGCCGCCTGTTCGGCCGGCAGGCCTATGTCGGCCTGACCACGCCGGTCGGCGAGGTCAAGATCGGCCGCCAGGCCAGCCCGATGCTGATCTCCTATTACCTGGTCACGCCGGAAGCGATCGGCAGCACCGACCTGTTCAGCGCGGGCCTGGCAGTCAACACCTTGCAAACCTTCCAGGACAACCAGGTCAGCTATGCCGTCAAGCAGGGACCGTGGACGGCGATCGCGTCGTTCTCGACCAACGCCGGCGTCGGCAGCGGCGTCAGCGCCGCGCGCTCCTTCCCCACCGCCACCACGCCGGTGGCCAGCGCCAGCACCGGACAAATCGTCGGCGGCCTGACCGCCGGCGCCGAGACCACCGACGACCGCGGCCGCGCCGTCGGCGCCATGCTGGCCTGGCGCGGCGAGAGCCTGACCGCGCTCGCCTCCTACCACCGCAACGACTTCGGCGGCGTACCGCTGGGCGTGGTCTCGGGCACCACCCTGGTGCCGCTGTACACCATCGAGAACTACCGCGCCTACATGGCGTCGTTCAAATACATTTTCGCCGGCACCGGCACCACCGTCGCCCTCGTCGGCCACCAGGGCAAGTTCAACCTGGGCGGCAACACCGATCCGACCGTCAACACCTGGGGCGCGACGATCAAGCAGGCCATCGGCCAGGTCGACGTCAGCGCGCACCTGCTCGACACGCGCTTCACCAACTACACGCGTGGACGCGAGCGCGGCCTGATGTTCGGCCTGGACTACAACTTCTCCAAGCGCACCGCGCTGTACACCCGTGTCGGCGGCGTCAAGGACAAGCGCGGCAACATCGTCCGCGGCGCCATCACCCCGCTGCCGATCGCCGGCGGTCCGGGCGCGCTGCTGCTGCCGCTGGGCTCGCAGGAAGTGCCACTGTTCGCCGGCGCCGGCCAGAACCTCGACGCCAAGACCACCATCGTCAGCCTCGGCATCCGCCACGCGTTCTAACGCAAAAAAGCGGAGCACCGCCGGTACGGTGCTCCGCTTCAACTGCGGGTACAACTCATTATCGGGGCGCTTGCGCCCCGAAATCATTACAGGTGCGCGGCGATCTGCGGCAGCAGGTCGTCGAAGGTACGGCCGTTGCCGTTTTCGCCGATCGCGTGCATCTTCCACTCACCGTTGTGACGGTACACCTTGGCCATGATCTGCGCCGAGTGCGGACCCTGCACGGACAAATTGAAACGCGCCACTTCCTTGCCGTTGGACGCGTCCAGCAGGCGGCAGTAGGCGTTCTCGACCTGGGCGAAGGTCTGGCCGGTGAAGCTGTTGACCGTGAACACCAGGCTCTTGACGGTCGGCGGCACGGCGTTCAGGTCGACGTTGATCTGCTCATCGTCGCCGTCGCCGGCGCCGGTGCGGTTGTCGCCCGTGTGGACGATGCTGCCGTCCTTGCTCTTCAGCTGGCGGAACCAAATCACGTCCACCGGACGCTGGCCTTCATCGAACATGACGACGGAGGCGTCCAGGTCGACCGCCTCGGTCTTGGCGCCGAAGCCCAGGAAACCCTTGCTCTTGATCGCATCCCAGCCCAGGCCCATGGTGACCTTGCCGAGTGCGCCGCCGCTTTCTTTTTCCAGAGAGATCTTCTGGCCCTTGCTCAAATTAACTGACATTGTGTGCTCCTTAGTTGGTTTGGTTGGCGATCATGGATTACTGCGACCCTGGGCGCTGGGCCCAAGCCCGGAACGCCGCGCCGTTGCGCGAACACACCAGGATCTTTCCGGTTCCGGAAAAGCGCAGCACCATGCCTTCGCCGCTGGTCTGGCTGTTGACCAGATTGCTCAAAAAGCCGCTGTTGCCGCCGGTGGTGACGGAGATTTCATAGCGCAGCCTGTTATCCCACACCACCACATGCGAATTGTCGATGACCACATCGTTGCCGGGCGTGACATCGAGCTCCGAGATCGAGCCGAAGCCCGACACCGCCACCTGGCCGCTGCCGGCGGTTTCGGTGATAAAGAAGCCCCCGCTCTGGGCGAACAACGCGTTGCCCAGGCTTTGCGTGCGCACCTTCAGTTCCACGTTGGAGGTGGCGGCGACAAAGGCGCCGTCGCTCAGCATGTACTGCACCTGGCCGACGTCGAGCACCTGCATGGCGCCCGGCAGGGTGGGCGCGAGCAGGCAATCGCCGCCCCCGCGCACCGCCTCGATGTGTTGCTGGAAGAAGGACTCACCGTTGGCGAAGCGACGCATGATGGCCGCACCGATACCGCCGGTGACCTTGCCCTTCAAATCCAGCGTCGCTTCCATCATCACCATCGCATCCGATTCGCAGTAGATCTTCTCTCCCTGCGCCAGTGAAACGTGCAGAAACGGGTCGACATCACCGGTGACCGAAAATTTTGGCATGACTGAGTCCTTTCAATTAAAACACTACTTTACAACAATTAAACGCCGACGCCGAACGATGCGGCGAGCGGACCGAGACCGCCTTTGAAGCCCTGGCCGACGGCCTTGAACTTCCAATCGGTACCGTTACGATACACCTCGCCGAACACCATCGCCGATTCGGTCGAACCGTCTTCGGACAGGTCGTAGCGGGCGATTTCGGCGTTGCCGCTGGCGTTGACGGTGCGGATGTAGGCCTTCTGCACCATGCCGAAGTTTTGCTTGCGGGCGTCGCCGTCGTGGATCGTCACGCAGATGGCGATGCGCTCGACATCGGCCGGCACCTTGGTCAGGTCGATGGTGACGGTTTCGTCGTCGCCGTCGCCGGCGCCGGTGCGGTTGTCGCCCGAGTGGGTGACCGCACCGTCGGACGATTTCAGGTTGTTATAGAAGATGAAGTCGTTGTCGGCGCGAACCTTGCCATCGACCTTCAGCAGGAAGGCCGAGCCGTCCAGGTCGAAGGCGCTGCCGTCGGTGGCGCGCGCGTCCCAGCCGAGGCCGACGACGATTTGCGACAGGCCCGGGGCTTCCTTGCTCAGATTAACGTTACCGCCTTTTTGCAGACTGATTGCCATAATGTGATACTCCTTAAAGAAACCGGACTTGGGTACTGCAGGCGGCGGATCGTGTCCGTATTTAACGACCCGCCGTGTTCTGTTGCAACTCTAACTTTGTTTGACTACCGCTTTGTTACGCCACCGTTACGCGGCAAGCTTTTCAACGGCCGCTTCCTTGCGGCGGTGGCGCACCGACGACCAGACCGAGGCGGCGATGAAGGCCACGCCAATCAGACCGGTGAACAGTTCCGGCACGTGGAACTTCATACTTGCCAGCATGATCGCGGCCAGGATACCGATCGCATAGTGGGCGCCGTGTTCCAGGAAGACGAACTGGTCGAGCGTGCCCTTCTTCACCAGGTAGACGGTCATCGAACGGACGAACATCGCGCCGATGGCCAGGCCCAGCATGATGATCACGACGTCGGTGGTGATGGCGAACGCGCCGATCACGCCGTCGAAGCTGAACGAGGCATCAAGCACTTCCAGGTACAGGAAACCACCGATACCGCCCTTCTTGACCATGTCGCCGACATCGCTGCCGCCAGACTCTTCCTTCTCCAGCAGGCCGCTGATCGCGTCGACACCGACGTACACCAGGATGCCCCACAGACCGGAAATCAAGACCACCAGCTTTTGCGCCTCGGTCACCAGGCCCATACAAGCCATCAGCACGCCCAGCGAAATCATCACCGAGATCGACGAGACCTTGCCCAGCGAGCCGAGCTTCTTCTCGAAGTTACCCAGCCAATGCACTTCCTTCTCGTCGTCCAGCAGGAAGTTCAGGAACACCAGCAGCAGGAACATGCCGCCGAATGCCGCCACCTCGGCGTGGTGGTTCGTCAGGTGCATCGAATACGTTTTAGGATCGTTCAGCGCCAAAGTCCAGACATCCATGATGCCGATGTCGGCCGCGACAGCGACGATCACCAGCGGGAACAGCAAACGCATACCGAACACGGCGATGATGATACCCAGGCCCAGGAACAGCTTTTGCCAGAACTCGTCCCAATCCTTCAGCACGGAGGCGTTGACCACCGCGTTGTCGAACGACAGCGACACTTCCATCGCCGCCAGAATCAGCGCGACGCCGAAAGCGGACAAGGCGCCAGGCCATCCGTTCAGCGTGTATCCCCACCAGCCGGCCGCCGCAAGGCAGATAAAGCTGACCAGGAAGGAAATTCTAAAATGCTTCATTGATTTTTTCCCCAGTTATAAGTTGATGTAGCGCAGTGTATAGGCGTGCAGCCAATTTAAAAATAGAAGATAATTGAAGTATTACTTCGCAAAAGCAGAAGATACCTACTATGAAGACCAGCGGATTGAATTTCCGCCACCTGTATTTTTTCTGGATGGTGGCCAAGGAGGGCGGCGTCACGCGCGCCGCCGAGCGTCTCGGACTGGCGGTGCAGACCATCAGCATGCAGCTGGCGTCGCTCGAGCAATCGGTCGGCAAGCAATTGCTCGAGCCGCAGGGGCGGCGCCTGGTGCCGACCGAGGCCGGCCGGCTCGCGCTCAGCTACTGCGACCAGATCTTTCTGCTGGGCGAGCAATTGCAGGACGCGCTCGACGAGGCCGAGGCCGGCAAGATGAGGTTGACGGTGGGCATCTCCGATTCGCTGCCCAAGCTGATCGCGTTCCGCCTGCTGCAGGCCACGCAGGAAATGGACAAGCAGGTGCGGCTGGTGTGCATGGAGGCCGAATTCGAGGACTTGCTGGCCGACCTGGCGCTGGGCAAGCTCGACGTCGTGCTGACGGACCGCACGGTGCACGCCGGCGGCAGCCTCAAGGTGTTCAGCCACCTGCTGGGCGAAAGCGACATGAAGCTGTTCGGCGTGCCGCGTCTGGCGGACAAATACCGGCCCGGCTTCCCCGCCAGCCTGAACCACGCGCCGCTGCTCGTGCCCACGCGCAACAACGCGCTGCGCGGGCGCATCGACGCCTGGCTGGTGCAGCACGAGGTGCGGCCGGAAATCGTCGGCGAATTCGAGGACAACGCCATGCTCAACACCTTCGGCCGCAACGGGATGGGCTTGTTCTTCGCCACGTCGGCGCTGGCGCACGATATCGAGGAGCAATTCGGCGCCGTGCTGGTCGGCGACGCGCCGGAGCTGCGCGAGCATTTCTACGCCATCTCCAACGCCCGCAAGATCAAGCACCCGGCGGTCGAAGCGATCCTGTCGGCGGTGCACGGCGGACCGTTCGCGGTGGCAAGCTGACAGGGGTTATCGAATCGGTTACAGTCTGGCGATCACCCATTAATACGGAGGACGCCATGCTGAAGGGAACTTGTCTATGCGGCGGCATCGCCTACCGGGCGGACGGGCCGGTGTCCCACGCCAGCCACTGCTATTGCACCATGTGCCAGAAGCAGCACGGCGCCGCGTCCGGCACCTACGCCAACGTGGACACCGCCGGCTTCGCCGTCGAACGTGGCGCCGACCTCGTGACGGAATACGCCTCGTCCGACCACGGCCGGCGCGGCTTTTGCCGCGTGTGCGGCTCCACCTTGTTCTGGCGCAGCACGCAAAGCCCGGACCGCATCGCCCTCACCCTGGGCACGATGGAGCCGGAATACGACGGCCCGGTCGAGCGCGAACTGCACACCGACACCAAGCCGCGCTGGCTGCCGACGAAATGAGCCTGCCGCCGACGATCAGCCTGAAAAAGCTCAGGCACATCGCCGCAGGCATCGCGAGCTCTTTCATCCGTCGCAACAACGATGCGGGCGGCCAGTGGGCGCTTGGATTGCTGTACCGCGACGCGCCGGAGGACCAGCGCATGCGACTGAACCTGCTTGACCACACCACCGTTCCGTCGACCAACATCGTGCGGCTAGTCGCCCGAAACTACGGAGAATTCCTGCGTCGCGCCGCGCTCAAGCAGGGAGTGCCGTTGGAGGAACTGGCGGAAGCCAAGGTCGAGTTACGCTTCAACGCCGATGTGCGAATACCCGGCGAAGGTTGCGTGTTTGTCGGCGACGCATACCTATGCACGGTCACGCTGACGTTAAGGGACGGCCGGACAGCCGTCACGCAACGCGCGGGCCGCTGCCTGCGCTACGAAAAAGGGCGGTTCCGGGGACGCACGCCGGGCGACGACACGATCCTCGAATCGCTACAGAACGACATCCGACTCGCCCCACGTAGGGCGGATTAGCCGGCACGCGCCGCCAACACCGTACGCGGTTGTACCGAACTCCCCCCGAACACCGCATACTGGCGCCGTGGCCGGCGCCCATTTCACAAGATCCCCAATTCGAATTTCTGCGCGAGAAGGTCATCCCACGCGATGTACATGAATTGGCTGCCGTCAGGATTGTCGATATACCCGAACCAATTACTGTTGTACTTCATTTTCTCCTGAAGAAAACTCGCCCGCGCAATCAGATCGGTCGTCCTGATGACAGCCGCGCACAATAGCTCCCCTCCTTTTTTGTCCAGATAAGCCTGGACCGTAAGGTGAGGATAGAGATGACCCTCGTCCCGATTGGCGATGGCCCTCGCTCGCTTCTCCAGCTCCGTCTCTCCGCCGCCTTTGGAGCGCGTACGGATGGTGAACGTGCGTCGCGCCGGTCCCCATTGCACCCGGCTCGCCAGCCCGCGAATCGACGAGGGGTTGGCCTGGATGTGCCAGGCGTCGATGCCGGCAAGGAGGTCCAGTTGATCCATGAAATTTTTGTCTGAAACGGCTTCAACCGGTTGCAGCTTGCCTCCGCCGACAATCGGCAATTGCGAGATGCCTGGCCACACGACGTTGACAAAATCTTCCGCGCTGGCCGACAGCATCTTGATGACATGGTCTTGCGCGCTGGATGCTTCCGCCAACGACTTGAGGGTTTTGAAAGTGAATGCCACTTGGTCTTCTCCGCGAGATGTACGATCCTGTCTCGAGCATATCATCACGCCGAAGAGTGAAAAATCACACATTCCCACATGGGTCGTCCACCGCGCGCATGGCTGACGGCCGTCAAGTGTTGTGCCTCCACTGCACACCAAAACTGTCCAAGATGAAACCATGATTAAATACCGGCGGGCTTCCCTATCAGTTTCACATCAATGAAAGAAGCAATGCATATTCGACAGGCCACCCTCCTCGACATTCCAACGATGTCGGCCATCCGCTTGGGCGTCAAGGAAAACACGCTATCCAATCCGAGCCGAATAACCGAACAGATGTATCGGGATTATCTGGAACTGCTGGGGTGCGGCTGGGTCGCGGAGGTTGATGGCGAGGTGGTCGGGTTTTCCTACGCCGACAAGAACGACGCGTCAATCTGGGCCTTGTTTGTCTCGCCGGATTATGAAGGCAGGGGAATCGCCAAGCGCCTGCTGCAGGTCGCGGTGGACTGGCTGTTCGCCCTGGGCCACGAAAGCGTTCATCTAAGCACGTCGAAAGATACACGGGCCGACAGATTTTATACGGGCCAAGGATGGACCCGAAGCTTGCTGAACGATCGGGATGCCGGGTTCCGCCTTACGCGGGAGACGACGACATTCTCACGTAGCTAATGTCAGTGCCGTTGTATTGCCGGTTCGCCTGACCGGTAACGGTGAATCCGCTTCGTTCATAAAACTGTCGCGCGTTCAGATTCGACTCCGCCACATGGAGCGACAGTCCACGCGGCTCGCGTGCCAGCGCAGCGTCGAGCAAGGCATGGCCGACGCCTCGCCCGCGTGCCGCGCTGTGCACGAACAACGCACGCAATTGGCCGTCGAACATGGCGGCGAATCCCATCACTCCGCCATCTTCGCAGACGATGACATCGGACTCGCGAAACGCCGCCAGGATGACGGCATCCTCTTCCAGCGGAATGATGTCAACGGCCTGGCCTTCGTATGCCAGCTCGTCACGCTTGGCATCGGCGTAAATTCGGCAGACGTCGACAAGATCCGCCTCATCAAACTGCCTGACGCAGATCGCCGGCGGCAGGCCGGCATCCGGTTCAGACAAGATCGGCCTGCTTGCGTCGCAGCCGCGCCCCGTAATACACCACAAATCCGATCATTGGAACCAGCGCGAATAGCACGCCGACGCCGATAAAAAGCCAGCCGACGGCCGCGCCGCCGAATCCGCAGAGCACTAGTAAAAATAAGATATCCGGACTGCTCAGGACAATGAGGCCAAGTTTTTCACGAGGGGCGGCAGATTTTCCAAAAATTTTCTTCATTGCAAACTCACAGTTCGGTTCGTCGTAGTCCATCGCGTCAAGGACTAGTTTTTCAGCAGCAACCTGCCGTAGGTGGTATCCGTCCGTTTCCCTTTGGCGTCCGGGTCCACGGCGAAGCGGCAGCTTTGAACATACGCCGCGGCGGCATCCATCAATTCCGGCGGCAGCCCTGATGCTTCCGCCTTCACGTTCCAGGGCGTCCCGTCACTTTTCACCAGCATGCGCAGCAGGATGCCGTTGGCATCGGTGGGTGATTTGTCCAGACTTTTGAAAGTCTGGAACCATTCGGACGCTGGACAACTCCCCTCCACCATCGACGGGTGCAGCATCGACCCGCCGTTCAACCGCCACACGAATTGCGTCGGCTTGGCGGGACCTTCCATCTCCGGCTTCGGGAACACGCAACGGGACAGTCCGATCAAGGAGGCCTTATCCAGAATACCCCAACCAGAACTTTTCTCGACCTTCGCCGACACGGGCCGGCCATCCGGTCCCACGACAAAACTCAACGTCGTCGTGCCTTCGAGCTCATAGCGACGCGCTTCCTGCGGCCATTCTGGCTTGGCGCAGCTAGCCGTTGGTGCGGCGTCACTTCGCACCGACACCAGCAGCAGCACTACCGCCGTGAGAAAGAACTGCTGCCATTTTCCTGTGCTGCGCATCCCGTCTCCGATTTATCAAGTTAAATGAACCTACAATAAGAATAGCATCTTGCTCGATTGGAAAGTACGCGGATTCTCACAGGTGGCCTGATTTCCGGCCTCGCCGCCGGCCCGATTTTCGATTGATAAACGGCAATTTGCGCCCCATCCCCGCGCAGTCGTTTAAGATGCATGTTTTAACTACGTCACCGCCGCTCGGCCCCTATGCAAAACGTTATGCTTGTCGTGCTCGCCCTGTTCCTGGTCGCGCTCAATGGATTCTTTGTGGCGGCCGAATTCGGCATCGTCACGCTGCGCAAGACGCGCGTTCGCGCCATCGCCAAGACCCAGGGACTACGCGGACGCATCCTCGGCAAAGTACACGGCCAGCTCGACGCCTACCTGTCGGCCTGCCAACTCGGCATCACCCTCGCCTCGCTGGGCCTGGGCTGGGTCGGCGAACCGGCCTTCGCCAGCCTGCTCGAACCCTTCCTGACCGCCATCGGCATCGACTCGCCCAAGCTGGTCCACAGCATCGCCTTCATCTTCGCCTTCGGCGTGATTTCCTTCCTGCACATCGTCGTCGGCGAGCTGGCGCCCAAGTCGCTCGCGATCCGCATGCCGGAAGTGGTCGGCCTGTGGTGCGCGCCATTGCTGTACGCCTTCTATTGGGCCATGTATCCATTCATCTGGGTGCTTAACGGCAGCGCCAACATGGTGCTGCGCCTGGCCGGCCTGGCCGGCAAGGGCGGCCACGACAGCCACTATTCGGTCGAGGAACTGAAAATGATCCTGCGCACCAGCCAGCCTGGCGAGAAATACAACAAGGACGAACGCAACATCCTGGCCCACTCGCTCGATTTCAGCGATCTGGCCGTGTCGGACCTGATGCGCCCGATCAACGAGGTGATCAGCCTGCACGCTGGGCGCTCGCTGGCCGACAACCTGCAAACCATGCTGCGCAACCGCTTCAGCCGCTATCCGTATTACGACAAGGATGGCGAGACGGTGCTGGGCGTGGTGCACTTGAAGGATTTGTTCTTCGCCCAGCAATCGGGCAAGCCGATCACGGACCTGATGCCGTTCCTGCGGCCGGTGGAGACGATTTCGGCGCGCACGCCGGCGCTGGAGCAATTCCGCCGCTTCCGCGACGGCGCCCCGCACTTCGCGCTGATCGGTGAAAAGGGCAAGCGGCCGCTGGGCTTCATCACGCTCGACAACCTGCTCGGCGCGATGGTCGGCGAGATCCACGATGAGTTCCGCCTCAACGAGAACGACTGGCTCAAGCAGCCCGACGGCACCTTGATCGGCAAGGCCAGCCTGCCGATCTTCTCGCTCGAACGCACCCTGGGCATCGATATCGAGAACGAGGAATTGGGCATGGACGAGGTGGAGTCGGTCGGCGGCCTGATCATGCTGAAGCTGGGCGACATCCCGAAACAGGGTCAGCGCATCAGCTTCCGCCACTTCGATATCGTGGCAAAGAAAATGAACGGGCCGCGCATCCTGCTGGTGAAGGTCATTCCGAAGGATGACACCGAGGACAACGCCGATCTGGATTAAGGGATGGGTGGGTTTTGTTTGGGTGGCGAGCCGGCGGAGTGCGCAGGCTCGGTTGTCTGAGTCTGGCTTGCCGTCGTACCGCTCATGCCCGCCTTCCTCTCGACGCCCTGCTGGAGTTCTGCGCTGAACCGGCATCCAAGCAAAAGCGCTCCAAGCACAAAAATCGACACTAAATTGACTACCAGATTGCCCGAAACATCGCGTACCCAGCCACTTATAGTGCGTTTTGCGCGGAGCGTATCGCTAACCGCCCCCAGCTTTTCTAGAAGATTCATATTGCCAGTTTCGATTTTCCTGTACAGCACGCCCTTGCGAGTGGTGGCCTCAATACTTTCAACAAGCTCGTCGAGACCGGCGTTGATGAAAAATCTCATTAACGTCTCGCCACGGGCCCGATACACTGCGATGGATGTATCCAACGAAGCGATGACATTGAAGCTGTCCAGTTCTTCCTTTGTGAGCTCACGTCCACCAAAGGACTTACAGAACTCAATTTTTTGCTGTTTGTAGATGATGTATGCGAACACTCCGATCGCGTCGCTCGGGTCCGCAGTCAATCGCTGGTATACGGAGCTGCAGGTCACGGCCGTAAATCCTATTTTTCAGAATCAACCGTCATCAGCGCGATGCGGAACGCCTCATTCAACTTCTCGCGGGAAATTCCTATCTCACGCAGCACTTTCGCGGCAACTGGCGAAGTGGGTGCGCGCGCCAAGTCAGCCAATGCGAGAGGCGAGGCGGAATAGCGCGCTATCCTGGCATTAATTGCGGCCATGTCAGCACGGGAAAATGTGGATTTCGCAGTCATAATTGTCCACCTCGATAAAACGGCTTAAAACGTCGTCTAACGCCTGCCAACAAAATTATATACCCGAGATGTTGAATGCAAAGTTCAAAAAAGGCGCACTCGTATTGAGGCAGAACAAATGAGGCCGGCACGAGTTCGAACGCCGGCGGCGCATTGTCAGCGATAAAATCCACTGTTAATCTTGACCGCATTGAACCAGCCGGAGAAACCGTGAAGACTTACCATGGAAGCTGCCATTGTGGCGCCGTGCGCTTTGAAGCGGACATCGATTTAAGCAAGGGAACATTGCGCTGCAATTGCTCGATCTGCACCAAAATACGGTTCTGGCCTGCCATCATCCAGCCGGAGGCGTTCCGGCTTCTCTCGGGCGAAGCGGAACTCACCACCTACCAATTCCTGACCAAGCGGGACAAGCACCTGTTTTGCCGTCACTGCGGCGTGCGCTCGTTTGGCATCGGCAGCTCGCCGCGCTGGGGCGAATTCTATGCCGTCAATGTGACCTGCCTCGACGATGTCACGCCCGAAGAGCTGATCAATGCGCCGATCACCTATCTGGACGGCCGCAACGACAACTGGGAAACGCCGCCGGACGAAGTGAGGCACTTGTAGCCACGGCACCAAAAACAGGCCGAATCAAACCGGTTGGCCGGTCCAGTTCTTCAGCAAGCCCAGTCCCACCGCCAGCAACGTCGGCCCGATGAACAGCCCGACGAACCCGAACGCCAGCACCCCGCCCATCACGCCCAGCAGCACCAGCACGAACGGCAGGCTGCTGCCCCGGCTGATCAGCAAGGGCTTGACGACGTTGTCGACGCCGCTGATCAGAAGCACGCCCCACACCAGCATGAACACGCCCCAGGCGACGCTGCCCTCGTTGAACAGCCACAGCGCCGCGCCGCCCCAGATCAGCGGCGGGCCGACCGGTATCAGCGAGAACAGGAACGTCGCCACCGACAGCAACGCGACGGCCGGCACGCCGGCGATCAGGAAGCCGATCGCCGCCACCACCGACTGCGCCAGCGCGGTGCCCAGCAGCCCGTACATGACGCCGCGCACCGTGCGGCTGACGGTGTCGGACACAGACAGGCTCTGCTCGGCGCCGATCAATTTGTTCATCGCGTTCGACAACGTGATGATGATGTTCTGGCCATCCCGGTACAGGAAGAAGCTCACGAACACGGCCAGGCTGACCTGCGCCACGCCGCTGCCCAGCACCATGCCGCTGCCCAGCAGGAAGTGACGCGCCGGCTCCAGCATGCCCTTGGCGGTGTTGACCAGCTCGTCGCGGCTGCCCAGCAGCTTGCGCAGATAGGTGTCGATGATGTCGCCGACGATGGGGATATCCTTGAGCCATGCCGGCGGCGACAAGGCGCCGGTGTCGAGATCGCCCTTGAAGTGGTCGTAGAATTCGGAGGCGTTGTCGGCGATGTTCCACGTGACCAGGGTCAGCGGCACGACGATCAGCAGGGTCAGGCCGACGCTCATGATGATGGCGGCCAGCCAGCGCCGCCCCTTGACGCGCTCGAGCAGGCGAAGATACAGCGGCCAGCTGGAGATGGCGATGGCGCAGGCGAACAGGATCGCGGCCAGGAACGGCCGCAGCACGAACAGGCAGCCGATCACCAGCAGGATGACGGCGGCGAGCCGGGTAAAAGGCTGGAAGCGCTGGCCCACGGAATCCCCGCTCATAACAACAGTTGTTTGATATCGTGCACGATCGGCGCCGGACCCTGGTTATGGCGCACCAGCAGGCGCACCTTGCCGTTGCGGTCGAAGATATAGCTGGCGGCGGTGTGGTCGATCGAATAGCTGCCCGGCGTCTTGCCCTCCACCTTGGAGTAGAACACCTTGAATTCCTTGGCGGTGGCGGCGGTCTGCTCCGGCGTGCCGTACAGGCCGACGAAGCGCTTGTCGAACGCCGGCACGTACTCCGACAACAATTGCCTGGTGTCGCGCTCGGGGTCGACGGTGACGAACAGCACCTGCACCTGCTCGGCCTGCGGGCCCAGTTCCTTCATCACGGCCGACATCTCCGCCATCGTGGTCGGGCACACGTCCGGGCACTGGGTGAAGCCGAAGAACATCACCACCACCTTGCCCTTGTAGTCCGCCATGGTGCGCGGCTTGCCGGTGTGGTCGGTCAGCGCGAAGTCGCGCGCGAAGGCGGCGCCGGTGATGTCGACGCTTTTGAACGTCGGCGCCGCCGCGGTTTTCTCGCCGCAGCCGGCCAACATCATGGAGACGGCCAGCAGGCCCAGGGCGAGGATTTTTTTCATAGTTTGATGTAGTGGTCCACCAGCAGCGCCGCGAACAGCAGCGAAAGATAAATGATCGACCAGGTGAACGCCTTGCGGGCGATCAAGTCGGTGTAGTGGCGGTAGATTTTCCACGCGTGGTGCAGGAACACGGCGTTGAGGATGACGGCCGACACCAGGTAAATCAGCCCGCTCATGTGCACCGCGAACGGCAGCAAGGTGGTCGCGGCCAGCGCGATCGAGTACAGCCAGACGTGGAACTGGGTGAACTGCATGCCGTGCGTGACCGGCAGCATCGGCAGGCCGGATTTGGCGTAGTCGTCGCGGCGGTACAGCGCCAGCGCCCAGAAATGCGGCGGCGTCCAGACAAAGATGATCAGCACCAGCAGCCACGCTTCCATCGGCACCTCGTTGGCGATGGCGGCCCAGCCCAAGGCCGGCGGCATCGCGCCCGACAAGCCGCCGATGACGATGTTCTGCGGCGTCGAGGGCTTCAAAATCATCGTGTAGATGATGGCGTAGCCGATGAAGGTGACAAAGGTCAGCCACATCGTCAGCGGATTGACCAGCGTGTAGAGTATCCACATGCCGGCGCCGCCGATCACCGTGGCGAACACGACCGTCTGCATGACGGTGATGTCGCCCAGCGCCATCGGACGGCGCGCGGTGCGGGCCATGCGGGCGTCGATCTCGCGCTCGGCCAGGCAGTTGACGGCGAAGGCGGCGCCGGTCAGCAGCCAGATGCCGATGGTGGCGGCGACCACGACGCGCCAGTCCGGCAGTCCCTCGGTGGCGAGGAACATGCCGATGACGGCGCAGAACACCGCCATCTGGGTGACGCGCGGCTTGGTCAGCGCCCAATATTGCGAGGCGCGGCTGGGTGGTTTGGAAATTGCGGTGTGAGTGGTCATCAGGTGTGCTTATCGTTGCCTGACCGGCAAGATCTGCGGGAAAGCCGAGCCTGAAGCTGCTTTTTTGGCAAGATCGTACTGGTACTTAGCCTTGTAGTTTAACATGGTAAGCAGCAGGACCAGCATGGCCGCCCCGGCGTTATGCAGCACAGCGATGGTCAACGGGAAGCTCAGGTAAATGGTGGCGACGCCGCTGGCGATCTGCACCGCCAACATGATGGCGATGCCGCGCGCCGTCTTGTGCAGCGCCGGGTGGTCCCACGCGCGCCAGGCCGTGTAGCCGGCCACCAGCGCGACGATGAAGCCCATGTTACGGTGCACCCAGTGGATCGCCGTCAGCGCCGAGAACGGCAAATAGTGGCCGGCGGCGGTCTTGCCCAGCTCGCGCCACAGGGTGAAGCCGTGCTCGAAGTCCATCTCCGGCACCAGCTTGCCGCCGCACAGCGGGAAATCGGTGCAGGCCAGCGTCGCGTAATTGGTGCTGACCCAGCCGCCCAGCGCGATCTGCACCAGCAGGATCAGCGCCGAGGCGGCGGCCAGCATGCGGATGTTGCGCATCGCCGGCGGCGACGCCGTCACCGTGCGCACCGGCGAGATCAGGTGGTTCTGGCGGCCGCCGTACCACACCAGCAGCGCCAGCAGCCCCATCCCCAGCAGCAGGTGGATGGTGACGATCACCGGCTGCAGCTTCAACGTCACGGTCCAGGCACCGAACGCGCCCTGCAGGCAGACGAAGAAGAACAGGAAGGTCGGCATGCCCGGCGCGTACTCGATGCGGGTGCGCTTGGACTTGATCCAGCGGTACCACGCCTGCGACATCATCGCCACGATCAGCACGCCGATCGCCATCGCCAGGTAGCGGTGGATCATCTCGATCCAGGCCTTGACCACGGTGACCGGGCCGGTCGGGCGCAGGGTTTCCTCGGCGACGATCTGGGCGTGCGCCAGGAAGGGGTTGGCGGCGCCGTAGCAGCCCGGCCAGTCCGGGCAGCCGAGACCCGAGTCGGTCAAACGCGTGAAGGCGCCGAACACGATCAGGTCGAACGTCAGGAACACGCTGACCCACACCAGCTTGCGGTACTTGCTGGCGTCGGACGAGGTGTAGACCAGCGACAGCGGCAGCAGCGCGACCAGCAACGCCGTGACCGCCATTTGGATCAGGGTCATGTGCATGATGGCTATCCGATCGCCGAGGCTTTAAGCAGTTTGGCGATGTCCTTGTGGACCTTGCGCACTTTCTCGGTGTCGCTGGATACCGCGCCTTTCGGGAAGCGCATCATCAGGTTGCCCAGCGGGTCGATCAGGTAGACGTGGTCGGAGACCTTGTCGGCCGGTGCGGTCTTGTCCAGCGGCAGCCACTTGTCGACCACGGCGGCGGGCGCGCGCAGCATGCGGGTGCCGTCGTTGACGCGCATCAGCACCGTATCGAGCGGCTCGTTATCGGTGATCATCCACACACGCTCGACGCGCTCCATGGCCTTGCCCTGCATGGTGCGCAACTGGCGCATCGCGAACAGCTGGTCCTGGCATTCCTGCAGACACTCGGACGGGCCGACCTTGAGCATGATCCACTTGCCCTTGTAATCGTCCAGGGTGGCCGGCTTGCCGTCCAGGGTGGTGCTGGCCATCGGCGGGATTGGATGCAGGCGAGGATCGATCAGGGTGCCGTAGTTGGTGACGCCGCCCTTGGGCTTGACCACGTAGTACATGAAATATGAAGCGATCAGCGGCGCGGCGCACACGGCCAGCACGGCCAGCAGCTTCCAGCGGCCACGGGATGTTTGATTATTTGGCGGGTTTTGCACGTCTGAATCCGTTCACAACAAAGAAGACAACGGCCATCGCCGCCAGCGCGTACCACTGGAAGGCATAGCCCTGATGTTTTTCGACGCTCATCGCCGGCAGCGCCCAATCGCGCGCCATGCTCGTATCGTCGCCGCCCGGCTTGGCCGGCGCGGTCTGCTGCAGCACGAACGGCTGCATCGTCAAGCCGCTCTGCTCGGCCACTTGCAGCGGGTCGGCGTTCTGCACGATGGCGTTCGGCGCCAGCGGCGGCGCCGTACCCAGCTGCATCACGTGGCCCGGGTTCAGGCGCGCCACACCTTCCAGCGTGACCTCGCCCGTCGGCGTGGCGTAGGCCGGCAGCTTGTCGTGCTGCGCCGAATCGCGCGGCAGCCAGCCGCGCTGCACCAGCACGTGCATGCCCGATCCGGCGATTTTAAACGGCATCAGCACGTAAAAGCCGGAGCGGCCCTGGTAGGGGCGGTTATCCAGATACAGCGGCCAGTCGGCGACGAATTGGCCGGTGGCGGTCACGCGGCGGAATTCGACGGCGCCGGCGTCGAGCGGCTTACCGTCGAGCACTAGCGGCCCGGCGAGGTTACCTTGGGCAAGTTTATCCTGAGCGGAGATTTTTTGCGCGGCGCGGCGTTCCTGCCAGTTCCCGGCCTGAATGCCGAGCGTCACCAGCAGCACGGTCGCCACGAAGGGGATCAATTTAAAGCGGAAGCTAATAGGCATTACAATGGAGCCTCACTCATTTTACCGCCCGGTCCTGTCATGAAAATTGCCGTCGCCATCGCGTTCATCCTGATACTGGGCAGCCTGGGATCGGCCTTTTTCTTCCTGATGCGCGACAAGGGCAAAACCAACAACACCGTCAACGCGCTCGCGCTGCGGGTGGGCCTATCGATCGCCCTCTTCTTGCTGATCCTGCTCGCGTACAAGCTCGGCTACATCCACCCGACCGGCATCCGCACCTGACGAAAATTCGTAGGGCGGATTAGGCGGCACGCCGTAATCCGCCATGAGCCGCCGACGACGCATGCATGGCGGATTACGCTTCGCTAATCCGCCCTACGTGGAACACGTGTCATTCGCGCGATTCGTCAAAAAATAAAGCCGCATCGGGTATACCCGTCTGCGGCTTTTTCGCCGCGACGACCCCGTCGCGGCATTATAACGCTGCGCCCTTACAGCCAGTACACGACAACGTACAAACCGAGCCAGACCACGTCGACAAAGTGCCAGTACCAGGCCGCGCCTTCGAACGCGAAGTGGTTGTTCGGCGTGAAGTGGCCCTTCAGCACGCGGTACAGCACCACCGACAGCATGATCGCGCCCATCGTGACGTGGAAGCCGTGGAAGCCGGTCAGCATGAAGAATGTCGAGCCGTAGATGCCAGAGGTCAACTTGAGGTTCAGTTCCGAATACGCGTGGATGTATTCGTAGGCCTGGAAGCCCATGAAGATGGCGCCCAGCAGCACCGTGGCGAACAGCCAGATCGCCGTCTGCGCGCGGTGGCCGGCGCGCAGCGCGTGGTGCGAAATCGTCAACGTCAGGCCCGAGGTCAGCAGCAGCGCGGTGTTGATCGTCGGAATCGGGAACGGCCCCATCGTGCGGAAGGTTTCCACCGTGCCGGCCGGGCCGGTGTTGCCCCAGTGCGCGGCGAAGTCCGGCCAGATGAACTTGTGGTCGAGGTCGCCCAGCCACGGCATCGAGATCGTGCGCGCGTAGAACAGCGCGCCGAAGAAGGCGGCGAAGAACATCACTTCCGAGAAGATGAACCAGCCCATCGACCAGCGGTACGAGTAATCGATGCGCTGGCTGTACTGGCCCGCTTCGGATTCCTTGATGGCGTCGCCGAACCAGAAGTACAGCACGGTGATGATCGCCGCCAGGCCGACGAAATTGACCGGCATGCCCCAGGACACGTCGTTCACCCAGGCCGACGCGCCAATCATCGTGACCAGCAGCGAAATACCGGCGAACAGCGGCCATCTGGACGGGCCCGGCACAAAATAGTACGGCGCCGTGGCGTTGTGTGATCCGACCTGTGAACCGACCTGTGAACTCATCTTCATCTCCCTAAATCATTTATTCGAGGATGCTACTTTTATTGTGCCACTACTAATTTGACTATCGTGATCAGCAAGCCGATGAAAACGGCCACGCCGATCAGGGCGGCGATGACGATGTGCAACGGATTCAGCTTGGCCGAATCGGTATCGAAATCGCTCTTCCTGCGCAGGCCGAAAAACGACCAGAACACCGCCCGCAACGAGTACAGGAACGAGGCGCTTTCCTTTTTATCGGACGGCATTTTGGGCGCCCTCGCTCACCGCGGCGGTCTTGGTCGCGGTTTTGTCCATGCCGCCCACCTCGAAGAAGGTGTACGACAAGGTGATCGTCTTCACATCCTTGGGCAGCGCCGGGTCGACGAAGAACACCACCGGCATCTGCCGCGCCTCGTTCGGCTTCAGCGCCTGCTGCTTGAAGCAGAAGCATTCGACCTTTTTAAAGTGCTGCATCGCATTCTGCGGCGCGTAGCTTGGAATCGCCTGCGCCGCGACATCGCGGTTTTGCGTGTTGACCACTTCATACGTCACCGTCGCCAGCTCGCCCGGGTGCACCGTCATGTTCGTCACCGTCGGGCGGAAGCGGTACGGCCCCTGCGCATTGGCGTCGAACTCGATGACGACGTTGCGCGTCTTGTCGACCTGCGTGTTCTTGTCGTACTCGACCGTGCCATCCTTCTGCGTCAGCACGTTCAGCCCCAGCGCTTCGCAGATCTGGCGGTAGAACGGATTGAGCGCGTAGGCGAAGCCGAACATCACCACCGCGATGACGATCAGCTTGCCCAACAAGGTGCGGTTTAGTCCGCTGGTTTCGTTGTCTGCGCTCAAGGCTTAGCTCAACCACATCCGCTTGACGAACACGGAAAGGAAAAAGAACAGCGCCAGCCCGGCCAGTATCCAGCCGGTGCGCGCGTTGTTCGGCTTTTTATGTTCTGTCATGGATTACTTGAACTGCGGTGGCGTTTCAAAGGTGTGGAACGGCGCCGGCGACGGCACGGTCCACTCCAGGCCTTCGGCGCCATCCCATGGCTTGGCTTCGGCTTTCTTGCCGCCACGAATGGTCGGGATGATCACGCAGAACAGGAAGAACACCTGCGACAGGCCGAAACCGAAGGCGCCGATGGTGGCGATCATGTTGTAGTCGGTGAACTGCGACGAGTAGTCGACATAGCGGCGCGGCATGCCGGCCAGCCCCAGGAAGTGCATCGGGAAGAAGGTGATGTTGAAGGTGATCAGCGACAGCCAGAAGTGCGCCTTGCCCATCGTCTCGTTGTACATGTGGCCGGTCCACTTCGGCGACCAGTAGTAGAAGCCGGCGAACAGCGCGAACAGCGAGCCGGCCACCAGCACGTAGTGGAAGTGCGCCACCACGTAATAGGTATCCTGCAGCTGGATGTCGATCGGCGTCACGGCCAGGATCAGGCCGGTGAAGCCGCCGATGGTGAACACGAAGATGAAGCCGACCGCGAACAGCATCGGGGTCTCGAAGGTCATCGAGCCCTTCCACATCGTGGCGATCCAGTTGAACACCTTCACGCCGGTCGGCACCGCGATCAGCATGGTGGCGTACATGAAGAACAGCTGCGACGTCACCGGCATGCCGGTGGTAAACATGTGGTGGGCCCAGACGATGAACGACAGGATCGCGATCGACGCGGTGGCGTACACCATCGACGCGTAGCCGAACAGCTGCTTGCGGGCGAAGGCCGGCAGGATCTGCGAGACGATGCCGAACGCCGGCAAAATCATGATGTACACCTCGGGGTGGCCGAAGAACCAGAAGATATGCTGGTACATGACCGGGTCGCCGCCGGCGGCCGCGTTGAAGAAGGTGGTGCCGAAGTGGCGGTCGGTCAGGGTCATGGTGATGGCGCCGGCCAGCACCGGCATCACGGCGATCAGCAGGTAGGCGGTGATCAGCCAGGTCCAGCAGAACATCGGCATTTTCATCAGGGTCATGCCCGGCGCGCGCATGTTGAGGATGGTGACGATGATGTTGATCGAGCCCATGATCGACGACGCGCCCATCAGGTGCATCGCGAAGATGGCCATGTCCATGCCCGGTCCCATCTGGGTCGACAGCGGCGCGTACAGGGTCCAGCCGGCGGCGGTGGCGCCGCCCGGGACCAGGAACGAGGTCGCCAGCAGCAGCGCGGCCGGCGGCAGCAGCCAGAACGAGAAGTTGTTCATGCGCGCGAACGCCATGTCCGAGGCGCCGATCTGCAGCGGGATCATCCAGTTGGCGAAGCCGACGAAGGCCGGCATGATGGCGCCGAACACCATCACCAGGCCGTGCATCGTGGTCAGCTGGTTGAAGAACTCGGGCTGGAAGAATTGCAGGCCGGGCTTGAACAGCTCGCTGCGTATCATCAGCGCCAGCACGCCGCCCGACAGCAGCATGACAAACGAGAACCACAGGTAGAGCGTGCCGATGTCTTTGTGGTTGGTGGCGAACAACCAGCGCGACAGCCCGTGCGGGTGGTCGTGAGCGTGATCGTGATCGTGTGCGTGATCCAAGGTGCTTGTGCTCATTTGTAACGCTCCTGATTACTTACGTGCAGCCGTGACTTCGGCCGGTTGAACGATGTTTTCGGCGGCCTTGTTCGACCAGCTGTTACGGGTGTAGGTGATGACGGCGGCGATGTCGGTGTCCGACAATTGCTTCCACGCCGGCATCTCGGCCGGGTATTTGCCGCTCTTCTGGCCGTTCAGCAGGATGTGGATCTGGTCGGCTTTCGGGCCGTTGACCACGGCCGAGCCGTCCAGCGGCGCGAAGGCGTTCGGCACGCCCTTGCCGGTGGCCTGGTGGCAGACCACGCAGTTGGCGGTGTAGATTTTTTCGCCCTTGGTTTTCAGCTCGTCGATGGTCCAGGTCTTGGTCGGATCGTCTGCCAATGCCGCCATTTCCTTTTTCTTGCCGTCGACCCAGGTCTTGTACTCGGCGTCGGTGACGACCTTGACCACGATCGGCATGAACGCGTGTTCCTTGCCGCACAGTTCGGAGCAATAGCCGCGGTAGGTCCCGGTGTGCTCGGCCTTGAACCAGGTATCGCGCACGAAGCCGGGAATGGCGTCCTGCTTGACGCCGAAGGCCGGCACCGACCACGCGTGGATCACGTCGTTGGCGGTGGTGACGATGCGGATCTTCTTGTTGACCGGCACCACGACTTCGTTGTCGACTTCCATCAGGTAGTTGTCGCCGCGCGCCTCGGTCGGCGCGAAGCCTGGCGCGCCCACTTGCGCGCGCGGGGTTTTCAGGTTCGACAGGAAGGAAATGCCCTCGCCGTCGCCCTTGAGGTAGTCGTAGCCCCACTTCCACTGCATGCCGGTGGCCTTGATGGTGATGTCGGCGTTGGAGGTGTCCTTCATGCCGACCACGGTGCGGGTGGCGGGCAGCGCCATGCCGATGACGATCAGGAACGGCACCACCGTCCAGGCGATTTCAACGGCGGTCGATTCGTGGAAGGTGGCCGGCTTGTGGCCGAGCGACTTGCGGTGCTTGAAGATGGAGTAGAACATCACGCCGAACACGGCGACGAAGATAACCAGGCAAACCACCATCATCCAGGTATGGAGGTCGTAGATTTGGGAAGCGATCTGGGTCGCGGGGGGCTGCAGATTCATCTGCCCGGGGACGGGGCCGCCGGTGCCGCCGGTCGCCGCGCCGTAGGTGCCTGCCGCCGTCTCCGCCGCCCACGCTGGGATACTGGCTGCCGTCATCGTCAGCCCGAGCATCAACGATTGAAGTCGCTTCGCATGTGTCATGTTTTCCCCAACCACCCAAGAAATTAAAAATATTTTTTTAACGACTCCGGATTTCGGTGAACTGAACCGGCGCCGCTCCTTAAACAACTTCAGGCCCCATGCCAGCCACGTTTGAAAAACTTCTCCAACGCGACCCCGGCGGGACCTTGAGACTTATAAGGTCGTCCCTACATACTGCCTACGGACAACATAAAAGCCTGATTATGCTTAATTCAACTGCTTGTTCTTGTTCGTTCTAACTGCTTTCGCCTCGCGTCGGTGGGTTATAGCTGGCGACGTGACATGCTGGCAAAATTAGTCAATGATTATATATAACAACAACGGCGCACATCAACAAATAATCCATTTTGCAACTCTTCCGTCCCTCACAGCGCACTCAGCTTTACCACAGTGCGAAATGTTAAACAGAAGGTGAAACAGCCGCAAAGCCGCTACTGGCGCGGCTTGCGGGGCAGATCGAAGCGGATAATGGCTTCACCCTTGGAAGTCACTTTCGGCGCCGGCCGGAAGGCGTGGCCGTAAATCACCTCGAACGTCAGCCCCAGCTTGCCATCCGGACGGCGGGTCTTTTCCAGCGCGTCCAGCATGCGTTGCCAGGCGTGCTTGCCCATCAGTCCCCTGCCCACCGTCCCCAGCGGATTGCCGCCCAGGGCACGCACATCGGCCAGCAGCGCCTTCGGCGTGTCGTAGGTCACGGTGATCACTTCCATATCCAGCACCGGCGTCGAGAAACCGACCTCCACCAGTTGGTCGCCGAAGTCGTGCATATCGACGAACGGCAGCGCGTGCTGGGCCAGATCGGCCTCGGCGAACGCCGCGCGCAACTCGCGGAAGGTATCGGGACCGAAGCAGGAAAACATCAGCAGACTGTTTACACGCAGCACCCGGCGCCATTCGGCGAACACGCGATCCGGCTGGGGATGCCAGTGCAGGGCCAGATTGGACCACACAAGGTCGACCGAGTTCGGTCCCAGCGGCAATTCAGCGAAATCCCCGCACATCAGGTCGACGCCGGTCTTGGATGGCAGCAGTTTGCTCAACAGCTGGTTCAGCGACGATTGCCTGGTCGCCTGGCCTTGCGCGGCGCGCAACTGCGCCTCGGCGGAATCGATGCCGAGGATCTGCGCGGCCGGGTAGGCTTTTTGCAACAGTGGCAGGTCGGCGCCGGCGCCACAGCCGGCGTCGAGCACGCGCTGCGGCGCGATCTTGATCAGTTCCAATCGGTCGAACATCCGCGACGACACTTCGCGGCGCAGGAAATCGGCCGGGGAAATGCGTTCAGGGCGGGAAAATAGCGCGCGCACACGCTCCAGATCGATAGGCGCACTCAGTTTGGGTGGATTTGCGGGCACATGCATCGTGGGGTGGTCTGTAATGCGATAATGTCGGCAGTGTACATGGTTGAACGCGAATGCGACGCCTACGGCCCGCGTTTTTTGCCGGGAGCGTGGCATGCGTGGCAAGCTGATCGAAGAAACAACAGACACTGGTGGTGGCGGCGCCGGCCCGGCCGGCGGTCTGCTGCGGCGCACCAGCGCCAGGATCATGCGTGCGTTGCTACCGACCTCCTGCGCGCTGTGCGGACTGGGCGGCGACCACACGCTCTGCCCGGACTGCGCCGCACAATTTTTCGGCGCCAATGTCGCCATCGCGCGCTGCGCGTGCTGCGCCAACCCGCTGCCCGGCGCGGGCGCGGCGGCGCAACACGGCGGGCAAATTTATGCCGGAAAACAGGCGCGCGGCCAGCCCGGGCATCGGCTGTGCGGCCTGTGCGCCACGCATCCGCCGGCCTTCGACGTCACCTTGACGGCGGCGGACTACGCGATGCCGGTCGATCAACTGGTGCTGCAATTGAAATTCGGCCACCGGCTGGCCTTGGCGGCCCTGTTCGCCCGCCTGCTGCGCGACGCCGTGTTGCAGCAGCCCGGCTTCGTGTTGCCGGCGCTGATCTGTCCGGTGCCACTGGGGCCGCGCAGGCTGGCCGAGCGCGGCTACAACCAGGCGCTGGAAATCGCCAGGCCGCTGGCGCGCAGCCTCGGCGTCGCGCTGCATCCGCGGCTGACGGCAAGGGTGCGCGAGACGACGGCGCAAAGCAGCGTCGCGCCGGAGCAGCGCCAGCGCAACATTGCCGGCGCGTTCGCGGTGCCGGACGCCGCGCTGGTGCGCGGCAGGCACATCGGCATCGTCGACGACGTCATGACCAGCGGCGGCACGCTGGACGAGCTGGCGGCAACATTAAAGCGCCATGGCGCCGCGCGCGTGAGCAACCTGGTGTTCGCCCGCACGCCGCCGCATTGAATCGCGCATTGAATATTGTAGGTTTGAGGAGAACATTTTGTTTCACGTCGTGCTGGTCCACCCCGAAATTCCGCCGAACACCGGCAACGTCATCCGTTTGTGCGCCAACACCGGCGCGCAGCTGCACCTGATCGAACCGCTGGGTTTCCCGCTGGAGGACTCGAAGATGAAGCGTGCCGGGCTGGATTACCACGAATACGCCAAAATGAAGGTGCACGCCGACTGGCCAGCGTTCCTGGCGGACCTGCAGCCGGACCCGTCGCGCATGTTCGCGATGACCACGCACGGCTCGTCGCCGTTCGCGCAAGCCAGTTTCCAGCCGGGGGACGTGTTCGTGTTCGGCTCCGAGACCAGCGGCCTGCCGCCGGCGCTGCGCGAAAATTTCCCGCCGGCCCAGCGCATCCGCTTGCCGATGCGTCCGGACAACCGCAGCCTGAACCTGTCGAACACGGTGGCGGTGGTGGTCTTCGAAGCATGGCGCCAGAATGGCTACGCCGGCGGCGCATAGCGACTAATTAGTTGCCGTATAAATTCCACGGCGGCACGTGGGGCGGATTAGGCGGGGCCGTATCCGCCATTTATGAGCCGCCGACGGCGGATGCATGGCCGATTACGCTACGCTAATCCGCCCTACGTGTCTCAACGGTATGCGTCCGACCCGGGCCTGGGTCAGCGGCGTCTTGCGACGTAACGCGCCAGCGCCAGCGCGCCCGTGCCGACGGCGCTGACGATGACCGTCGAGGCGGCAAACAGCGCCGGCGGATTGCGCATGCCGAGCACGTCGGCGGTGAAGGCCAGCGCCACCGCCGCCATCAGTTGCGCCGGCAGCATGAACCGCAACTGCCGGAACGCGACCGGATCGCCACGCTGCCACAGCCGCCACGCCACATACGTCACCGGCCCCCACAGCACGCCGATAAACGCCAGCACCGCGACGGCGATCAGCAGCAGCCTCATACCGGACGCTGCGCGCGCACCTTGGTCAGCAGCTTGGTGGTCGACCGGTCGTGCTCGAAGTCGATCGCGACCGCATGGCCGCCGTAGGCCAGCACCGCTTTACCCTCCGGTATCGCATCCATCCGATAGTCGCCGCCCTTGGCGTAAATCTCGGGCCGCGCCTGCTGAACCACCTCCAGCGCCGTGTCCTCGTCGAAATCGACCACCAGGCTGACCGATTCCAGCGCCGCCAGCACCGCCATGCGGTCGCCGCAGTTGTTCAACGGCCGGTCGTCGCCCTTGCCCAGCCGTTTGACCGAGGCGTCGGTATTGGCGGCCACCACCAGCGACGCCCCCAACGCGCGCGCCTGCGCCAGATACGTGACGTGGCCCCGGTGCAGGATGTCGAATACGCCGTTGGTCAGCACCACCGGCTTGGGCAGCGCGGCCACGCGCGCGGCCAGTTGTTCACGGGTGCAGATCTTGTCTTCAAATTGGGGCATGTGGGTCTTTTCGATGTGATTACTTGGGTTCTTCGTCTTGCGCTTCCGCTTCGATCTGCATGCTGAGCGCGTCGGCGCCGGAGCCGCCGGTCTGGCCAGGC
This sequence comes from Duganella sp. GW821-FHT07F09, assembly GCF_059418705.1. Taxonomy (NCBI): domain Bacteria; kingdom Pseudomonadati; phylum Pseudomonadota; class Betaproteobacteria; order Burkholderiales; family Oxalobacteraceae; genus Duganella; species Duganella sp. GW821-FHT07F09. Next base: position 188,421 of record NZ_JBWKQJ010000010.1, on the reverse strand, counting down.
TCCTTGCGCTCGCCGCGCAGCTTGATCTGCAAGCGCAGGCCATTGGCCGAATCGGCATTGCGGATCGCCTCTTCATAGCCGATGTAGCCCTTATTATAAAGTTCGTACAGCGCCTGGTCGAACGTGCACATGCCCAGCTCGCGCGATTTGTGCATGATTTCCTTGATCGACTGGAAATTACCCTTGAAGATCATCTCGGCGATCGTCGGCGTGTTGAGCAGGATTTCAATCGCCGCCTTGCGCCCCTGCCCGTCCTCGGTGCGCACCAGCCGCTGCGAGACGATGGCCCGCAGGTTGGACGACAAATCCATCAGCAACTGGTTGCGCCGCTCCTCCGGGAAGAAGTTGATGATGCGGTCCATGGTCTGGTTGGAGTTGTTCGCGTGCAAGGTGCCCAGGCACAGGTGGCCGGTCTCGGCGAACGCGATCGCGTGCTCCATGGTCTCGGTGTCGCGGATCTCGCCGATCAGGATCACGTCCGGCGCCTGGCGCAAGGTGTTCTTCAGCGCGTTATGCCACGACAAGGTGTCGACGCCGACCTCCCTGTGCGTGACCAGGCAGTTCTTATTCTTGTGCACATACTCGACCGGGTCCTCGACCGTGATGATGTGGCCGGCCGAATTGGCGTTGCGGTAATCGATCATCGCCGCCAGCGTGGTCGACTTGCCCGAACCGGTGCCACCGACCACCAGCACCAGCCCGCGCTTGGTCATGATGACGTCCTTCAACACCTCGGGCAGGTCGAGCTTTTCGAACGTCGGGATCTCGGAGGCGATGGTGCGGATCACCATCGCCACGTTCTGCTGCTGCACGAACACATTGACGCGGAAGCGGCACACCTCCGGCAAGGAGATGGCGAAGTTGCATTCCAGCTCAGCCTCGAACTCGCGCTTTTGCTTCTCGTTCATGATCGACAAGGCCAGCGCGCGGGTAACGCCGCCGGTCAGCTTCTGCTGGCTCAGCGGCTTCATCGCCCCCTGCGACTTGATGCTGGGCGGGAAATCGGCGGAAATAAACAGATCCGATCCACCCGTGTGGTGCATCACTTTCAACAGCTTGTGCAGGTAGGCCTGCGCCTCTTCCGGACCAAATGTGGTGGACATACACGCCCTCTTTCTCAGGTTTTGCGCCGCCAAGGTGCATTATATCGACACCATTCCGCTACAATGGCCTTTGTTGACCCACAATTATTGCATCTGTACATTGCCTGTGTTCAAATAGATTCATGACTCTGACCGAACTGAAATACATCGTCGCCGTTGCGCGAGCGAAACACTTCGGGCATGCCGCCGAAGCTTGCTACGTCGCGCAGCCGACGCTGTCGGTCGCCATAAAGAAACTCGAGGACGAGCTGGGCGTGGTGCTGTTCGAACGGGGCGGCGCCGAGATCTCGGTCACCCCGCTGGGCGCGCAGATCGTCGCCCAGGCCGAACGCGTGCTGGAACAGACCGCCGCGATCAAGGAGCTGGCCAAACAAAATAAAGACCCGCTGGCCGGCCCGTTGCGCCTGGGCGTCATCTACACCATCGGCCCCTACCTGTTGCCACCGCTGGTCAAGGGCATGATCGACAAGGTGCCGCAGATGCCGCTGATCCTGCAGGAGAACTTCACCGTGCGCCTGCTCGAAATGCTGCGCCAGGGCGAGCTCGACGCGGCCATCATGGCGCTGCCGCTGCCCGACCACGGCATGGCGATGCAGGCCCTGTACGACGAACCGTTCGTGGTGGCCATGCCGGCCCAGCACCCATGGACCAAACGCAAAACCATCCCCGCCGACGACCTCAAGACCGAAAACATGCTGTTGCTCGGCAACGGACACTGCTTCCGCGACCAGGTGCTGGAAGTATGCCCGGAAATGGCGCGCTTCTCGGCGCCCGGCAACGGCATGCAGCGCACCTTCGAGGGCTCGTCGCTGGAAACCATCCGCCACATGGTCGCCAGCGGCATCGGCCTGACCGTGCTGCCGCGCGCCTCGGTGCCGGACATGAACACCACCGAAGGCATGCTGCAGTTCCGCAACTTCGACGCGCCGCAGCCATCGCGCCGCGTGGTCATCGTCTGGCGCAAAAGCTTCACCCGCAAGGCCGCCATCGACGCCGTCTGCGAAGTCGTCGCCTCTTGCAACCTGCCCGGCATCACCACCCTCTGCGAAGCCGAATAATCCGGCCGTCGACGGCGCACCCGCCGGAAAGATTTGCGATAATGCCCGTCTTTCCCTTCTCGCGACGCAATCGATGAACAAGCTGCAGCTGTATTTCCGCCTGGTCAGACTGGACAAACCCATCGGCACCCTGCTGCTGCTGTGGCCGACGCTGTGCGCGCTGTGGCTGGCCTCCAACGGCAAGCCGGACTGGAAGCTGGTCCTGATCTTCTCGCTCGGCACGCTGTTGATGCGTTCGGCCGGCTGCGCCATGAACGACTACGCCGACCAGGATATCGACAAATACGTCAAGCGCACCGCGCAGCGTCCCATCACCAGCGGGCGCATCAGCGGCAAGGAAGCGCTGGCCATCGCCGCCGGGCTGGCGATCGTCTCGTTCTGCCTGATCCTGCCGCTCAACGCGCTGACCAAGCAATTGTCGGTGGCGGCCGTCATCATCGCCGCCACCTACCCCTACTTCAAGCGCTTCTTCGCCATCCCGCAAGCCTACCTGGGCATCGCCTTCGGCTTCGGCATCCCGATGGCGTTCGCCGCGATCCAGGACACCGTGCCGCCGGTGGCCTGGGTGCTACTGCTTGGCAACGTCTTCTGGGCGGTCGCCTACGACACCGAATACGCGATGGTCGACCGCGACGACGACTTGAAGATCGGCATCAAGACCTCGGCCATCACCTTCGGCCGCTTCGACGTCGCCGCCGTCATGCTGTGCTACGGCGTGCATCTGTCGCTGTTGCTGGTGTGCGGCCTGCAGCTGGGCTTGGGCGGCTGGTTCGTCGCCGGCCTGGCGGTGGCCACCGGCATCGCGCTGTATCACTACACCCTGATCCGCGCACGGGAGCGCGACGCGTGTTTTTACGCTTTCCGCCATAATAACTGGCTGGGTGCAGCGGTGTTCGCGGGTATTGCCGTCGATTACGCGCTGCGCTGAAACGATAGCCCCGGCGCAAGGGCGCCATGCACTTGGCGCCTACACCGGCTATCCCCTTTCAACGAGCGACAGACAGGAGGTCATCACCATGGATCAAACTCATCAGAACAGCAACGGCATCTCCGACGGCCAGGCCGCCAGCGGCGCGGCGCGCGACAAGTTGATGGACGGCTTGAAGACCGCCATCGGCGAGGCGGAAAACTATCTGAGCGACGCCGGCGACAAAGTCGGCGGCACGGCCTCCGAGGTCCGCGCCCGCTTCGAGGACACGCTGCGCACCGCCAAGACGGACCTGCGCAAGCTCGAGGACAGCGTCATCGCCCGCAGCCACGAAGTGGCGCAAAGCGCGGACATCTATGTGCGTGACAACCCGTGGAAAGCGGTCGGCGTGGGCGCGGCCGTCGGCGTCATCGTCGGCATCTTGCTGTCGCGTCGATAAACGCGCCATTCCCTTGTTTCGGCACGCCCCCTCCCCGGCGTGCCGGCCGCGGCATCGAGTCCCTCCACTGAGCGCCCATCGGCCGCCGCGCGGCCCGGCTGGGCGCTCCAGCTTCCCTCCCCGATAAAAAACCGTCAAGCGCGGCTTCGCCTGCCGCGCCGTCGATTCGCTTGCGCGCACGGTCCGCCGAAGGCCATGTCCTATTGTTGACATGCGCAAGCTAAGTCCGGCATCCGTGCCGAAAACCACCCCGAGGGGAAGCACGCACCCATGACGCGGAGCATGCTCTCCCGTCGGCATCGGTGCGCCTCCCCGAATGGTCCCTCCATCCCCAACCATTTGAGGTAGTTATGAGTTCGACAACCATCGCATCGGCCCCGCCGCGAGGCGGCACCACCCACCACGCCATCCATCCGGACAGCCCCCGCTGACCACCACTTCCACTTCAGCAGAGAGGAACTATCATGGGTCTTTTTAGCAAAATCAAGCATGCGATGCACAATATCGGGCATGCGATAGAACACGTCGCCAAGGATGTCGCGCACGGCATAGAACACGTCGCCAAGGATATCGGCAACGCCGCGCACGAGGCGGCCAACGCGGTCAACGACATCGCCCACGGCAGGCTGCGCGCGGCGTTGAATGACATGGCCAACGTCGGCACCAACCTGACCAAGGGGCTGACCGACATCGAGAAGACCGCCGTCGACGCGGCGGCCGACGCCACCGTCGACCTGCACCTGTCGAAGGCGATGGACAAGATGGCGGCCAGCGCCAAGCAGATGGCCGCCAAAATGGCCGACAACACGGTCAAGGCGGTCGACAACATCGGCCACAGCCTGGCCAACGACGCCGCCACCATGGCCAGCGACGTCGGCCATCTGACCAAGGACGTGGTCTCGGGGCATTTGGACGCGGCCAAGCACGATCTGTCCAAATACGGCACCGACTGGGGACACACGATCGGCAACCTGGGCAAGGACGCCGCCGTGGTGGTCAAGACCGTCGCCGCCAACGCTGGCGAAGTTGGCAAATGCGCGACCGATTCGGCCGCCGCCGCGCTGCAGGGCATGCATATCTCCAAGTCGGTGGACCGGTTCGCGGAGAAGGCCAGCCACACGATAGACAAGGGCATCAACACCACGGTGAAGATCACCGACCAGGTGGCCGACGGCGTCGCCAACGATGTGGCCGGCACCGTGGACGGCGCCGTCGCCATGACCAAGGACCTCGTCAACGGCCAAGGCGGCAAGTTGCTGCACGACGGCTTGAACACCGCCATGAGCGCCGTCTCGGCGGCGTGCGACCTGACGCCGGAGGGCTTGGCCGCCAACGCCGTCATGGCCACCATGAAGACCGCCCACATCGGCAACGAAATGGTCCAGAACGTCGTGGGCGGATTGATCGGCGGCCCCAAGGGCTTGATGAAACGCGTGGCGGAAACCGGCCTCGGCGTCGGTGTCGGCGAGGCGCTCAACAAGGTGACCAACGGCCACACCGAGTCCGCGCTGCTGATGGCGGGCGCCCTGGCGCCGGCGGCGGCGGACATGCTGGGCAGGCGGCGCGGCGGTCAGGGCGCGGCGCCGGCGGCGCCGCCGGCGTCCGGCGCGCACCACCCGAACGCCGAGGGACCGGAGTGCGGCCACGCGCACGGCCCGGAGACCAAACACGAGTCCAAGCCGGAGACGCCGGCATCCAACTGGCACGAGGTCCTCGGTGTCAGTCCCAACGCGAACCTCGCCCAGATCAACCAAGCCTATCGCAAGCTGTCGCTGCAAAACCATCCGGACAAAGGCGGCAGCCACGAGAAGCAGCAGGATATCAACACCGCGCGCGATGCCGCCAAGGCCGACCTGGAGAAAAATCCAAGGACGGCTCCCGCTCCCGCGCCCAAAGCGGAAGCGAAACCGGAAACCAAATCGGAAGCCAAGCCCGAGACCAAGGCGGAAACCAAGCCCGAGACCAAGTCCGAAGCCAAGCCCGAGACAAAGCGGGAGAGCAAACCGGAGACCAAATCCACGGCCGAACCCGAGGCCAAGCAGCCGGAGACCAAACCCGCGGCCCAGCCTGAAACCAAGGGCCGCGACGTGAAGCCCGACCAGGCATCTCCGCAAAGCGACCTGTCGACCTCCAGCCAGTTGGTCCTCAGTTCGCACAACCAAAGCGACTTGCACACCACGACCGCCCTCCAGGTCAGCACTACCAGCCCCGCCAGCCCGACCACGACGCCGGTGCCGCACGAGGAGGAAGCGCCTAAGCCGAAGGACAACGACCTCGCCAACTCGGCCGGCAACGTGGCAGGCAGCGCCGGCAACGTGGCCGGCACCGCCGGCGCCGTGGCGGGCACGGCGTCGACCTTGGCCGGTTCAGCCGAGGCCGCGGCGACCATCGCGGCGGCGCAGGCCTCGGCCGCCATCGCCATGGCGGCCCAGGTCGCGATGGCGGCGATCCAGAACGCGATCGCGCTCAACGAGGCGCAATGCCATGTAAGCGAAGAGATCGGTAAAGGCGTCAAATCCTTGGCGCAATAAGCCGCGTTCCCCGCAACGCCAACGGGCCGGCTCCAGCGCACAGCTGGAACCGGCCCGTTTTCTTTTGCGCGCGCCGCGGTTGGCTATCAGTCAGCCGCGCCCAACTCGTCGCCCATCTCCTTGCCGCGCGCGGCGGCCGCCTTCACCGCCTGGACGATGGCCGCCTTCACCCCGCTCTGCTCCATGCTGGTGAGCGCCGCGTAGGTGGTGCCGCCCTTGGACGTCACGCGCTCGCGCAGCAGCGAGACCGGCTCGCTCGACTGGTTGGCCAGCTGCGCCGCGCCGGCGAACGTCGCCAGCGCCAGCTGCGTGCCCTGCTCCGCGCTCAGGCCCATGTCCACGGCCGCCTGCTGCATCGCCTCGATAAAGTAGAACACATAGGCCGGGCCGCTGCCGGAAACCGCCGTCACCGCGTCGATCTTCGCTTCGTCGTCCAGCCACACGGTCGGGCCGACCGCGCGCAGGATGTCGTCGGCGGCCTGCTTCTGCCCGGCGCTCACGCCGGCGGCGGCGACCATGCCGGTGATGCCCATGCCGATCAGCGCCGGCGTGTTCGGCATGCAGCGCACGATGGCGCCGTAGCCGCCCAGCCAGCGCGACAGGTCGGCGCTGCGGATGCCGGCCGCGACCGACACGATCAAGGTCTGCCCGGCCTGGTCCAGCAAGGGCAACAACTGCGCCGCCACCTCGCGCATGCTCTGCGGTTTGATCGCCAGCACGATCACGTCGGCCGCGCCGACGGCGGCGTCGGCGGCGGTGGCCGTGGTCACGCCATATTGCTGCTTCAGTTTTGCCAGCGACTCCGGATTCGGATCGACCACATGGATGTCCGCGCCGGCGGTCAGCTTGCCGGCCAGGCCGGCGATCAACGCGGAGGCCATGTTGCCGCCGCCAATAAATGCAATCTTCATATCAAACCTTGTTGTAAGTTCGTGATCCAAAAATGGCGCTGCCGACGCGCACGATGGTCGCGCCCTCGAAGATCGCCGCGCGCATGTCGGCCGACATGCCCATCGACAGCGTATCGAGCGCCAGGCCGTCGGCGCGCAGTTGCTCGTACAGCGTCCGCAGGCGCGCGAACGCGGCGCGCTGCCGGTCGAATTCCGCGGCCGGCTCGGGGATCGCCATCAGGCCGCGCAACGTCAGATTCGGCAGCGCCGCGACCTTGTGGGCCAGCGCCGCCACCTCGTCCGGGGCGACGCCGCTCTTGCTGGCCTCGCCGCTGATATTCACTTGCAAACAGATTTGCAGCGGCGCCATGGCGGCCGGGCGCTGCTCGGACAGGCGCTGCGCCACCTTCTCGCGCTCGACCGTGTGCACCCAATCGAAATGCTCGGCGATGGGCCGCGTCTTGTTGCTCTGGATCGGCCCGATGAAATGCCACTCCAGGCGGGTGGCCGCGACCTCGGGCTGCGCGCTCAACGCCGCGATCTTGTCGAGCGCCTCCTGCAAATAGTTCTCGCCGAACGCGCGCTGGCCGGCGTGCACCGCCTCCAGCACGGCTTCCGGACCGAAAGTCTTGGACACGGCCAGCAGTTGCACCGTATCCGGCGCGCGGCCGGATTCTTGAGAGGCGGCAACGATAGTCGCGGTGATTGCTTGCAAGTTTTGGGGGATCGGGGACATAATCATCGGGTAAAAGACAGCGGTAAGCGTCATCACACCAACGCCAGGCAGGGATTATAAATGGACATATCCGAACTTCTCGCATTCTCCGTCAAGAACAAGGCCTCGGACTTGCACCTGTCGGCCGGGCTGCCGCCGATGATACGGGTGCACGGCGACGTGCGGCGCATCAACCTGCCGCCGCTCGAGCACAAGGAAGTGCACGGCATGATCTATGACATCATGAACGACGGCCAGCGCAAGGCCTACGAGGAGATGCTGGAGGTCGACTTCTCGTTCGCGATCCCGGGGCTGGCGCGCTTCCGCGTCAACGCCTACAACCAGGAGCGCGGCGCCTCGGCGGTGCTGCGCACGATCCCGTCGAAGATCCTCAGCCTCGAAGAGCTCAACGCGCCCAAGATCTTCGCCGAGTTCGCGCTCAAGCCGCGCGGCCTGGTGCTGGTCACCGGACCGACCGGCTCGGGCAAATCGACGACCTTGGCGGCGATGGTCAACCACCTCAACGAAAACGAATACGGCCACATCCTCACGATCGAGGACCCGATCGAATTCGTGCACGAATCGAAGAAATGCCTGATCAACCAGCGCGAGGTCGGGCCGCACACGCTGTCGTTCAACAACGCGCTGCGCTCGGCGTTGCGGGAAGACCCGGACGCCATCCTGGTCGGCGAGCTGCGCGACCTCGAAACGATCCGCCTGGCGCTGTCGGCGGCCGAGACGGGGCATTTGGTGTTCGGCACCCTGCACACCTCGTCGGCGGCCAAGACGATAGACCGCATCGTCGACGTCTTCCCGGCCGACGAAAAGGAAATGGTGCGCGCGATGCTGTCGGAATCGTTGCAGGCGGTGATCTCGCAAACGCTGCTCAAGACCAAGGACGGCGCGGGCCGGGTGGCCGCGCACGAGATCATGGTCGCCACGCCGGCGATCCGCAACCTGATCCGCGAATCGAAGATCGCGCAGATGTACTCGGCGATCCAGACCGGCAGCAACGTCGGCATGCAAACGCTGGACCAGAACCTCACGGACCTGGTGCGGCGCAACGTCATCTCCGCCGCCGCCGCCCGCAGCGCCGCCAAAACCCCGGACAACTTCCCCGGCTAACCCAGTGGGGTCAAGTCTGACATTCGGACACGGGCTCTACACCCCCGGGGGTCAGGTCCGACATTCGGACACGAACTCTGCCACGCCGCTGCCGGGCTCGTGTCCGAATGTCGGACCTGACCCCGCTTTTGAAGGAATTTTATGGAACGCGACCAGGCCTCCAAATTCATGTTCGACCTGCTGCGGTTGATGACCAGCAAAAAAGGCTCGGACCTGTTCATCACCGCCGGCTTTCCGCCGGCGATCAAGATCGATGGCAAGATGACGCCCGTGTCGTCCCAGGTGCTGACCGCCGCCCATACCGTCGACCTGGCCCGCTCCATCATGAACGATAAGCAGACCGCGTCGTTCGAGCTGACCAAGGAGGCCAACTTCGCCATCAGCCCGGGCGACCTGGGCCGCTTCCGGGTGTCGGCGTTCGTGCAGATGAGTTCGGTCGGCATGGTGCTGCGGACCATCACCAGCGACATCCCCAAACTCGACGAGCTCGGCCTGCCCGAGGTGCTCAAGGAGGTCGTCATGGCCAAGCGCGGCCTGGTGATCATGGTCGGCGCCACCGGTTCGGGCAAGTCGACCACCCTGGCGGCCATGGTCAACCACCGCAACGAGAACAGCTACGGCCACATCATCACCATCGAGGACCCGGTCGAGTACGTCCACCCGCACAAGAACTGCATCATGACCCAGCGCGAAGTCGGCGTCGACACCGACGACTGGGCCGTCGCGCTGAAAAACACGCTGCGCCAGGCGCCCGACGTGATCCAGATCGGCGAGATCCGCGACCGCGAAACCATGGACCACGCGATCGCCTTCGCCGAGACCGGCCACCTGTGCCTGGCCACCCTGCACGCCAACAGCGCCAACCAGGCGCTCGACCGCATCATCAACTTCTTCCCCGAGGAGCGCCGCCAGCAGCTGCTGATGGACCTGTCGCTGAACCTCAAGGGCATGATCTCGCAGCGCCTGATCCCGCGCAAGGAGGCCAAGGGCCGCGCGGTGGCCATCGAGATCATGCTCAACTCGCCGCTGATCTCGGACCTGATCTTCAAGGGCCAGGTCCACGAGATCAAGGAGCTGATGAAGAAGTCGCGCGAGCTGGGCATGCAGACGTTCGACCAGTCGCTGTTCGATTTGCACGAAGCCGATATCATCACGTACGAGGACGCGCTGCGCAACGCCGATTCCGTCAACGACCTGCGCCTGGCGATCAAGCTGGAAGGCAAGGCCGCCAAGAACCGCGACCTGTCGGCCGGCACCGAACATCTGGGCATCATCTAACGAGGACACATCATGGACACCATCTTCGACATCTCCGCCGACAGCCTGACGGGCGCCCCCGTCGACCTGCGCCGGTACCAGGGCCAGGTGCTGCTGATCGTCAACACCGCCAGCAAGTGCGGCTTCACGCCGCAGTACAAGGGGCTCGAGCAGGTCTACCAGCAGTTCAAGGACAAGGGCGTGACGGTGCTCGGCTTCCCCTGCAACCAGTTCGGCGCCCAGGAGCCGGGACAGGCCGACGAGATCGGCGCCTTCTGCGAGAAGAACTACGGCGTCACCTTCCCGCTGTTCGCCAAGATCGACGTCAACGGCGAGCATGCGCACCCGCTGTTCGTCAAGCTCAAGAAGGACGCCCCCGGCATCCTCGGCACCGAGGCGATCAAGTGGAATTTCACCAAGTTCCTGATCCGCAAGGACGGCACCGTCTTCAACCGCTACGCCCCCGCCACCAAGCCGGAGGAGCTGATCGCCGACATCGAAAAGCTGCTGGCCGAATAAAATCGGTTAATCGTTGTCTAGTACATCATGTAAATGCTTCAATCGTCTTCCGAAAAACGTGCTTTAGGTTAACTTTTCGGTAATAATGGCCCTTGGCCCTTTCCAATCGAATCAAGTACCTATGTCCGTGTTTGGAAAATTATTGTCGCCGTGGCTGCGAATGGGAATGTATTCCCGGCTGTTCGTGCCCATTTTCATCATCATCGCCATGGTGGTGGGCGTGCGCTACACCTTGCTGTTCCAGGCGGAGACCGCCAGCGCCAACGCGCGCTATCAAAAGGACGCCAGCGACATCGGCATCTATCTGCACAAGGCGCTGCTGCCGGCGCTGGCCGTGCCCGACCGCGCCGCCATCGACAGCGCGCTGGCCGACGCCCTGCTGCTTAGTCCCGATCTGGCCGCCGCCCGCCTCGACTTCGCCGGCGGCCATCTAGAGGCGCTGCGCCAGCCGCCGCCACGGTCGGACGTCCCCGCCTGGTTCGCCAGGCTGCATCCGCTGGAGCCGATCCGCCGCCACATCTACATCGGCACCGCCAGCCTGGTGCTGGAATTCGATCCCGCGCTGCCGGTGGCCGCCGTGTGGACCTCCGTCTGGAAGCAGATGGTCATCACCGCCCTCAACATCACGGTGATCTACACGCTGCTGGGCATTATCATCTTCGCCAACAAGCGCATGCTCAAGCGCCTCAACGACGTCACCCGGCGCTTCCAGGGCGGCGAGTATGACGCCAGGCTGCCGGTCGGCGGCACTTTGGAGGCGCGCATGCTGGCGGTCACCTTCAACAACATGGCGCAGCGCGTGCAGGCCCTGGTCGGCAAGCTGCAAACCAGCGAGAAGGAGTTGAGCGAGCAGCTCAAACGCACACTGATCGCGCAGGACCAGCTGCAGGCGCAGAAGGAGCGCATCGAAGTGACCCTGGCGTCGATCGGCGACGCCGTCATCACCACCGACCTGACAGGCAGGATCGAATCCATCAACGATGTCGCCCAGCGGCTTACCGGCTGGACCGACAAGCTCGCGCGCGGCATGGAACTGCACCAGGTGTTCGTCCTGGCGAATAACTTCGGCCAGCACTCGCTGCTTAAAACGATGTCGGCGATCTACGACGGCGGCGAAGTGGTCAAGGTCGGCAACCAGAGCCTGCGCAACCGCGCCGGCCAGACCTTCACGGTGGAGTACACGGCCAACGGCATCCGCGCCGCCCACGGCGAGGTGCAAGGTTCGGTGCTGGTGTTCCGCGACGTGACCGAACGCCGCCAGCTGATGCAGCAGATCTCCTGGCAAAGCAACCACGATATCCTGACCGGCCTGCCCAACCGCGCGGCGCTGGCGGCGCGCTTCGAAAACGAGGTCGCGCGCGCGCGCGAGCAGGACTATCTGCTGGCCGTGTGCCTGTTCGATCTGGACCACTTCCAGCAAGTCAACGACACCTTGGGCCACGCCATCGGCGACGAGGTGCTCAAGCAGGTCGCCAGCCGCCTGCACGACTTCGCCGGCCGGCGCCATTATGTCGCGCGCCTGGGCGGCGACGAGTTCGTCCTGCTGCTACCGGAGATGCACTCGCGCGTGGCCGTGGAGGTGGCGATGGACCGGCTGATGTCGGCGCTCTCGCGCGACTACCTGGGCGACGGCCAGGCGGTGGCGATGTCGGCCAGCGTCGGCATCGCCGTCTACACCGGCAACGAAATCAGCGCCGACAGCCTGCTGCGCCACGCCGACCAGGCGCTGTACCAGGCCAAGATCATGGGCCGCAACCGTTTCCACTTCTTCGACGCGGACCTCGACGAGCAGGTGCGCACACACCACAACCGCCGCACCGAGGTGCGCTCGGCCCTGCGCGCCGGCGAGCTGCGGCTGTACTACCAGCCCAAGCTGGACATGCGCAAAGGCCGCATCATCGGCATGGAGGCGCTGCTGCGATGGCAGCATCCCTCGCGCGGGATCGTCGGACCAATGGAATTCCTGCCCATCGTCGAACACAGCGACGTGATCGTCGACATCGGCGAGTGGGTGCTGCGCGAGGCCCTGCGCCAGTTGCAGCAATGGCGCGCCTTCGATCCGGCATGGGTCATCAGCGTCAACATCGCCGCGCGCCATTTCCAGCGCGGCGATTTCGTCGACCGGCTCACCGCGATCCTGTCCGAATTCCCGGACGTGCCGCCGCACATGCTGGAGCTGGAGATCCTGGAGTCATCGGCGCTGAGCGACATCAACCACGTGCGCGGCATCATGCTCGATTGCCAGGCGCTGGGCATCAGCTTCGCGCTCGACGATTTCGGCACCGGCTATTCGTCGATGTCCTACCTCAAACGGTTGCCGGCGGACCTGCTGAAGATCGATCAAAGCTTCGTGCGCAACATGCTGGTCGACCGCGACGATCTGCACCTGGTCAGCGCGGTCATCGGCCTGGCCAGGTCGTTCGGCCTGGGCGTGATCGCCGAGGGCGTCGAAACGATCGAACACGGAGCGATGCTGATGCGGCTGGGCTGCGATCTGGTGCAGGGCTACGGCATCGCGCGGCCCATGCCGGCGGACGAAGTGCTGGTGTGGGTCCGCGCTTTCGACCTGGCGCCGACCTGGCAGGCCGCCGCCGGGTTGCCGCCCATCGTCAGCCTGCACGGCCATGAGCCGGCCGGTGGCACCGCGCAGATACCGTTGTTCGTGGGATAGGCAAACGTCGATGGCGGACCATGGCGGATTACGCCGTTCCGGCTAATCCGCCCTACGTGTATCCGTGGTCCAGCGCGGTCCCAGGCCGTGGCCGGGGGCCACGGAACGACGATCAAACGAGGAGGCACGTAGGGCGGATTAGCGCAGCGTAATCCGCCAAGCTCCGCCAACGGCTCATCGCCGCTTACGGCTCGCCAACGCGCGGTCGACCAACTCAATCCAATGCAACACCGGCGTCTGCGTCCCCGACTGCAAATGCGCCGTACAGCCGACATTCGCCGAAACGATGGTGGTCGCCCCCGTATCGGCCAGATTGGCCAGCTTGCGGTCGCGCAGCTGCAGCGACAACTCCGGCTGCAGCAGTGAATACGTCCCGGCGGAACCACAGCACAAATGACTCTCCGCGCAAAGGACCACATCGACACCGACCGCGCGCAACACGCCCTCCACCTTGCCGCGTATCTGCTGGCCATGCTGCAAGGTGCAAGGCGGATGATAGGCGACGCGCTCCTTGATGACCGCCCCAAGGCGTGCCAGGCCCTCCTCGAACTCCGGCATGACTTCGCTCAGATCCCGCGTCATCATCGAAATGCGCGCCGCCTTGCCGACGTAGTCGCTGTCGTGCGCCAGCAGATGCCCGTAATCCTTGACGGTGGATCCGCAGCCGGATGCCGTCATGACGATCGCTTCCACCGCACGACTCTCGACATACGGCCACCACGCGTCGATATTGCGGCGCATGTCGTCCAGCGCCGCCTCGTGATCGCTCAAGTGATGCCGCACCGCGCCGCAGCAGCCCGCCTTGGGGGCGACAATCAGCTGCACGCCCACCGCATCGAGCACCCGCGCGGTGGCGGCGTTGATATCGGGCGCCATGGCCGGCTGCGCGCAGCCTTCCAGCACCAGCATCTTGCGCCCATGCTCGCGCGTCGGCCAGGCGCCGGCGCGCGCCACGGCCGGGATCTTGTCCTGCATGGCGGGCGACAGCAGCGGACGGAAAAGCTGCCCGGCGCGCAGCGCCGCCGTGAAGACTGTCTTGCGGGGCAGGCCCTCCTTCAACACCTTGCGCTTCAGCCGATCCATCAGCGGACGCTCGACGCGCTCCTCCACGACCTTGCGGCCGATATCGATCAGGCGTCCGTACTGCACGCCGGACGGACAGGTGGTTTCACAGTTGCGGCAGGTCAGGCAGCGGTCCAGGTGTGTTTGCGTCTTGGCGGTGACCGGCGCGCCTTCCAGCACCTGCTTGATCAGATAAATACGTCCGCGCGGCCCGTCCAGCTCATCGCCAAGCAGCTGATAGGTGGGACAGGTCGCGGTGCAAAATCCGCAATGGACGCAGGAGCGCAGGATGGCGTCGGCCTCTTCGCCTTCGCGGGTATTCTTGATGAAATCGGCGAGATTGGTTTGCATGGATACCTATCAGTACATGCGGCCGGGATTGAAGATCCCCGCCGGATCGAAGGACTGCTTCAGCCGCTCGTGGATCTTCGCCACGGCGGGCGCCAGGGGATGGAACACGCCGAGCCGCTTATCCCCGCCCCGGAACAGCGTCGCATGGCCGCCTGCCGCCGCCACCGCGCTACGGATGCCGGCCGTCTGCCCGGCGTCGCAATCGTCCGCTTTGAGCCAACGCTGGGCGCCGCCCCACTCGATCAACTGCTCGCCGCGCAGGATGATGGCGCTGGCCGCCGGTGGCACCGAGAGGCGCCACAAGGCGTCGCCGCTGAAATGGTCGTGCGATTGGTCGCGCAACGATGTCCAGAACGCGACGCCGTCATTCAACGCTTCGCCGCCCAGCCTTTGCCGCGCCGCGATCACCGCCGCTTCGGCGCCGGACAAGCGCAGCGAGAGCACGCCCCGATGCCAGCAGCTTGCCGATATCGGCAGCGGCTGGCCCGCCCACTCGTTCAACCGGGTCAACGCGTCGATCTCGCTCATGTCGAACCGCAGGCTGGTCTCACTCACCGGCACCGGCAGCACCTTGAGCGACACCTCCAGTATCAAACCGAGGGTGCCGAGCGATCCGGCCAGCAGGCGCGAGACGTCATAGCCGGCGACGTTCTTCATCACCTGGCCGCCGAAACGCAGCCCCTCGCCGCGTCCATCCATCAGCACCGCGCCCAGCACGAAGTCGCGCACGGCGCCGGCGCTGGCGCGGCGCGGCCCGGACAAGGCGCTGGCCACCACGCCACCTATCGTCGATCCGGCACCGAAGCGCGGCGGTTCGAACGCCAGCATTTGATTGTGCCGCGCCAGCAGCGCCTCGATCTCGGCCAGCGGCGTGCCGCAGCGCGCGGTGATCACCAGTTCTGTCGGCTCGTACGACACGATGCCCGAGTAGGCGCGCGTGTCGAGCACTTCGCCGTCAATCTCCTGCCCGTACCAGTCCTTGGTGCCGCCGCCGCGCAAGCGCAGCGGCTTGCCGGCGGCCGTGGCGGCGCGAATACGGGCGCCGAACTGCGCCGCGATGTCGGTCGATGAATCCGTCAATGGTTCAGTCATGTGGCTCCGTTCAGAAACGCGGCAGATGGGCGAACGGCAGCGCGCCGCCGCTGACGCGCATCTTGCCGAATTCGGCGCAGCGGTTCAGGGTCGGTATCGCCTTGTCCGGATTGAGCAGGCCGGCCGGGTCGAACGCGCGCTTGACCGAGAAGAACGCCGCCAGCTCGGATGGCGCGAACTGCACGCACATTGAATCGATCTTCTCGATCCCCACGCCATGCTCGCCGGTGATGGTGCCGCCCACCGCCACGCACAACGCCAGGATCTCGGCGCCGAACGCTTCGGCGCGTTCGAATTCATCGGGGATGTTGGCGTTAAAAAGGATCAGCGGGTGCAGGTTGCCGTCGCCGGCGTGGAAGACATTGGCGCAGCGTAGGCCGTACTTGGTTTCCATCTGTGCGATGCCTGTCAGTACCTCGCCCAGGCGCTTGCGCGGAATCGTGCCGTCCATGCAGTAGTAGTCCGGCGAGATGCGGCCGGCGGCCGGAAAGGCGTTCTTGCGGCCCGACCAGAACTTCAGGCGTTCCGCCTCCGACTGCGACACCGCGATCGCGCTGGCGCCGGCCGTTTGCAGCACGGCCGACATGCGGGCGATCTCCTCCTCCACCTCCTCGGCGGTGCCGTCGGCCTCGCACAGCAGAATCGCGGCGGCGTCGGTGTCGTAGCCCGCCCGGACGAACGGCTCGACCATGCGTGACGAGGTTTGATCCATCATCTCCAGTCCGGCCGGGATGATGCCCGCCGCGATCAGCGCGGCCACCGCCTCGCAGCCGGCCACCACCTGATCGAACGACGCCATGATCACGCGCGCCGTCGCCGGCTTGGGCACCAGCTTGACCGTCACCTCGGTCACGATGCCGAGCATGCCCTCCGAGCCGATGAAGACAGAGAGCAGATCGAGCCCCGGCGCGTCGAGCGCCTCGCCGCCCAGCTCCACCACGTCGCCGTCGATGGTCACCATGCGCACGCGCAGCACGTTGTGTACCGTGAGGCCGTACTTCAGACAATGCACGCCGCCCGAGTTCTCCGCCACATTGCCGCCGATGGTGCAGGCGATCTGCGACGACGGGTCGGGCGCGTAGTACAAGCGGTGCTGCGCGGCCGCCTCGGAGATGGCCAGGTTGCGCACACCCGGCTGGACCACCGCCGTGCGCGAATACGCGTCCATGCGCACGATGCGGTTCAGGCGCGCGGTCGACAGCACGACGCCATCGGCGATCGGCATCGCGCCGCCGGATAGCCCGGTGCCGGCGCCGCGCGGCACGATAGGCACGTTCAACTCGCGGCACACGCCCAGCACGGCGATGATCTGCGCCTCGCTGTCGGGCAGCACGACAATCATCGGCAACTGGCGGTAGGCGGCCAGGCCGTCGCATTCGTAGGGCCGGGTATCCTCCGGCGCGGACAAGATGGCGCTCGACGGCAGCACATGCCGCAGCGCAGCAGCGACCTGGTCGCGGCGAGCGGCGATGTCGGCCAGAAGACCGGAATCGGGAATGGCAGTGTTCATGGGACCAGCGCCTGAAAACACGAGTAAGCCTCGATTGTAAGCACAAACGTCCGCCCAGGCGATATCTTTGGCTGGTGCGCGGCGTATAATCTGCCGGCCGTCGCTATATCAACGCATTGGAATCGTATGGAATACAATTTTGAGAAAGAGTGGCTCCTGGCTCTGGAGCGTCGCTTCAACCGTCAGGCGACGGAAATCGCCGAGATCACGCTGAGCGGTCGTCCGCGCATGATGATCTTTTACTTCGCCGACTTCCCGGCCCAGGGCATGCTGACGGCCGTGACCGCCGGCCTGTCCAACGCCAACCACCCGGACTGGAAACACGGGAAGCCGGAACTGAGCTTCGCGCTGAAAACCACCGATCAGGGCTGGGGCAAGAGCGCCGCCTACCTCGCACAGGAGTTCTTCAACCAGCGCTCATTCGCCTACCAGTCGTCGTTCGCCCTGGATGTCGCCATGTCGGAGGACAGCGCGATGAACGCCTGCTTCGTCTACCGCCCCCAGTTCATGGACAAGGACCAGGTCAAGTTCGAGCTGCAAGACCGCACCATCTACCTGGCCGGCCTGTTCCCGATGTATGACGAGGAAATCGCCATGTACGAGGCCAAGGGCACCGAGGCTTTCTGGAACACGCCCGGCTTCCATCCGTACGACCCGACGCGCGCCAGCGTCGCCGGTAAATAATCGACATCAGGAGCCACATATGGGCAACCGACTCTCAAAAATCGCCACCCGCACCGGCGACGGCGGCACCACCGGCCTTGGCGACGGCACCCGCACCGACAAGGACAGCGTGCGCATCCACTCCATCGGCGAAGTCGACGAACTGAACTCGCATATCGGATTGCTGCTGTGCGAGGAGATGCCGGCCGATCTGCGCGAGGAGCTGGTGACGATCCAGCACGACCTATTCGATCTGGGCGGCGAGTTGTGCATCCCCGGCTACCAGATGATCACCGAGGCCCACGTCGAGCGGCTCGACGCGTTGCTGGCGAAATACAACGCCACCTTGCCGGCGCTGACGGAATTCATCCTGCCGGCCGGTTCGCGCGCGGCGTCGCAGGCGCACGTGTGCCGCACGGTGTGCCGCCGCGCCGAACGGGCGATCGTCACCTTGGGCAAAACGGAAACCATCCATGAACATCCGCGTCAGTACGTGAACCGCTTGTCGGACCTGATGTTTGTGCTGTCTCGGGTACTGAACCGCTTTGGCGGCGGTAGCGACGTGTTATGGCAGCATGAACGTCGCGGCAAACCCGCAAATCCGGACGGGGTCTGACCCGGCCGGGTCTGCCCCCATCGTAGCGACGCGCGCATGCTCTTCAGGGATGCGGGGTTGGAGGCTGGAACAACAAAGCCATCCCCTTCGCCATGCTGATGCGCGAGGCCGCCGCCGGATAGGCGTTGGACACGAGCGCCGATTGTTCTTCGGTCTGCAGCTTGCGGTAGAAGCTGACCATCTCCGCCGCCGGCCAGCCGGCGCGGTGCGCCAGCACCATTCCCAGTTGATCCGCCTCCGACTCCTGCAAGCTCGATAATTTGGATAGGCGGATCTGCAGCGACAGGTCGCTATCCAACCGCTCCATCACGACGTCGACCGGCGCGCGCAACGGGCGGTTCAGGGACAAAGCCTCGGACAGCGTCTCCCGATGGTGCTCCGCCACGGCATGCGCCACCTCATGGGCGAGCAAGGTGGCCAGTTCGCCGTCGCTGAGCGCCAGTTTGTGGACAAACGCGCCTCCCACCAGAATTTTTCCGCCCGCCATGCAGAAGGCGTCCACCTCCGGATCGCTGGTGGTGTGGACCTCCCACTGCCATTCCGCCGCTTCCGGCTTCATCGCCACGGCGGCCTTGATCAATCCTTCGCTGATGACACGCAGCCGCGCCAGCAGCGCGCGGTCCTCGTCAAGCTTGCCGGCGGCGGCCAGATCGACCATGCGGTCGATGTATTTGTCCTCCATGCGGGCGCCAACTTCGTCGGCGCTGAAGCTCAGTTCCTGCGCGCGCCCGGACTCGGGCACCTGGGCGCGGGCGCAGGCATACATCAGGCTCAAGGCCATCAGGCCAACGGCGACCACTTTCATCCTGCCTCCCGGGAGCATTCTGATATAAACGATTTATATCAATATATGCCATGCGCGGTCGAAGGCAAGCGTGATAGATCAAATCTGTTGCGTATTCGTGTATCCCGGCAGCCGCGCGATTTGCCCCGCCAGATGATCGAGCAGCAACCGCGCGCGCAGCGGCTGGTAGCGGCGCGATGGCGACAGCAGATGCAGCGCCTGCGGCTGGCCCTCCCACTCCGGCAGCACGCGCACCAGTGCACCGCTGTCGAGCAAATCCTGCACCAGCCATAACGGACACAATCCAATCCCGCCGCCGGCCGCCAGGCTTTCGCGGATCGCCAGCGCGTGGTTGACGCGGTAGCGCCCGCGCGTGACCACGCTTTCAATCTTGTCGCCACTATGGAGCGTTAGCATATCGCCATCGGCCAGCCAGGCAAAGCGGATGTAGTCGAAGTTCGCCAGCTCCGCCGGATGGAGCGGTTGGCCGCGCAGGCGCAGATATGACGGCGCCGCCACCAGGTGTCTGGGAGACATGCCAGCCAGCCGCGCCACCGCATCCGGCGGCAGTTCACGGCCCTGCCGCAACGCGATATCGACGCCCTCCTTGACCAGATCGACCATGCGGTCGTCGAGTATCAGTTCGATGTCGACCTGCGGATATTGTTCGAGGAAGGACGCCAGCATGGCGTTAAGCCGGAACTGGCCAAAGGCAGCCGGCGCGTTGACTCGTATCAGTCCCGCCGGCGTGTCGGTCTGGCCGCGCGCTTCGGCCACGGCCTCCTGGTATTCCGCCAGCACACCAAGCGCGCGCTGATAGAAGCGGCTTCCCTGCGGCGTCGGTTGCAGGCTGGTGGTGCTGCGCTCGAGCAGACGCACGCCCAGTTCGCGCTCCAGCCCCGCCATCAGTTTGCTGACGGTGGGCTGGGTGGTGCGCTCCTCGCGCGCGACGGCAGAGAGGCTGCCCAATTCGATGGCGCGCACGAAGCAGCGCAATGACCGGATGGTATCCATGGCTCGCTTATTCGATATTTGAATGAAGTATAGTCCAATTCCTCGTCTTCACGTGATATTCGGAATGACCTATCGTGTGGCTTTACAGGAGCCCATGATGAAAACCTTGAACTATCTCGCCCTGGCGGCCGCGCTGGCAGTGGTGGCGCCGTCATATGCCGCCGAACGATCGGGCGGCTGGACCACCAGTTGGTACGCCAGCCCGCAAGCCACATGGGGAGCGGATTTTCCACTGCCGACCGCCGTTCCGGCAACGCTGGAGCGGCAAACCGTACGCGAAACGGCGCGCATCAGCGTCGGCGGGACACGCGTACGTATCGTCTTGTCGAACCGCTACGGCGACCGGCCGATCGTCATTGGGGAAGCGCGCATCGCCCGTGCCGGTGACACGGGCGGTTCCGCGCGGGAGCTAACCTTCGGCGGCCAGCGCGCCGCCACCATTCCGGCCGGGGCGCCGTTGATCAGCGATCCTGTCGATATGCGCGTGGACGCGCTGGAAAAGCTGGCGGTCGGCGTATTCCTGCCGCAGGCAACGCCGTTGAAGACCTTCCATTGGGGTGCGCAGCAGACCGGCGATATCGTCGACGGCAACGCCACCGGAGCGGCGACGTTGAAAGGTGCGCGAGCGATGCATGGACGGGCCCTGCTCAGCGCCATCCTGGTCGAAGCGCCGGGTGGCAAAGGCGCTTTGGTGGCCTTGGGAGACTCCATCACCGATGGCAACGGCTCGACCCCGGATCGTGACCGGCGCTGGCCGGATTATCTGGCCGCCCGTTTCGGCGCGGACGGCGTCGCCGTGGTCAACGCCGGCATCTCCGGCGCGCGGTTGCTGGGTGATCGCATGGGCGTCAATGCCGCCGCGCGTTTCGAGCAGGATGTATTGAGTCAGCCCGGCGTCAGGACTGTCGTGGTTCTGTTGGGGATCAATGATATCGGGTGGCCGCAAAGCGCCTTCGCGCCGGACGAGCCCCTGATGCGGGCGGAGCGCATGGTCGCCGTGTATCGACAGCTGATCGCGCAGGCGCGCGTGCGCGGGGTGCGTATCGTCGGTGCGACGTTGCTGCCGTTTGAGGGGGCGCTGCATGGCACGCCGTTCGAGGGTTATTACACTCCAGAGAAGGATGCGGTGCGGCGCGAGGTCAATCAGTGGATCAGGGACGGTGGGGAGTTCGACGCGGTGGTCGATTTTGACAGGGCGCTGCGCGATCCGGCGCGGCCGGCACGCATGTTGCCGCGCTACGATAGCGGCGATCACCTGCACCCCGGCGATGCCGGTTACGAGGCGATGGCCAAAGCGGTGGCGGCGAACGGATTGGGTGGGACGCCGTAATCGGCCATGTGTGAGCCGTCGACGGAGCACACATTGGCCGATTACGCTGCGCTAATCCGCCCTACGTGTTTCCGGGGTCGTTCAATGTCCCATGCCCCAGTGGCACGTAGGGCGGATTAGGCGGAACGCCGTAATCCGCCAATGCGTGAGCCGCCAACGGCACTCGTCGGATCAACCGTTGTTGACCACCAGACGCGGCTCGTCGCCGGCGCTGTCGAAGCGCTTCTTGATCGACGCGGTGATGCCGGCGCCATCCAGGCCCACGCTGGCGAGCAGCTTGGCCGGGTCGCCGTGGTCGATGAATTTGTCCGGCAAGCCAAGCATCAGCACCTGCTTGACGATGCCTTCGGCGGCCAACGCCTCGGCAACCGCCGAACCTGCGCCGCCCATGATCGAGCCCTCTTCCACCGTCACCAGATAATCGTGTTCGGCGGCCAGTTGCTTGACCAGCTCCACATCCAGCGGCTTGATGAAGCGCATGTTGGCGACCGTCGCGTCGAGCGTCTCGCCCGCCACCATTGACGGCGTGACCATCGAACCGAACGCCAGGATCGCGATCTTCTGCCCCTTGCGCTTGATCTCGCCCTTGCCGATCTCGATCGTCGTCAGCTCCGGCTTGATGGCCGCGCCGATGCCGGCGCCGCGCGGATAGCGGATCGCCGCCGGTCCCTTGTACTGGTAGCCGGTGGTCAGCATCTGGCGGCATTCGTTTTCGTCCGAGGCGGCCATGACGACCATGTTCGGGATGCAGCGCAGATAAGCCAGATCGTAATTACCCGCGTGCGTGGCGCCGTCGGCGCCGACCAGGCCGGCGCGGTCCAGCGCGAACGTCACGTCCAGGTTTTGCAGCGCCACGTCGTGGATCAGTTGATCGTAGGCGCGCTGCAGGAAGGTCGAATAAATCGCCACCACCGGCTTCATGTCCTCGCACGCCAGGCCGGCGCCGAAGGTCACCGCGTGCTGCTCGGCGATGCCGACGTCGAAGTAGCGGTCCGGATATTCCTGCTCGAAGCGGACCATGCCCGAACCTTCGCGCATGGCGGGCGTGATGCCGACCAGTTTCTTGTCGGCGGCCGCCATGTCGCACAGCCAGTTGCCGAAGACGTCGGTGTAGGTCATCTTGCCGGGAGCGACCGCCGGCTTGATGCCTTCGGCCGGATTGAACTTGCCAGGGCCGTGGTACAGGGTCGGCTCGGCCTCGGCCAACTTGTAGCCCTGGCCCTTCTTGGTCACCACGTGCAGGAACTGCGGCCCCTTGAGCTGCTTGATGTTCTGCAGCGTCGGGATCAGCGAGTCCAGATCGTGGCCGTCGATCGGGCCGATGTAGTTGAAGCCGAATTCCTCGAACATCGTGGCCGGCACCACCATGCCCTTGGCATGTTCTTCCAGCCGCTTGGCCAGTTCCAGCACGGGACCGGGCAGCACCGATTTGCCGACGTTCTTGGCGGCGGCGTAGAACTGCCCCGACATCAGGCGCGCCAGGTAGCGGTTCAAGGCGCCGACCGGCGGCGAGATCGACATGTCGTTGTCGTTGAGGATAACCAGCAGGTTGATGTCGTCCTGCACCCCGGCGTTGTTGAGCGCCTCGAACGCCATGCCGGCGGTCATCGAGCCGTCGCCGATGACGGCGATCGCGTGGCGGTGCTCGCCCTTGATCTTGGCCGCCTGCGCCATGCCCAGCGCGGCCGAAATCGACGTCGACGAATGCGCGGTGCCGAAGGTGTCGTACTCGCTCTCGTCGCGCTTGGGGAAGCCGGAGATGCCGTTCAGCTGGCGCAGGGTATTCATGCGCTCGCGCCGGCCCGTGAGGATCTTGTGCGAATACGTCTGATGGCCGACATCCCAGACGATGCGGTCGTGCGGCGTGTTGAACACGTAGTGCAGCGCCACGGTCAGTTCGACCGTGCCGAGATTGGACGACAGGTGGCCGCCGGTCTTGGAGACCGAATCGAGCAGGTAGGCGCGCAGTTCGTGCGCCAGCGGCGTCAATTGGGTGTACGCCAGTTTGCGCACATCGGCTGGTGAATCTATATTTTGTAGCAAGTTCATTTATGCCTTCCGCTGCACGATCAAATCCGCGAGTTCGCGTAACCGCAGAGCTTTGTCTCCGAACGGCGCGAGCGCTACGTGCGCATCGAGCCGCAATTTTTGCGCCAGCGCGCGCGACGGTTCCAGACCCAGTATCGACACGTAGGTCGGCTTGTTGTCGGCGGCGTCCTTGCCGGCGGTCTTGCCCAGGGTGGCCGAATCGGCCGTGGCGTCGAGCACGTCGTCGACCACCTGGAACGCCAGGCCGATGGCGCGCGCGTAGGTGTTCAGCGCCGTCATTTCGGCCTGGTCCAGATCCTTGCCGGCCAGCGCGCCAAGGATCACGGCGGCGCGCAGCAGCGCGCCGGTTTTCAACTGGTGCATCCGCTCCAGCTGTTCCAGCGTCAGACTCAGGCCGACGCTGTCGAGATCGATCGCCTGGCCGCCGCACATGCCGGCCGAACCGGAGGCGTGGGCCAGCAACCGCAGCATCGCCACCTGGCGCGACGCGGGCACGCCGGTCGCCTCGGACAGCACCAGGAAGGCCTGCGACTGCAGCGCGTCGCCAACCAGCAGCGCGGTCGCCTCGTCGTAGGCGACGTGCACGGTCGGCTTGCCCCGGCGCAGCGCGTCGTCGTCCATGCACGGCATGTCGTCGTGCACCAGCGAATAGGCGTGGATCATTTCGACGGCGGCCGCCGCGCGGCTCAGGGTGGCGGTGTCGGCGTCGAACAGCGCGCCGGCCGCGTACACCAGCAGCGGGCGCACGCGCTTGCCGCCGCCCAGCAGCGCGTAGCGCATGGCCTCGTGCAGCTTGGCCGGCACCGTCGTCGCGGTCGGGAGGAAACCGGATAAATCGTTTTCGGACCCGGCCTGCACGGTTTTCATCCAGTCGTCGAAGGCGCCGCTCATTGCTCGGCCTCGCCGCTCTCCGCGAACGGCTTGAGCATGTCGCCCTCCAGCACCTTGACCTGGGATTCGACTTTTTCCAACTGGGCGGCGCAGAACTTGACCAGCTCCGAGCCGCGCGCATAGGCGGCCACCGACGCTTCGAGCGGCAGTTGCCCTGCTTCCATTTGCGCGACCAAGGTTGCCAGCTCCGCCATCGCTTCTTCAAACGAGACGGGGGCGGCGGCGATCGCGTCGGCGGTTAATTTCTTAGACATAGTCACTCAGGCTTCAAGGCAAACTTCAGGGCTCATTCCAGGCTAACTTGCGGTTAACAATACCCGCCAGCGCAGTGTAGCCCGTTATTTTAGAACAAACCACCTTCTCCGGTGGAACTATAGCGGCCGCACCGGCGGCGAACTATGGATTTTATCGCAATCGACCCCATATCCTCGATCTGCATGTGTTTGTTACAAGTTTTTGCACGAAAAACGAGCACGGCCGTCTGTCGGTCAGGAATGAAACGCGGTATAATCGCCGGTTCTGTCCGAAATACCATTTTCAACGAACTTGAATTCAGGTCTTTACGGATTCTGTCTCTCTTTGGTTTGATGTACATATTAAGGGGGGTTGGGATGTCCGATCTGGGTACCCACGCCAAGCTGGCGCGTCCACACGCGCAACTGCCGGTAAACGTCTACTTCGACGAAGCGCTGTTGCAGCGTGAAATGCAGCAATTATTCCAGGCCGGTCCGCGCTACGTCGGACACGAACTGATGGTGCCGAACGTCGGCGATTTTGCGACCCTCGTTTCCGAAAACGAAGGGCGTATGCTGGTGCGCAACGCAAACGGCCTCGAACTGCTGTCCAACGTCTGCCGCCACCGCCAGGCGCTGATGTTCAACGGCCGTGGCAATGCCAACAACATCGTCTGCCCGCTGCACCGCTGGACCTACGACCTCAAGGGCGAGTTGATCGGCGCGCCGCACTTCGCCGAGACGCCGTGCCTGAACCTGCCCAAGACCCGGCTGCAAAGCTGGAACGGCCTGCTGTTCGAGCAAAACGGCTACAACGTCATGGACAAGCTCAAGAACCTGTCGGTGACCGGCGACCTGGATTTTTCCGGCTATATGTTCGACCACGCCGAAGTCCAGATCTGCAACTACAACTGGAAGACCTTCATCGAGGTCTATCTGGAGGATTACCACGTCGAGCCGTTCCACCCGGGCCTGGGCGGCTTTGTCAGCTGCGACGACCTGCGCTGGGAATTCGGCCGCGACTACAGCGTGCAGACCGTGGGCGTGAACAAGGGCCTGCTCAAATCGGGTTCCGAGGTCTACAAGCGCTGGCAGGAGCAGGTGCTCAAGTTCCGCGGCGGCGAACCGCCTCCGTACGGCGCCATCTGGCTGACCCTGTACCCGAACATCATGGTCGAGTGGTATCCGCACGTGCTGATCGTCTCGACCCTGTGGCCGGACGGCCCGCAGCGCACCCGCAACGTGGTGGAGTTCTACTATCCCGAGGAAATCGTGCTGTTCGAGCGCGAGTTCATCGAGGCCGAACGCGCCGCCTATATGGAAACCGTGGCCGAGGACGACGAGATCGCCCTGCGCATGGACGCCGGCCGCAAGGCCCTGTTCGAGCGCGGCACCAGCGACGCCGGTCCCTACCAGTCGCCGATGGAAGACGGCATGCAGCATTTCCACGAGTGGTACCGCGCCAATATTGACACGTAGGGCGGATTAGCGAAGCGTAATCGGCCATCCGTGCGCCGCCGGCGGCTCATAAATGGCCGATTACGGCGTTCCGCCTAATCCGCCCTACGTGAAACCGTTTCACGTCGATGTAAGGAATCAGATGCAGTCACTTTGGATGTTGTTCGCAAGCTTCATGTTCGCCATCATGGGGGTGTGCGTGAAGCTGGCCTCCGAAGAGTTCTCGACATCTGAAATGGTCATGTACCGGGGCATCGTCGGCGTCATCGTGCTGGCGGTGATCATCCGCGCCCAGGGCGACACCTTCCGCACCAGCATGCCGATGGCGCACTTCTGGCGCTGCCTGATCGG
Source organism: Duganella sp. GW821-FHT07F09 (assembly GCF_059418705.1). Lineage (NCBI taxonomy): Bacteria > Pseudomonadati > Pseudomonadota > Betaproteobacteria > Burkholderiales > Oxalobacteraceae > Duganella > Duganella sp. GW821-FHT07F09. The sequence goes on along the minus strand of NZ_JBWKQJ010000010.1, from coordinate 161,781 downwards.
CGTCATCTCGCTGTGGCTGTGGTATTACTCGATCGCCAACCTGCCGCTGGCCACCGCCATGACGCTCAACTACCTGTCGCCGATCTGGATCGCCGTCTGGCTGTTCACGATGGGCTGGTGGCACGCCAAGAACCAGGTCAAATGGCCGCTGCTGGTGGCCGTGGCGATGAGTTTTGTCGGCGTCACCCTGCTGCTGCAACCGGCCTTCCACGCCAACCAGCTGGTGCCGGCGCTGATCGCGCTGTTCTCGAGCGTGCTGACGGCGATGGCCTACATGCAGGTGCGCAAGCTGGGCCTGGCCGGCGAACCGGAAAACCGCGTGGTGTTCTACTTCGCGGTGATGAACATCGTCGCCGGCGTGGCCGGCAATTACCTGTTCGCGGGCGACAAGCCGGCCGTCTGGCATCCGATCAACACGGTCCACGGCGCCCTGCTGCTGCTGGGCATCGGCGTCTGCGCCACCAGCGCGCAGATCGCCATGACGCGCGCCTACCGCCTCGGCCAGACTCTGGTGGTCGCCAATCTGCAGTACACCGGCATCGTGTTCTCCAGTATCTGGGGCGTGCTGGTGTTCGGCGACGTGTTCAGCTGGCACAGCTGGGCCGGCATCGCGATCATTCTGGCGTCGGGCGTGGCCGCGACGTTCTACAATACCCGTAACACCGAACGCGGTAAGGCCATCGCCAATACCGACCCGATCGCCAGTGAAGTTTAAGGAGTCCGGACCATGCACACCACGTTGATCAGCGCCGCCGACCTGTCCCAGCATCTGAACGATGACAACTGGGTCATTCTCGATTGCCGGCACGACCTGATGAATCCGAACGCGGGCCGCGACGGTTTCGCCATCGGCCACATCCAGAACGCGCAATTCGCCAATATCGACACCGACCTGTCCGGCGCCAAGGTGGGCGCGGACGGCAAGTTCCAGGGCCGCCATCCGCTGCCCGACCGCGCCGCGCTGATCGAGACATTACGCGGCTGGGGCATCAACGACGACACGCAAGTGGTGGGATACGACGCGCACGGCGGCATGTTCGCGGCGCGCTTGTGGTGGCTGCTGCGCTGGGTCGGCCATCCGGCGGTGGCGGTGCTCGACGGCGGCCTGGCCGCGTGGCAGTCGCAGGGCTTGCCGCTGGTGACGATGGTGGCCGCGCGTTCGGGCGGCACGATAGCTGACAAGCCGTCACTGGCGCACACGGTCACGGTGGAGGACGTGGAGTCGAACCTGGTCACGCAGACGCGGGTGGTGGTCGATGCGCGCGCGGCGGACCGCTTCCGTGGCGAGAACGAGACCATCGATCCGGTCGGCGGCCATATCCCCGGCGCCAAGAACCGCTTCTTCAAGGACAACCTGACGCCGGATGGGCGCTTCAAGAGCGCTCAGCAGCTGAAGCAGGAATTCTCGCCGCTGTTCGCGGCGGCACCGCAGGCGATCATGCAGTGCGGCTCGGGTGTGACGGCTTGCCACAATTTGCTGGCGTTGGAGATCGCCGGGCTGCCGGGCGCGGCGCTGTATCCCGGCTCGTGGAGCGAGTGGTGCTCGGACCCGGCACGGCCGGTGGCGACCGGGGGCTAAGGCTTCCGGCTGTGCCGAGCCCAACGAGTGATTCTGACTTCATTGCTCGCGATGTAGTACTCCAGAATATGTCCTGTTTTCGGCACTGGGTATCGGCGACGCCCTGCACGAGTGGGAGTTCCTATCTCTGGCTGAGTCGAAATCAGGAGAAGCGCTTTTTCCACGCGTTGGGCTACAAGCATCGAAGCCTGCTGGTCTTGGCTAGCAATATAAGTAATGGATTGACTATAGGCCTTGCGCGCACTGGGAATCCAGCGCACGGAACAGTTCTTTTGCCTAGCCCCTTGGCTTGCCATGGACGGCAATCAATTTCTTGATATCAGCCATCACTTCGGCGTTGTCGATACCCGCGTTGGACTTAAAGTACTCGTCGGCCTCAATGTCCGCAAGAATGCCTTCTTCGACGTCGTCGAAACCATAAAGCCAGACATCCGGCCAAAGATCATCAGCACTAAGCTTCGCCATCGCTGCCAAGCGCTCCAGACGTGAACGGTCCGCATCGGAGAGCGCAGCAAACGCCGCCAACTGCTTCGTCGATTTCAAATCCATATCTTCTCCTGCAATCGGCCGATCAAATGCGCAACTAAGCCGGGCCTTACTTAGGCTTGGCACGACTATCTAATTTGCGCCATGCTCCATTACTTCTTCGTGAGGTATCGTCCGACCAGCAGCGATATCCTCATCAGCGGCTAGATCCGCGTCGACGCTTTCTTCAATGTCTTCGAATCCGTAGAGCCACACCTCATCCCAGATCGCCTCTGGGCTGACGCCGGCGCGCGCGGCCAAGCGCTCCAGGCGAGCACGGTCGGAGGCCGGAAGGGCCGCTAACGCTTCCGCCTGCTTCTTTTCTCTGGAGTTCATCCCGCCATGATACGCCGGGCGGCGCCGGCTGCAAGCGTCTCGCCGCAAACGAAAACGCGTGGATCAATGACCGTTGGTCAGGAACAGCACGATGGCGACGCCGGTGGCGATCAGCAGCACTTGCGGCACCGATTCGCGCAGCGTGGCGCGGCGTTGCATCTGCGGCATCAGGTCGCTCACGGCGATGTAGATGAAGCCCGACGACGCGAACACCAGCACATACGGAATCAGCTCGCTGGCGCGGTCCAGGGTGTAATAGCCCAGCAGGCCGCCGGCGATCGCCAGCAAACTGCACAGCAAATTGTAGACATACGCGCGCGTCCGCGAAAAGCCGGCGTTGAGCAGCACGATGAAATCGCCGATCTCCTGCGGGATCTCGTGGGCGATGATGGCCAGCGCCGTCACCAGGCCCAACTCCGGATTGGCCATGAAGGCGGCGGCGATCAAAATGCCGTCGGTGAAGTTGTGCATGCCATCGCCGACCAGGATCATCCAGCCGGCCTTGCCCGCCTCGTGCTTGTCATGCCCGTGATGGTGGTGGTGGCCGTCGCCCTCGTGGTGGTGCGAGTGGCGCATAATCGCCAGTTTTTCCAGCAGGAAGAACGCCAGCAGGCCGGCCAGCAGGGTCGCGAACAGGCTGCGCGCGCTGGCGTGCGATTCGAACGCTTCCGGCAAGGCGTGCAGCAGCGAGGTCGACAGCATGATGCCGACCGACAGGCTGACCATGCGCTCGACCACCTTCGAGAGCAGCGTAAACGAGAACACGGCAGCGGCCGAAATGCTGACGACACCGGCTAGTGTGGTCGCCAGTAATATGGAGATAAGTATGGGATCGATGTTATAGCCTCTTGTACCTGGAGCCGTGCCGCTGCGCAGGCCGGGGGCGTTATTTTACCGCCCGGCACGCTTTCCTGCTCATTTTTGGCTAAAAACAGTTAAAACGGCGTGATCGGCTCCAGTTCAGGCGACCCCGTTCTGCCTGAACCATGCCAGCATGCGTCCCCAACCGTCCTTGGCGTCCGCTTCCACATAGCTGGGACGGTAGTCCGCGTGGAAGGCGTGGCCGGAGTTGGGGTAGATGACGAAGGTCGATTTGTTCGGTCCCTTGGCCAGCATGGCCTGCATCGCCTTGATCGAATCCTGGGTGATGCCGGTGTCTTTTTCACCATACAAGCCCAGCACGGGCACGTTCAAAGATGACGCGATATCGATCGGATGCCTGGGCGTGTTGGCGTTGGAGGTGCCGATCAGGCGGCCGTACCAGGCGACGCCGGCCTTGATCGACGGATTGTGCGCCGCGTACATCCACGTCACGCGCCCGCCCCAGCAGAAGCCGGTGATGGCGATCTTGTCTGGGTTGCCGCCGTTGGCCTTGGCCCAGGCCACCAGCGCGTCCAGGTCGGCCATGACCTGGGTGTCGGGGGTTTTGGAGATGATGTCGCGTTGCAGGTCGGCGATCGAGGCGGATTTTTGCGGATCGCCCTGGCGCACGAACAGGTCCGGCGCCAGCGCCAGGTAGCCGAGCTTGGCGAAGCGGCGGGCGACGTCGGCGATGTGTTCGTGCACGCCGAAGATTTCGGAGATCACCAGCACCACCGGCAGATTGGTCTTGCCTTCCGGCTGGGCGCGGTAGACGGGGACGGTTTGGCCGTCGACCGTCAGGGTGATGGTGCCGGCGGTCAGGCCGGTGGTGTCGGTTTTGATGACGTTTTGCGCCATCACCGGCATGGCGGCGGCGGCGAAACCGCTGCCCAGCGCCACCTTGAGGAAGTCGCGGCGGTCGACACCGTCCGACAGGCTGGTTTTCGTCAGCAAACTCTCCGCGTCCCGCTTCAAATCATCCATGCGACTCCTCCGTTGATTACGTTGGTTGGGGTAATGGTCAAATCATATGTTATCGGCGGCGCTTGGCGGATTACGGCGTGCCGCCTAATCCGCCCTACGTGTCTCCGCGGTCTCCTCGTGCCCCGGGGCGATGTTTTACGTTTGCCATGGTCATGCCGCGTCCGTCGTGTTGTTCCACGTAGGGCGGATTAGCGCAGCGTAATCCGCCATTCGGCGCGCCGCCGATAACGCATCCGGAGCGCGAAGCACGTTTTAATGCGCCTCGTCCCAGTTCTTGCCGACGCCGACTTCCGCCGTCAGCGGTACTTTCAACTTCGCCACGCCGGCCATCAACTCCGGCAGCTTTTGCTTGACCAGCTCCAGCTCGGCATCCGGCACTTCCAGCACCAGTTCATCGTGCACCTGCATGATCATCTTGGTCTGCAGCTTGTCGGTCTCGAGCCAGTTCTGCACCGCCACCATCGCCAGCTTGATCAGGTCGGCCGCCGTGCCCTGCATCGGCGCGTTGATCGCGGCCCGTTCGGCGCCCTGGCGGCGCGGGCCGTTCGGCGAGTTGATCTCCGGCAGCCACAGGCGGCGTCCGAACACCGTTTCGACATAGCCGCGCGCCTTGGCCTGCAAACGCGTATCGTCCATATACTGCTTCACGCCGGAGAAACGGGCGAAATAACGGTCGATGTAGCTTTGCGCTGCGGCGCGCTCGATGCCCAGGTTGGACGCCAGGCCGAACGCGCTCATGCCGTAGATCAGGCCGAAGTTGATGACCTTGGCATAGCGGCGCTGCTCGCTCGACACCTCGTCCGGCGCCACGCCGAAGATCTCGGCGGCGGTGGCGCGGTGGATGTCGACGCCCTCGGCGAACGCGCGCAGCATGTTCTCGTCGCCCGAGATGTGCGCCATGATGCGCAGCTCGATCTGCGAATAGTCGGCCGAGACGATGTGGCTGCCCGGCGGCGCGATGAACGCCTCGCGGATGCGACGCCCTTCCTTGGTGCGGATCGGAATGTTCTGCAAGTTCGGATCGTTCGACGCCAGGCGTCCCGTCACCGCCACCGCCTGCGCGTAGTTGGTGTGCACGCGGCCGGTTTCCTTGTTGATGCCCTTGGGCAGCTTGTCGGTGTAGGTCGACTTCAGCTTCGACAGGCTGCGGTACTCCAGCAGCACCTTCGGCAACGGATAGTCCTCGGCCAGCTTTTGCAGCACTTCCTCGTCGGTCGACGGCGCGCCGCTCGGGGTCTTTTTGACCACCGGCAGTTTCAACTTCTCGAAGAAGATCTCGCCGATCTGCTTCGGCGAGCCCAGGTTGAACGGCTGCTCGGCCAGCTCGTGCGCCTTGGCCTCCAGCTCGATGATGCGCGCACCCAGTTCGGCCGATTGCGTGTCGAGCAGCGCGGCGTCGATGTGCACGCCGTTGCGCTCGATCTTTTGCAACACCACCGCCGTCGGCAGCTCGATGTTGCGGTAGATGTAGCTCAGGCGCTCGTCGTTCTCGACCTCGCCGATCATCGCCAGGTGCAGGCGCAGCGTGATGTCGGCGTCCTCGGCCGCGTATTCGGTGGCGCGCGCGATGTCCACCTTGTCGAAGGTGATCATGCTGGCGCCCTTGCCGCAGACGTCGACGAACGGGATCGTCGTGTGGTTCAGGTGGCGCAACGCCAGGCCGTCCATGTCGTGCGTGCGGTGCGATTCGAACACATACGATTGCAGCAAGGTGTCGTGATGGATGCCGCGCAGGCGCACGCCGTGGTTGGCGAAGATGTGGCTGTCGTATTTCAGGTTCTGGCCGACCTTGAGCTTGGTCTCGTCCTCCAGCCATGGCTTGAGTTTGTCCAGCACATGCTCGCGCGTCAGTTGTTCCGGCACGCCGGGATAGGCGTGCGCGACCGGGATATAGCAGGCCACGCCCGGCTGCACCGACAGCGAAATGCCGACCAGTTGCGCCGTCATCGGCTCCAGCGACGTGGTTTCGGTGTCGACGGCGGTCAGCTCGGCGGCGCCGATCAGCGCGATCCACTTGTCGAGCTGTTCGTCGGTGAACACGGTCTCGTAGTTGACGTTGACCTTCGGCACTTCGCCGAACAGGTCGCCGTTGGCCGAGACCGCGCCGCCGGCGGCGACGGCCGCCGCCGCTGCCTTGCCCGCCGCGCCGATGGGCGCGGCAGGCGTCAGCGCGTTCAGTTCGCGCAGCAAGGTCTTGAAGCCGTACTGGCCGAAGAACGTCAGCAAGGTTTCCGAGTCCTCGGGGCGGGCCACCAGCGATTCGCTGATCGACATCATGTGCTCCGACAGGTTGCAATCGGTCTTGACGGTGATCAGCTCGCGGCCCTTCGGCAGCCACTCCAGCGCCTTGCGCAGGTTCTCGCCAACGGCGCCGGTGATCTTGTCGGCATTGGCCATCACACCGTCCAGGCTGTCGTACTGCGTCAGCCACTTGAGCGCCGTCTTCGGCCCGCATTTGGCCACGCCGGGCACGTTGTCGACGGTGTCGCCGATCAGGGTCAGGTAGTCGATGATGCGATTCGGCGGCACGCCGAATTTGGCCAGCACGCCCGCCTCGTCCATCTTCTCGTTGGTCATCGTGTTGATCAGCATGACTTGCGGATTGACCAGCTGCGCCAGGTCCTTGTCGCCGGTCGACACCACCACGTTCATGCCGGCCTTGGCCGCGTCGACGGAAAGGGTGCCGATGACGTCGTCGGCCTCGACGCCGTCGACCATCAGGATCGGCCAGCCCATGGCCTTGACGGCGATATGGATGGGCTCGATCTGCAGGCGCAGGTCGTCGGGCATCGGCGCGCGCGTGGCCTTGTAGTCGGGATACATGTCGTCGCGGAAGGTCTTGCCCTTGGCGTCGAACACGCAGGCGATGTAGGCGGCCGGATAATCGGCGCGCAGGCGGCGCAGCATGTTGACCATGCCGTGCATGGCGCCGGTCGGGTGGCCGTCCGGGCTGCGCAGGTCGGGCAGCGCGTGGAAGGCGCGGTAAAGGTAACTGGAACCGTCAACTAACAGCAGGGTATTTTGCATAGGAACGAAAGAGATGTGAGGGCAAAAGTGCGTGATTTGCCACGAATGCCGCATTATCGCAGGTTTTGGCCGCCGTCCGCCTGTCCCGCCCGCGTTTCAAGTATGACAATACCATGAAGAAATTCCACATTCCCTGTGGGGAATTCCTCAGGAAATCAGCTCGAAATCAGCCACTGCGCACAGCGAAGCGTGTCTGTTTGTTACAATGGATCATACATAAAAATTCCACGGCTTTTTACCTACTAAGGCGATCCATCATGACGCGCACCTCACTCCTCTGGCCGGCACTCCTCCTGGCGCTCGGCGCCAACGCGTTCGCGCAGTCGACGCCGAGCCAGGCGCCGCCGAAACTGGAAAAGCTGGAAGAAGTGGCCGACGATCCGATCACGGTGACGGCCAAGCCGGCGCCGGAGCGCCAGATCACAGAACGCCGCGACAACAGCGGCAACGTGGTGGAAGCGACCGTCAAAAGCGGTCCGAGCACGTACACCTTGAAACCGACCCATCCGGTCGGCAGCTCCTTGCCGGGCGACGCCATGTCCGGCGCCGCGCGCGGCCCGCAGTGGACCGTGATGACCTTCGGCGGCAAGAAGAAGAAAAATCCGGAAGACGAAGCGGCGGCCGAGACCGACGCACCGCCACCGCCACCAGCGGCGCCGGCCGCCAAGTAAACCCGGTAGTATCGATAACAATTTATCGCCAACACCTATTAAAAAACGCGCCTGCTCCGGCAGGCATTCCGGACGTCCGCCACGGCGGGCGCCGATACAACGAACCTCATCAAGCTTGCACATGGCAGTGTTTACCCCGGTCACCCTGGACGATGTCACCCAGTGGATCACGCAATTCCCCCTCGGCAAGCCGCTGGCCCTCAAGGGCATCGCCTCCGGCATTGAGAACAGCAATTTCTTCTTGACCACGGAGCGCGGCGAGTTTGTGCTCACGATCTTTGAAAACTTATCGTTCGAGCAATTGCCGTTTTATCTGAACCTGATGCGCCACCTGGCCGATCGCGGCGTGGCCGTGCCAGCGCCGATCGCCACCGACAAGGGCGAGCTGATCGTGCCGCTGCACGGCAAGCCGGCGTCCATCGTCACCAAGCTCGAAGGCAGCTCGCAGATGGCCCCGCAACCGGCGCATTGCGCCGAAGTGGGCGCCATGCTGGCGCGCATGCATTTGGCCGGCCGCGACTATCCGCTGCACCAGCCCAATCTGCGCGGCCTGGACTGGTGGAACGCCACCACGCCGCAAGTGCTGCCTTTCCTGTCGGAGAGCAACGCCCACCTGCTCAAGGCCGAGATGCACTTCCAGGAGGCGTTCGCCGGTTGCGGGACCTACCGCCAGCTGCAAAGCGGCCCCGTGCACGCAGACCTGTTCCGCAACAACGTCATGTTCGACGGCGAGCGCCTGACCGGCTTCTTCGACTTTTACTTCGCCGGCTGCGACACCTGGCTGTTCGACGTCGCCGTCACCGTCAACGACTGGTGCATCGCCCTCGACACCGGCGTGCTCGACCCGGCCCGCGTGCGCGCGCTGCTCGACGCCTACCACGCCGTGCGCCCGTTCACCGAGGCCGAACAAACCGCCTGGCAGCCGATGCTGCGGGCGGCGGCGCTGCGCTTCTGGCTGTCGCGCCTATATGATTACCACCTGCCGCGCGAAGCCGAAATGCTGACCCCGCACGATCCGACCCACTTTGAGCGCATCTTGCGCGAACGCATCGCCACGCTGGCGCCGAAGCTTTTCTGATGAATAAATTCCCCGCGCGCGCCGGATGGCAATGGGTCAAGCAGGGCATGATGCTTTTCCGCAAGCAGCCCGGCGGCCTCATGGCGCTGTTCTTCTGCTGCATGTTCGTCTCGCTGTTCTCGATGATCGTGCCGCTGCTGGGGCAGATCGCGCCGTTCATCCTCACGCCGCTGTTCTCGGTCGCGCTGCTGGAAGGCTGCGCGCAGGTCGACCAGGGCAAGCGCGCGCTGCCGAATCTGCTGCTGAGCGGTTTCCGCAAGCCGGTGCGCGGTCCGCTGCTGGCCATGGGCGTGCTCAACCTGTTGCTGCTGGTGATCGCGCTGGGCGTGCTGTACGCCATGGCCGGCGACGCCGTCATGCAGATGGGCACGCGTCCGCCGAAGATCGACCAAGACCAGCTTGAAGGGCTGCTGGGCGCGGTGTTCACCTCGTCGACGATCTACACGGTGGGCTGGATGCTGACGTGCCTGACGGCGCCGCTGATCTACTGGCAAAAGATGAAGTTGAACAAAGCGCTGTTTTTCAGCGTGGTCGCGGTGCTGCGCGGCTGGAAGGCGTTCCTGACGGCGGCCGTGACGTTGCACCTGATGTACTTCGTCGGTTGCAAGATCGTCGTGCTGATCCTCGGCTCGTCGCAGCTGGCGGTGGCGGGCATCTTCACGCTGTTCCTGATCACCATCGTGCTCACGCACTGCACGTTGTACATCGCGTACCGGCAAATCTTCGGCCCCACCGACCTCGCGGTCCCGGTCAAGGCCGACGGCCCCGAACCGTTGCTTTAACTCCGGAGTGGGATTAGTGGGCTAAACGCTCGAGCTTGGCGATGCTGAGATCGAGCACCTTCATGCCGTTGCTGCCGAAGTTGATCTGCGCGCGCGCGTTGGCGCCGCTGCCTTCGATATTGACAATCACCCCTTCGCCGAACTTGCCGTGCGCGACAGACTCGCCAATGCGCCAGCCCGCGCCCGGCGATTTGTGCGCGATCTTTTGCGCGATCGCGTTGTCGGAACCGGCCAGCGGCACGACGTCGTCCCACGGCGTTTTCTTGTTGGCGAACCAGTGCGATTGCACCTTCGGCGACAGCCACTTGAGCGAGTCCTCCGGCAATTCGTCGAAGAAGCGCGATTTCATGTTGTAGCGGGTCTGGCCGTGCAGCATGCGCGTCTGCGCGAAACACATGTACAGCCGCTGCCGCGCGCGCGTGATCGCGACGTACATCAGGCGTCGCTCCTCCTCCACGCCGCCATCCTCGCGCGAGCTGCTTTCGTGCGGGAACAAGCCCTCCTCCAGCCCGGTGATGAAGACGTTGTTGAACTCCAGGCCCTTGGCCGAGTGCACCGTCATCATCTGCACCGCTTCCTGGCCGGCCGTGGCCTGGTTGTCGCCGGCCTCCAGCGACGCGTGCGACAGGAAGGCCGACAGCGGCGACATCACCGTCGCCAGCGGCGCGTCGGCATCGAGAATTTCGAAGCCGTCCTCGTTGACCACGGGCAGGCCCGACTGCTCCTGCGCGCGCGGCCCCAGGTGCGCCGGCGCGCCCTGGCCGAAGCCTTCCTCCGAGACGAACTGCGTCGCGGCGCTGACCATCTGTTCCAGGTTCTCGATGCGGTCGGCGCCTTCCTTTTCGGTCTGGTAATGCGCCAGCAGGCCGCTGGCCTCCAGCACCACGCGCACCAGCTCCGGCAACGCCATCTGCTGCGTCTCGAAGCGCGCGCCCTCGATCAGCTTGACGAAGCCGCCCAGCGACGAGCCGGCCTTGCCCATGACATACGGCACCGCCGCGTACAGCGACACCCGGTGCTGGTCGGCCGCCGCCTGCAACGCTTCGATCGAACGCAGGCCGATGCCGCGCGTCGGGAAGTTGACCACGCGCAGGAAGGCCGAGTCGTTGTGCGGGTTGTCCATCAATTGCAAATACGCGATCGCGTGCTTGACCTCGGCCCGCTGGAAGTAGCGCAGGCCGCCGTAGACGTGGTACGGAATCCCGGCCGAAAACAATGCGTGCTCGATCACGCGCGATTGCGCGTTGGAGCGGTACAGCACCGCGATCTCGCTGCGCGAGGCGCCGTCGGCGATCAGGTTCTTGGTTTCCTCGATGATCCATTGCGCCTCGGCCAGGTCGGAGCTGGCTTCGTACACGCGCACCTGCTCGCCGTGGCCGGCGTCGGTGCGCAAGTTCTTGCCCAGACGCTTGCTGTTGTTGGCGATCAGCACGTTCGCCGCGTCCAGGATGTGGCCGTGCGAGCGGTAGTTCTGCTCCAGCTTGATCAGGTTCTTGACGTGGAACTCGCGCTCGAAGGCGCTCATGTTGCCGACGTTGGCGCCACGGAAGGCGTAAATGCTCTGGTCGTCGTCGCCGACGGCGAACAGCGCGCCGCCGCCCTGCTCGCCGTGGCCGGCCAGCAGCTTGAGCCATTTGTATTGCAGATCGTTGGTGTCCTGGAACTCGTCGACCAGGATGTGCTGGAAGCGCTGCTGGTAATGCTGGCGCAGCGGCTGGTTGCGGCTGAGCAGTTCATAGGTGCGCAGCAGCAGCTCGGCGAAGTCGACCACGCCTTCGCGCTGGCATTGGTCGTCGTACAGCTGGTACAACTCGACCTTCTTGCGCTCGTCGGCGTTGTACGGGTCGATCTTGTCGGCGCGCAGGCCCTGGTCCTTGGCGCCGTTGATGAAGTACATCACATCCTTCGGCGGGAACTTCTCGTCGTCGATGTTGTTGGCCTTGATCAGGCGCTTGATCGCCGACAGCTGGTCCTGCGAGTCGAGGATCTGGAACGTCTGCGGCAACGCGGCATCGCGGTGGTGCGTGCGCAGCAGGCGGTTACACAATCCGTGGAAGGTGCCGATCCACATGCCGCGTGTATTAATCGGCAACATCGCCGACAAACGCGTCGTCATTTCCTTGGCGGCCTTGTTGGTGAAGGTCACGGCCAGGATGCCCGACGGCGACACCTGCCCGGTCTGGATCAGCCAGGCGATACGGGTCGTCAATACGCGGGTTTTGCCGGAGCCTGCGCCCGCCAGAATCAGGGCGCTTTGGGCCGGCAGGGTCACGGCAGCGAGTTGTTCGTCGTTAAGATTGTGAAGAAGATTTTGCATGCCGTGATTATACCGGCAGCGGCCCTTCGGGGTCGGTCCATGTGGTGGCGATGCGGCGTCCGCCGGGACGAATCGACCTCCCGGCGGCGCGCGGTTTTGCCTACATCCGCGCCGGGGCCGGCACCGCTTTGCCGCTGCGGATGGTTTCCTGCATCAAGGCCTTGAAGTCGAGGTCGGCCTGACGCGTTGCATTGGCCTGCTCGCGGCTCAGTTCACCCATGCGACGGCCCAGTTCGGCCATCGGTTTGTTGGCTTCGACCATCTTCTTATTAAGCTCCTTCATCGGCTCGCTGTTGATACGCGCCTTGGCCATCTTCTGCGCCATGTCGCGCTGCAATTGCGCCATCTCCTTATGCAATGGGGAAATCTCTTTCTGGTACGCCTGCACCGCCTCATTGTGTTTGCGCAGGTTTTCCGGACTTTGGTCACGGGCCAGCGCCTCGGCGGTCGCGGCAACGCGCTTGCCGACGGCTGCTTGCTTTTCCCCCAACGCTTCCATCTGCCGCTCCAGCCGCTCGCGCTCGGCCGCGCCAGGGCCGGTTTCCATGTCGCGGGTCAGCCTGTCGATTTGCGCGCCGAGGCCGTCCATGACTTTGCCCTGGCTGTCCATCTGCTTGGTTTGCGCCTCCATGCGCGCCTCGATCGCACGGACCGGTTTCCACAACGCCTGGGTCTTGGCCAGCACCGCCGGGTCCTGGATCAGATAGGTCTTGCCGCCGTCACGGTACCAGACGAAGTCGCCCTTGATCTTGGGGCGCAGTTCGCCGATGCTGCGCATGTCTTCGGCATTTCCGGAGACGTGCACCTGATCCTTGCTGTTGTTCACGATGGCGTAGGCATTGTCGACCTTCATGTCGGACATGGTCATCGTCGTATAGCTAAGGGAAACCGGCCCCTTGGGCGCCGCCGGAGCGGCTGGGGGCGCCGGGACAGCCGGGACAGCCGGGACAGCCGGCATTGCCGGAGTGGCCGGAGTGGCTGGCATTGCCGGCATTGCTGGCGGGGCCGGCATGGCAGCGACAGCGGGGACTGCCGCAGCGGCTGGCGCGGCCGGTGGCGCTGGCGGCGCCGCGGCAACCTCCGGCGGTTCCGCCGGCGCGGCCGGCTCTGGTGGTTCCGGTGGTTCCGGTGGTTCCGGCTGGGCGGAAAGCTCGACCATGTCGGCGGCGGGCGCGGCGTCGGCCACCAGCGCAACCGCTGCCACGCCGGCGGCCGGCATCGCCGCCGGCGGCTGCGGCGCGGCCTGCACATAAAACACGGCGCTGGCCGCGAACAGGCCGATCAACGGCACAGCCATCTTCCAGCTGACCGGTTCAACATCGGGACGCAGCAGGCGTTTGATACGAGACATGAGATTTCCTCCGTGAGCCGCGTGGGCTAGTTGTGTGGTATCGAACTGGAATTGATCCAGCTCGGACAAGGCCTTTGCCAGCATCCGCGGTTGACCGAGCATGGTGACTGCAAGGTCATCGGCGATTTGTTCTCGCTCTACACGGATACGGCGCGACAAGGCCCAAACACTAGGGTGATAGAACAGCACGATTTCCACCGCGCTTTGAATGAGGTTGACCAGATAGTCCCGGCGCTTGATGTGCGCCAGCTCGTGCGCCAGCAGCGCCTCGAGCAGATTGGGCGCCATGCCGGTGATCAGCGAGGCCGGCACCAGCACGATGGGGCGCCAGCAGCCGGCGGTGATCGGGCTGTCGAGCAGGTCGGCGACGCCGAGCCGCACGTGTTGCGGAATCTCGAAACGGCGCGCCATCTCGGACAGGCGGCGCTGCCAGTAATGGTTGACGGTGTAATGGTCGCTTCGGGTGCGCTCGGCAACCCACTTGAGGCCGATGGCCAGGCGCAGCGACATCAGCGCGGCGCCGGCCAGCCACAACCCGACGACCCACGGCAATTGCGCCCGCAGCGCGGCTTCCCAGCCGGCCAGCGCGCCGTCGTCGACCAGCTTGGCGGCGCCCGTTTGCGCGGCGTCGGCGCCGGCCGACAGGACGGGGATCAGCAAGGCGGCGCCGAGGCCGGCGCCGGAAAGCGCGCCCGCATCGGCGGCGCCGACATGCATGATGACGCCGGCCAGCGGCAACGCCGCGCACAGCAGCAAGCCGGCGCAGGCGACCGCGTAGCGGGTCTGCGGGCGCGCCTTGCGCAGCGCAAGCAGCGCCAACGACACGCCCCAGCCGATCAGCAGCCCTTGCCAGACGAAGTGCAGCAGTGCCCAGCCGATGGCCGGCACCAGGGCGGACAGGGCGCTAGCCATGGGCGCCCGCCCGCCGCGAATTCATATGTATGCGTAACTTGTTCATGCCGCACTCCCGGTTGATGGATGTAGAATAAATTATCTAGAACGCCGTGTCTAGAACTTTTTTTCTACATCCTTCCGCGGCGGCGATCGCGCCTAGTAGATCACGACGGAACGGATCGATTCGCCACTCTTCATCAGGTCGAAGCCCTCGTTGATGCGCTCGAGCGGCAAGCGATGGGTGATCAGGTCGTCGATATTGAGCTTGCCTTCCATGTACCAGTCGACGATCTTCGGCACGTCGGTGCGGCCGCGGGCGCCGCCGAAGGCCGAACCCTTCCACACGCGCCCCGTCACCAGCTGGAACGGACGGGTGGAGATCTCCTGCCCCGCCGCCGCCACGCCGATGATGATCGACTGGCCCCAGCCCTTGTGGCAGCACTCGAGCGACTGGCGCATCGTGGTGGTGTTGCCGATGCACTCGAAGCTGTAGTCGGCGCCGCCGTCGGTGATCTGGACGATGGTGTCGACCACGTTCTCCACCTCGGTCGGATTGACGAAATGGGTCATGCCGAACTTGCGCGCCATTTCCTGGCGGGCCGGATTGATGTCGACGCCGATGATCTTGTCGGCGCCGACCATTTTCGCCGCCTGGATCACGTTCAGGCCGATGCCGCCCAGGCCGAACACGACGACATTGGCGCCCGCCTCCACCTTGGCGGTGAACAACACCGCGCCGACGCCGGTGGTCACGCCGCAACCGATGTAGCACACCTTGTCGAACGGCGCGTCCTCGCGGATCCTGGCCAGCGCGATCTCCGGCACCACGATGTAGTTGGAGAAGGTCGACGTGCCCATGTAGTGGTAGATCGGCTTGCCGTCGATGGAGAAGCGGCTGGTGGCGTCGGGCATCAGGCCGCGTCCCTGGGTCGAGCGGATCGACTGGCACAGGTTGGTCTTTTGCGACAGGCAGAATTTGCACTGGCGGCATTCCGGCGTGTACAGCGGAATGACGTGGTCGTCCTTCTTCAGCGATTTGACGCCGGGGCCGACGTCGACCACCACGCCGGCGCCCTCATGGCCCAGGATGGCGGGGAAGATGCCTTCCGGATCGGCGCCGGACAGCGTGTAGTAATCGGTGTGGCAGATGCCGGTGGCCTTGATCTCGACCAGTACCTCGCCCTCGCGCGGTCCGCCCAGTTCCACTTCCTCGATCGTCAGCGGCTGGCCCGCTTGCCATGCAATGGCGGCTTTGGTTTTCATTGTTTGTCCTCTGGCTGGTGAATACGGGAGACCGGAACGGCAAACCGTTCCGGCGATCCGCCATGATAGCAAGCCAGGGGCCCAACGGGGATATCGCCAGTCCTCGACCAGCTATTGCGGCTCGACCGGCATCGCCGGGCCGATGGCCAGCAGGTCCGACACGGTGCGCCACAGCTGGCGCGGCGAGGTCCACGGCTTGGGCAGGAAGCTGCTGCCGGCCATGTGGCGCTCCGGATGGCGGGCCGAGTACAGCAACACGCGGGCGTCCCGCTGGTGCTGGTGCAAGCCATGCAGCAAGGCGCCGCCGTCGCCGTCCTGCAGGTCGGGATCGATCACCACCAGCGCGAACTGCTCGCGGCGCAGCAGGTCCCGGGCGGCGGCCATCGTCGCCACATGGGTCACCTGGGTTTCCGGCACCAGCAAGGCGGCCAGCACCAGCGCGGCGTCGGCGTCGCTGTCGATGTGCAGCACGCGCGGCGCGGCCGCGTAGATGGAAAAGCCGATCGCGGCGCCGCCTTCCTGGTCGCTGAACGGACGCGAGGTGTCATGGGAATAATCGTTGGTCATGGTGTTCTCCGCACAAGGCTGAAATCAATGCAAAGCCGGCAGCGATCGTGTTAAAGCTGACGGGGAGCAGGTCGGCGGAGTTGGGCCGAGGAGTCGGGACGGCCGCGGGGAAATGGCGGCCGGAGCGGCGGCAGGCGACGGTGAGGTCCTGCGGCGGTGGAATGCTGTTTTTCTAGTTGATATTGTACAACAAGAATTCCACAAGGAAATAAAAAAGGCGGAAAATTCCTACCTTGTGGCGCGAATGCCGCGCGGCCACGGTGGCACGTGCCACGGCGCATGCATGGCGGATTACGCTGCGCTAATCCGCCCTACGTGTCTCCGGGGTGTTTATACAGCCCGGTGTTATTCCGGATTCCGGTGCTATTTTTTCAGGCGCTGGTTGAAGGCGGCGTGCAGGCCGTTCAGCGTTTCCTCGGCGGCCAGCAGCTGGTCGGCCACCTCGTTGACCTTGCGGCGGTTGGAGCGGGCGTGGTCGCGCAACACCTCGAACGCCGTGTTGCGGTCGGTCTGGAATTTGCACATCAGCAGGCCCACGGCCAGGCTGGTTTCGCGGCCGGCCGCCAGCGCGGCGTTCAGATTGAGCTCGGTGCGGCGCAGCTGGCGGATCTCGTCGGCGCGCGCCAGACCGGCGGCGAACGCCGGCATCAGGTGCTTTTCGTCGACCGGCTTGACCAGGAAGCCGACCGCGCCGTACGAGGCGGCCTGCTTGCCGGCGTCGGCGTCGCCGCGTCCGGACAGGAACATGAACGGCACCGAGCTGGTCGCGTGCAGCTGCTTGGCCAGTTCCAGCCCGGTCATGCCCGGCATGTGGATGTCGAGCAGCGCCAGGTCCGGTTCGCGCTGGGCGATCACGTTCAGGGCCTGCTCCGCCGACGAGGCCTTCAGGATGTCGTAGCCGGCGTTGCCCAGTACTTCGCCAAGGAAGTCGAGCAGCAGTTGGTCGTCGTCGACGATAAGGATCAGACGCTTGGGGCTGGGAGAAACTGGCATGTGGCGGCAACCTTGGGCTATTGCTAACGGCCCAATTATAAAGCGGAAAGCCCGTGGCGCCGGAATGATTTGCTGGTGTTGTGTATGACAAACATCGACGCGAAGGCGCCGACCGCGCCGCCCACGCTTGCAGCTTGATAGACGCTGCTGATGGCCGCGACCATGCCGGCGCCGCGCGCCACCAGCGGCGCCGCGTTCTCCGGCGTCATGCCGCCGATGACGACCGTTGGAATGCCGATCGTTTCGCGCGCCTGGTCGAGGATCTCGGGCCGCGTGGTGACCGCGTATTGTTTAACACGGGACGGGTAGAAGCCGCCGAAGGCCACATAGCTGGCGCCGGCCCGCTGCGCCGCCAGCGCGCGCGGCATGTCGCCGTAGCACGAGGCGCCGATGATCTTGTCGGCGCCGAGTTGCCCACGCACCTGCGCGACGTCGGCGTCGGTGCCGCCGAGGTGCACGCCGTCGGCGCCGGTGTGCAGGCACAGGTCGACGAAGTCGTTGACGATGAACGGCACGCCGTAGCGCCGGCACAGCGCCAGCAGCGCGCCCGCCTGCTCCAGGCGCAGATCGGGGCCGGCTTCCTTGTGGCGGTACTGCAGCAGCGCGACGAGGTTGCCCCCCTCTTTGCCCCCGCCGCCGTCCCTTTTCGCCGCGGCGCCGGCGTCGAGCGCCTCTTCGCTCGCGTCCAGCAGCCGCGCGGTGTCGTCCCAATTGGGCGTGACCAGATAAAGTCCTTGCATGATGTCTCTCCTGATTTATGTGTGGTTCTAGCGCAGCGGAATGCGCTGCCCGGGGGCGACCGTGTAGGCGTCGCGCAGCGCGGCATTGCAGTAATACTGGGCCTGGTCGAGCGCGCAGCCGGTCGGCATGCCGAGCGCCAGCTGGCCGGCGATGGCCGAGGCCAGCGTGCAACCGCTGCCGTGGAAGCCGCCGTCCAGGCGCTGCCAGCGCCATTGCTGCGTGGCTGGCGGGTCTTCCCCGGGCTCGGCGCCGGGACCGAACCAGCGATTCACTATTTCATCGCCATCGCCATGGCCGCCGGTGATCAGCACGTGGCGGCAGCCAAAAGCGCGCAGTACGCGCGCCTGCGCGCCGGGCGCGGCGTGCCCACTCAGCGCCAGCGCCTCCGGACCGTTCGGCGTCAGCACCGTCACCAGCGGCAGCAACGGCGCCAGCGCCGCCACCGCGTCGCCGCGCGACAGCGTGTCGCCATGGCCGCTGGCCAGCACCGGGTCGAGCACCACCGGCAGTTCCGGTTGCAGCGCGCGCAGCTCCCGGATCGCCCGCGCGATCGCCAGCGCGTTGGCGGCGCTGCCGGGAATGCCGATCTTGACGGCGGCGACCGCGATCTTGTCGGTCAGCGCGCGCGCCTGGCGCAGCAGCAGGTCCGGTTCGACCGGCCGCACCTCGTGGGCCCGGTCGTTGTCCTGCACCGTCAGCGCGGTGACGACGCACAGCGCATGCGCGCCCTGCGCCGCCACCGCCTGCGCGTCGGCGACGATGCCGGCACCGCCGGAGGGATCCATCCCGGCGAACACCAGCACGCAGGGCCGCGCGGCCGCGCTCATGCGAGCCGGCCCGCCATCGGCGACGACGGCGAGGCGGCGAACTTGCGCGCGATGCGCCCGGCCAGGTAGGCCTCGCGGCCGGCCCGCACGCCCAGCTTCATGGCGCGCGCCATGCGCACCGGGTCGCGGGCGCCGGCGATGGCGGTGTTCATCAGCACACCGTCGCAGCCCAGCTCCATGGCGATGGCGGCGTCGGAGGCGGTGCCGACGCCGGCGTCGACCAGCACCGGCACCCTGGCCTGGTCGATGATCAGCGACAGGTTCCACGGATTGAGGATGCCCATGCCGGAACCAATCAGCGACGCCAGCGGCATCACCGCCACGCAGCCGATGTCCTCCAGGATTTTGGCCTGGATCGGATCGTCGCTGCAGTAGACCATCACGTCGAAGCCGTCCTTGACCAGGGCCTCGGCCGCGATCAAGGTCTCCGGCATGTGCGGGAACAGCGTCTTCTCGTCGCCCAGCACCTCCAGCTTGACCAGCTTGTGGCCGTTCAGCAGTTCGCGCGCCATCTGCAGGGTGTAGACCGCGTCCTTGGCGTTGTAGCAGCCGGCGGTGTTCGGCAGGATGGTGTAGCGCGACGGTGGCAGCACGTCCAGCAGGCTGGGCGCCTTCGGGTCCTGGCCGATGTTGACGCGGCGGATGGCCACGGTGATGATCTCCGCCCCGGCGGCATCGGTCGCCTCGCGGGTTTGTTGCAGGTCCTTGTATTTGCCGCTGCCGACCAGCAGGCGCGATTTATACTCCTTGCCCGCGATGGTCAAGGATTCCTGATTGCTCTCGTCTTGATTGCCCATATCTCTTTCCTTATCTAGTTAACCGCCGCCGATGGCGCGCACGATGTCCACTTTGTCGTGCGGCTGCAGCACGCGCGCCGGCCATTGCTGGCGCGGCACCACCGAGCGGTTGACCGCCAGCGCCAGCGCCTGCCCGGTCAGCGACAGCGCGTCGACCAGCTGGGCCAGCGTCTGTTGCGGCGGCACCTGGTGCGGCGCGCCGTTCAGTTCTATCGCAATGCGCTCGTTCATGCCGGCCTCACAGCTTGCGATACAGTTCGGCGCCGTTCTTGACGAACTCCACCGCCTTGACCTGCATGCCCCGCTCGATCGCCACGCCGTCGCTCATGCCGTTGGCGGCCGCGTATTCGCGC
Source organism: Duganella sp. GW821-FHT07F09 (assembly GCF_059418705.1). Classification (NCBI taxonomy): domain Bacteria; kingdom Pseudomonadati; phylum Pseudomonadota; class Betaproteobacteria; order Burkholderiales; family Oxalobacteraceae; genus Duganella; species Duganella sp. GW821-FHT07F09. The sequence goes on along the minus strand of NZ_JBWKQJ010000010.1, from coordinate 141,835 downwards.
ACCTCCTGGGTGATCTTCATCGAGCAGAAATGCGGGCCGCACATCGAACAGAAATGCGCCACCTTGGCCGAGTCCTTGGGCAGCGTCTCGTCGTGGAACTCGCGCGCCTTGTCCGGATCGAGGCCCAGGTTGAACTGGTCGTCCCAGCGGAATTCGAAGCGCGCCTTCGACAGCGCGTTGTCGCGGATCTGCGCGCCCGGGTGGCCCTTGGCCAGGTCGGCGGCGTGGGCGGCGATCTTGTACGTGATGATGCCGTCCTTGACGTCGTTCTTGTCCGGCAGGCCCAGATGCTCCTTGGGCGTGACGTAGCACAGCATCGCGGTGCCGTACCAGCCGATTTGCGCGGCGCCGATGCCGGAGGTGATGTGGTCGTAGCCGGGCGCGATGTCGGTGGTCAACGGCCCCAAGGTGTAGAACGGCGCCTCGTGGCACTGCTCCAGCTGCAGGTCCATGTTCTCCTTGATCAGTTGCATCGGCACGTGGCCCGGGCCTTCGATCATCACCTGCACGTCGTGCTTCCAGGCGATTTGCGTCAGCTCGCCCAGGGTTTTGAGCTCGCCCAGCTGCGCCTCGTCGTTGGCGTCGTAGATCGAGCCGGGACGCAGGCCGTCGCCCAGGGAAAACGACACGTCGTAGGCCTTCATGATTTCGCAGATCTCGTCGAAGTGCGTGTACAGGAACGATTCCTTGTGGTGCGCCAGGCACCATTTGGCCATGATCGAGCCGCCGCGCGAGACGATGCCGGTCAGGCGCCTGGCCGTCATCGGCACGTAGCGCAGCAGCACGCCGGCGTGGATGGTGAAGTAGTCGACGCCCTGCTCGGCCTGCTCGATCAAGGTGTCGCGGTAGATCTCCCAGGTCAGGTCCTCGGCCTTGCCGTTGACCTTTTCCAGCGCCTGGTAGATCGGCACGGTGCCGATCGGGACCGGGCTGTTACGGATGATCCATTCGCGCGTCTCGTGGATATGCTTGCCGGTCGACAGGTCCATGACGTTGTCGCCGCCCCAGCGGATCGCCCACGTCATCTTCTCGACCTCCTCGCCGATCGACGAGGTCACCGCCGAATTGCCGATGTTGGCGTTGATCTTGACGAGGAAATTGCGGCCGATGATCATCGGTTCGATCTCGGGGTGGTTGATGTTGGCCGGGATGATGGCGCGCCCGCGGGCGATCTCCTCGCGCACGAATTCGGCGGTGATCTCGGCCGGGATGCTGGCGCCGAACGATTGCCCCGGATGCTGGCGGCCCATCAGGTCGGCCAGGCGCTGCCCCATCGGGCCGGAGCCCTTCAGGTTGTCCAGGTATTCCTTGCGGCGCAGGTTTTCGCGGATCGCCACGAACTCCATCTCCGGCGTGACGATGCCCCGGCGCGCGTAGTGCATCTGCGTGACGTTGGCGCCGTCGCGCGCGCGGCGCGGCTTGCGGTGCAGGTTGAAGCGCAATTCGGCCAGCGCCGGATCGGCCAGGCGCGCCTTGCCGTAGTCGGAGGTCGGGCCGTCGAGTTCCTCGGTGTCGCCGCGCTCCAGTATCCACGGCAGGCGCGGGGTGGCGGCCAGGCCGGAGCGGATGTCGATCACCGCGTCCGGGTCGGTGTACGGGCCGGACGTGTCGTAGACGTAGACCGGCGGATTGGCCTCGAAGCCGAACGAGGCGGGCGTGTCGGCTTGCGTGATTTCGCGCATCGGCACGCGGATGTCGGGCCGGCTGCCTTCGACGTAGATCTTGCGGGAATTGGGTAACGGTTTGATCGCTGCCTCGTCCACGGTGGCGGTGGCGGACAGGAATTTGGGATTGGCGTTCATGTGGCTCCTTGGTTGGCGACAGGAGCCAGCAAAGGAGGTTGGACGGCGCCGCGTCCGGAGCATCGATGGAATCGATGGGATGGATCGGAACGCGGCGTTGTCCTAAGCTTCCCTTCGCTGGCATTATCCAGATCAGGTTCGGAGGGTATTTCTCACCCGCGCATCGCCTTCAATACGATGCGCAGGACCCCTAGCGTGCGCCGCCTCGCGGCAGCCGGGCGATTATAACAGAGATGGCGGGGTGGACCAGCCGTGGCGCGGGCCCGGGGACGGGGGGGCGCCGTTCCGGCGCAAGAATATCGGCGCCAACGGCACGAGCGCGGCAACAATCGGCGCGGCCGCCATGCCGGCGCCGCGCGCCGGCCGCGGCGGCGCGTGGCGAAAATCCGACGCCCGGCCCCGTCCTTGTGGCGGGGCGGTCCGTGGGGGGCCGCGGCTGATGTATAGTCGATTTATGCCAGAATGCAACTTCAATCGTCCCGCCGCGCTGCTGCTACTGCTGCTGTGGCTGTTGGCGCCGCCGCGCGCCGCCGTCGCCGCCGAACCGGACCGCTGGGCGGCGCTGACCCACACCGCGTTCAAGCACCAGCCCTATGCCGACACCGGCGCCGGCCTGTGCTTCGCGCAGGACCACAGCGGTTTCGTGTGGATCGGCACCCAGACCGGGCTGGTGCGCTGGGACGGCAACCGGCCGCGCAAATTCTTCGCCGACGCGCTGCGCGACGACGCCCTGCCCGACAACTACATCACCAGCCTGCTGATCGACGGCGCCGGCCGGCTGTGGGTGGGCACCAGCTCGGGCGGCCTGGCGCGCTACGACGCCGCGCGCGAAAACTTCACCCGCTTCCCGCACGCCCCTTCCGGCCTGGGCAACGCCCAGGTCACGGCGCTGGCCGACGACGGCGCCGGCGGCGTGTGGGTGGGCACCGGCGGCGGCCTCGACCATATCAACGCCGCCGGCGCGGTCACGCGCGGCGCCGCCACCGCCGCCCCGCTCGACGCGCGGGCGGTGCCGGCGCGCGCGGTCGGCGCGCTGCTGCGCGAGCGCGGCGGCACGTTGTGGATCGGCACGCGCGAAGGCTTGCTCAAGCTCGAGCGCGGCGCGCCCGCGCCGGTGGCCGTGGCGCTCGAAGGCCATGACGGCGGCGCCAACACCGGCGCCAACATCAGCACCCTGGTGCCGGACAGCTCGGGACGGATCTGGATCGGCACCCGCAGCAACGGCGCCTTCGTCATCGAACCGGGCAGCGCCGAGGCGCGCGCCGTGCGCGAGGGCGGCCCGGCGCCGACCCTGGACAAGGAGCGCGTCACCGCCATCGTCGAGGCCGGGCTCGGCGAGGTCTGGCTCGGCACCGACGGCGCCAACGGCGGCATCGTGGCGGTCGATCCGCTGCTGGGCACCACGCGCCGCATCCGCCACCAGCCCGACACCCCCGACTCCCTGTACGAAAACGACATCCTGGCGCTGTTCCGCGAGCGCAGCGGCATCATCTTCGCCGCCACCATGGGCGCGCTGAGCCAGCACGATCCGCTGCCGCGCGCGGTGACGACGATCCGCTCGACCGGCGGCGGCGGCGGCAACAAACTAAGCGTGCCGAGCTTGCTGGCCCACCCGGACGGGCGGCTGTGGCTGGGCGTGGTCGGCGGCGGCGTCGACATCGTCGATCCGCAGCTGGGGGCCGTCGCCCACCTCACGCCGGCCCCGCCCGGCACGCCAGGCGCGCTGCCGACCGGGCGCGTACTGGGCATGGCGCTGGGACCGGGCGGCACGGTCTACCTCGGCACCGAACAGGGCCTGTACCAGGCCGACGCCGACGGCGGCAACGTGCGCCGCCTGGCCGTGCCGCAGCGCCGCCCCGACGCGGCGGTGTGGGCCGTGGCGCTGGTGGACGAGGTGTTGTGGCTGGGCGGCATGGACGGCCTGTGGGCGGTGTCGGCCGGACCCGGCGGGCATCTGGCGCTGCTGCGCCACGAGCAGCACAGCCTGGGCGATCCGCGCGTGACCTACCTGCTGCCGGGCGACGGCGGCATCTGGGTCGGCACCCGCGTCGGCCTGGCGCGGGTCGGCTACGGCGGCGGCGTCGAGCTGGTGCCGACGGTGCTGGCCGAGGCGGACCGCATGCCGCCCGGCTATGTGTCGTCGATGCTGCTGGACCGGCAAGGGCGCCTGTGGCTGTCGCAGTTCGGCACCGGCATCGTGATATTGGAACGCACCGACGCCGACGGGCGGCGCCGCTTCCGCCGGCTGGGCACGGCCGACGGGCTGGAGGACAGCGGCGCCAACATGCTGCTCGAGGACGCCGCCGGCGCCATCTGGGCCAGCACCGACGCCAACCTGGCGCGGGTCGATCCGCGCAGCTTCGCCATCCGCACCTTCGGCCCGGCCGACGGCGTCCACATCCCCACCTACTGGACCGCCTCGGGCGTGCGCACGGGCGCCGACGAGCTGGTGTTCGGCGGCCTGTCGGGCGTGACGGTGCTGCGGCCGGAACGCCTGAGCCAGTGGCACTACCGGCCGCCGGTGGTGGCCACCCGCATCCTGGTCAACGACCGCGAGATTCCCGCCGGCCGCTACAACGGCGGCGCCGGCGGCAAGGCGGCGCCGATCGAGGTCACGCCGGAGGGGCGCGGGCGCGGCTTCTCGCTCGAGTTCGCCGCGCTCGACTACTCGGCGCCCGAGCGCAACCGCTACGCCTACCGCCTGGCCGGCTTCGATCCCGACTGGATCAAGGCCGACGCCACGTCGCGCCGGGCCGGCTACACCAACCTGCCGCCGGGCGACTATGTGCTGCAGCTGCGCGGCTCGAACCGCAACGGCGACTGGTCGGCGCCGCTCGAGGTGCCGGTCAGGGTGTCGCCGGCGTGGCACCAGCGCCCGCTCGCGCGCATCGCCGGCGGCCTGCTGGCGCTGGGGCTGCTGGCCGGGCTGGTCCACGTGCGCACGGCGCTGCTGCGGCGCCGCCAGCGCGAACTGCTGGCCATGGTCGACGCCCGCACGGTCGAATTGCGCGCCACCCAGTCGCAGCTCGAGCAACTGGCCTATGGCGACCCGCTGACCGGCCTGGCGAACCGGCGCCTGTTCAACGACGAGCTGCGCCACCTGGTGGCGCAGGCGACGCGCGGCGGCCCGGGCTTCACGCTGCTGCTGATCGACCTCGACCACTTCAAGCAGATCAACGACACGCTGGGGCACGACGCCGGCGACGCCCTGCTGGTGGCGGCCGCGGCGCGCCTGCGGGCGGCCGTGCGCGAGACCGACCGGCCGTTCCGGCTGGGCGGCGACGAATTCGCCGTGCTGCTGGCCCAGACCACCGAGCGCGCGACGCTCGAACCGGTGTGCCAGCGCATCCTCGACAACCTGGCGCAACCGCTGCCGCACGGCGCGGCCACGATGCGCATCAGCGCCAGCGTCGGCGCCGCCGTCCACCACGGCCAGGACGGCCGGGACGGCCCCCCCGGCACCCACGAGGAGCTCTACAAGCGCGCCGACGTGGCGCTGTACCAGGCCAAGGCCGCCGGGCGCAACACCTGGCAACTGGCCGGCGACGCTTGATTTTTTGACACGCCCGCGGCGGCGGACTCCGCGTCATCTATAATGGCTGTTTTCGCACACGCGTTTACTACAATACATCAGCCAAATCATGGAATTAGCCAAGTCTTTCGAGCCTGCCGACATTGAACAATTCTGGCGCACCGAGTGGGAGGCGCGCGGTTACTACGCCGCCACCCTCGACGCCGGCAAACCGTCGTTCAGCATCCAGCTGCCGCCGCCGAACGTGACCGGCACCCTGCACATGGGCCATGCCTTCAACCAGACCATCATGGACGGCCTGACCCGCTACCACCGCATGCTGGGCCACAACACCGCCTGGATCCCCGGCACCGACCACGCCGGCATCGCCACCCAGATCGTCGTCGAGCGCCAGCTCGACGCGCAGAAGATCTCGCGCCACGACCTGGGCCGCGAGGCCTTCGTCAAGAAGGTCTGGGAGTGGAAGGAGAAATCCGGTTCCACCATCACCGGCCAGATGCGCCGCCTGGGCGCCTCGCCGGACTGGCAGCGCGAATACTTCACGATGGACGAGACGCGCTCGAAGGTCGTCACCGACGTCTTCGTGCGCCTGCACGAGCAGGGCCTGATCTACCGCGGCAAGCGCCTGGTCAACTGGGATCCGGTGCTGGGCACGGCCGTCTCCGACCTCGAGGTCGTCTCCGAGGAGGAAGACGGCTCGATGTGGTACATCAAGTATCCGCTGGCCGACGGCAGCGGCTCGCTGACGGTGGCCACCACCCGTCCCGAGACCATGCTGGGCGACGTCGCCGTGGCGGTCGATCCGGCCGACGAGCGCTACGCCGCGCTGGTGGGCAAGATGCTGGTGCTGCCGCTGGTGGGCCGCGAAATCCCGATCATCGCCGACGAATATGTCGACAAGGCCTTCGGCACCGGTTGCGTGAAAATCACGCCGGCGCACGACTTGAACGACTACGCGGTCGGCCAGCGCCACAAGCTGCCGATGCTGTCGATCATGACGCTGGAAGCGAAGATCAACGACGAGGCGCCGGAAGCCTATCGCGGCATGGACCGCTTCGTCGCGCGCAAGCAGATCGTCGCCGACCTCGACGCGCAGGGCCTGCTCGAACAGGTCAAGCCGCACAAGCTGATGGTGCCGCGCGGCGACCGCACCGGCGTCATCATCGAACCGATGCTGACCGACCAGTGGTTCGTCGCCATGAGCCAGCCGGCGCCGGAAGGCACCTTCTTCCCGGGCAAATCGATCGCCGAGGTCGCGCTGGAGAAGGTCGCCAGCGGCGACATCAAGTTCGTGCCGGAAAACTGGAGCACCACCTACAACCAGTGGCTCAACAACATCCAGGACTGGTGCATCTCGCGCCAGCTGTGGTGGGGCCACCAGATCCCGGCCTGGTACGACGAGGCCGGCAACATCTTCGTCGCCAAGACCGAGGCCGAGGCGCTGGTCAAACAGCAGGCGGCCGGCAGCACGGGGCCCCTGCGCCGCGACAACGACGTGCTCGACACGTGGTTCTCGTCCGCGCTGGTGCCGTTCTCGACCCTGGGCTGGCCGGAAGAAACGCCGGACCTGAAAGCCTTCCTGCCGTCGTCGGTGCTGGTGACCGGCTTCGACATCATCTTCTTCTGGGTGGCGCGCATGGTGATGTTCACCCTGCACTTCACCGGCAAGGTGCCGTTCGAGACCGTGTACGTGCACGGCCTGGTGCGCGACTCGCAGGGCCAGAAGATGTCCAAGTCCAAGGGCAACACGCTCGACCCGATCGACCTGATCGACGGCATCGGCATCGACGCGCTGGTGGAAAAACGCACCACCGGCCTGATGAATCCGAAGGCGGCCGAGAAGATCGCCAAGGCCACGCGCAAGGAATTCCCGGAAGGCATCGCCGCCTACGGCACCGACGCGGTGCGCTTCACGATGGCCTCGTACGCCTCGCTGGGCCGCAACATCAACTTCGACCTGGGCCGCGCCGAGGGCTACCGCAACTTCTGCAACAAGCTGTGGAACGCCACCCGCTTCGTGCTGATGAACACGGAAGGCAAGGACTGCGCCGCCAGCCCGGCCGAGTTGGCGTCGAACTTGTCGAACGCCGACAAGTGGATCATCTCGCTGCTGCAAAAGGCCGAACTGGACGTGGCCAAGGGCTTCGCCGACTACCGCTTCGACAACATCGCCTCGACGATCTACAAGTTCGTCTGGGACGAGTACTGCGACTGGTATCTGGAAGTGGCCAAGGTGCAGGTGCAAAGCGGCACCGAGGGCCAGCAGCGCGCCACCCGCCACACCTTGCTGCGCGTGCTGGAAGTGGTGCTGCGCCTGGCGCATCCGGTCATCCCGTTCGTCACCGAGGCGCTGTGGCAGGCGGTCGCGCCGCTGGCCGGCAAGACCGGTGATTCGATCATGACGCAGCCCTACCCGATCGCCAACACCGCCAACATCGACGAAGCGGCCGAGGCGTGGATGCAGCAGCTCAAGACGCTGACCGACGCCACCCGCAACCTGCGCGGCGAAATGCAGCTGGCGCCGTCGCTGCGGGTGCCGTTGATCGTCGAGGCCGGCAATGCGGCCGACAAGGCGGCGATGGAGGGCTTTGCGCCGTACATCCAATCGCTCGGCAAGCTGTCGGAAGTGCAGATCGTCGACGCGCTGCCGGAATCGCCGGCGGCGGTGTCGATCGTCGGCACGACCAAGCTGATGCTGAAGGTGGAGATCGACGTCAAGGCCGAGCGTGAGCGGCTGTCGAAGGAGATCGCGCGCGTCGAGGGCGAGATCAACAAGGCCAACGGCAAGCTGTCGAACGAGAGTTTCGTCGCCCGCGCGCCGGCCGAGGTGGTGGCGCAGGAGAAGGAACGCGTGGCCAACTTCTCGGCGACGTTGGACAAGATGCGCGAGCAGTTCGCCAAACTGCCAGCGGCGTGATGAGGTAGCCCGCCACGGCGAACCAACCACAAACACGAATCAGCCGGTTCTTGAAAGTAGCTGGCAAATCAAGGAGCCGCCCGGTGCAAACCGCGCGGCTTTTTCACGCCGCGAGCAGCCGTTGGCGAGTGCAAGACGATAGCGCCAGACCTTACTGCGCACGATTATCAGGGAAGGGGCGCCCTCCCATTTTTTCGCGTTTTACTAAAACGCGCTAACGCTTACTAACTCACGATAGACCGCGCTATTTCGCGCGCGTCCGTACTAATTCTGAACTAAATCCTACTAACTGCCTCTAAAGGATATGAGCGCTTAAAAAATAGTATCGATTAGCGTTCATTACGGAATTTTTAGTAAGTGTTAGCGTGCTTTAGAACGAATACACTGCGATTAGCGGTGTCTAGTAAAAGCCGATTTTTCGGGAGCCCCCACCATGTCTCTCCACTTCCCCATCCGCGTGCCCAGCGAATTGCTTGAAGAATTGGGCGCGTTCACCGGCCATTTCTGGTCGGACTCTTTAGCGCTGGAACCCCACATTTGCAAGGCGATTCGGAGCTACATTGCTCCCCAGCCGCCCCAGTCGCAGCCGCAGCCGGCGGAGCCATCCGATCCGCAATGCGAGCCAGGCTACCAATGGAAAGAGGTGTTTTTGCCCGAGGGGACCAAACTGCGTGCCAAGTTCGGCAAACAATCCTATTTCGCCAGCGTGCGGGGCGAGGAAATCACGTATGGAGAGCAAGCCGTGTCGCCGTCCTGCTTTGCAAATCTGCACGGCAGTGGCAATCGCAACGCGTGGAAAGCAATCTGGCTACGGCTGCCGGGCAGCGATGCGTGGCTGCCTGCCGATGTGTGTAGGGCCGGGCGGAAGGCGTCCATCACACGCTGGCTCGAGGACGGCCAAGGCGATCGCGCCCAGCGCGGGCACGCCGCTGGAAAACGCGCGCGCCGCCGTAAGCGCCGCGCCAAGAAGAACAACCCCGACAATTAACGCGGTTATCGCGGTTATCGCGGTTATCGCGATATTATTGCGCCAGCAACGCGGCGTAGCGCTCGATATCGACGTTACCGCCGCTGATGATGATGCCCACCCGCTGACCGCGGAGTTGATCCTTCATCGCCCGCGCGGCCGCCAGGCCCAGGCAGCCGGTCGGCTCCACGACGATCTTCATGCGCGCCGCGAAGAAGCGCATCTCGGCGCGCAGCTGCTCGTCGCTCACCGTCAAAATATCGTCCACATCGCGCTTGATGATCGGAAACGTCAGCTTGCCCAAATGCTGCGTCTGCGCGCCGTCGGCGATCGTCTTCGGTGTGTCGATGTGCACGATGGCGCCGCTGCGGAACGATTGCTGGCCGTCGTTGCCGGCCTCCGGCTCCACGCCATACAACGTCGTCTTCGGCGACAAGGCACGCGTCGCCAGCGCCGAGCCACTGAGCAAACCACCGCCGCCCAGGCAGACAAACAAATAATCCAGTTCGCCCACCTCCTCGAACAATTCCTTGGCGGCAGTGCCCTGCCCCGCGATCACGTCGGCGTGGTCGTACGGCGGGATCAAGGTCAGACCATGCTTGGCCGCCAGATCGCGGCCGATCTGCTCTCGGTCCTCCGTGTAGCGGTCATAGAGCACCACCTGCGCGCCATAGCCACGCGTGGCGGCGACCTTCGACGGCGGCGCGTCGTGCGGCATGACGATGGTCGCCGGTATCCCCATCAACTGCGCCGACAGCGCGATGCCCTGCGCGTGATTGCCCGACGAGAAAGCCACCACGCCGGCGCTGCGCTGCCGCGCGTCGAACTTCGCCAGCGCGTTGTAGCTGCCGCGGAATTTGAACGCCCCCATGCGCTGCAAATTCTCCGCCTTGAAAAACACCCGGGCGCCCAGTTCGGCGTCGGCCGTGCGCGAGGTCAGCACCGGCGTGCGGTGCGCATGGCCGGCGATGCGCTGCGACGCGGCGACGACGTCGGCATAGGTTGGCAGTGGTTCGCCCATCTTTAGTTCGCTCGTCTTTAGTTCGCTCATCTTTTTCCTTTGTGATTACCAGGGCCAGGCGATGCTGGTCCCGGTGCCGTTTTCCAAAGCGCGCCGGTGCAGCATGCGCGCCACTGTAAGGTCCTGCAGGGCGATGCCCGTCATGTCGAAAATGGTGATGGCGTCGGCCGCGATGCCGTCGCGCGCCGGCGCTCCGGCTGCCAGCAGCGTGCCGATTTCACCCGCCGGCGTTCCGGCGGCCCATTGCAACTCGCCGATGGCGTGCGCCTGGATCAAGTCGTCGGCCCAGACGCTGCCCAGCGCCAGCAAGCCCTCCGGCAGTTCGCGCTTGCCGCGCGTGTCGCTGCCGACGCAGTTCAGGTGCGTGCCCGGCTTGACCGCGTGCGTGGAAAACAGCGCGCCTCCGCCACGCGTGGCGGTGATGACGATGTCGCTTTCGGCGACGGCGTTATCGGCGCTGGCGCCGGGTGCGACGTCGCAGCGCGCGGCGAACAGCGCTTCGAATCGCGGATCGCGGCGGCCGTCCGATGTCAGGTAGCGTACGCGCCGTATGCCGGGCATGACGCGCAGCGCGTAATCGGTGTGCGCCACGCCCTGCACGCCGGTGCCGAACACGCACAAGCTCTCGCTGTCGCGACGCGCCAGCGCCAGCAAGCCCACGGCGCCCGCCGCCGCCGTGCGCGTCGTCGTCACGGCGTTACCGTCGATGACGCATTGCGGCCGTCCCGTGGCCGGGTCGAACAGCATGATCGTCGCTTGATGGCCGTCGGCGCCGTGCGCGCGGTTGCCGGGCCAGAAGCCGGCCGCCTTCATGCCGAGTAGCTCGCGCTCCGGCACGCCGCCCGATTTGATGCCGAATACGCCGGCCGGCAGCGCCTCGCGCACCAGCGGGAAGATCTTCCCGGCGCCGGTGGCGTGCAGCAGGAAGGCGTCGCGCACGGCCTCCAGCACGTCGTCCGGCCGCAGCAGCGCGCCGGCCTGGTCGCGGTCCAACAAGAGAAGGCTTGAGTTATCTGGCATCGTTGTACACCGTGGCGCGTGAGACGTTTAAATAGGCGGCGACGATTTCCATCGCGCGCCGCACATCGCCCAATCCCGATTCCTTCAGTTCGCGCATCAGCGCCTTGCGCTCGTCGGCCTTGAGGGCGCGCGGCGTGGTCGCCAGCCGCGCCGCGAACTGGTCGATGCGCGCGCGGATGGCGTCGGCGCCGGCGGGCTCCAGCGTTTCGCTGACGCCGGCGGCGGTGCTGACGCTGCCGAACTGCGTCAGCAGGCTGTTCAAGCTGCGAAACACGGTCAGGTCGACATTCAGGCACAGCGCGGCGATGTAGCGCCCGCCGCTGTCCTTGATGCCTATCGACGTGCTCTTGGCCGGCCGGCCGTCGGCGAAGGTGTTGGGGTAGTTGGCGATCACCTGCGCGAAATCGGGATCGGCGGCGCGCGCCAGTCCCAGTTCGGTGGCCGGCGCGCCGACGGCGCGGCCCGACAGGTTGTTGTGGATGGCGAGGATGGCGTGCTCGGGATCGAGCAAGTCGTGCAGCACGACCTCGCAAAACGGCGCCAGGGTCTGGCCCAGGCCGTCGGCGACCTGCTTCATCTGTTCGAGCAGGTTTTGCTGTTCGGGTGTCTTTTTCATCTGCACATATTATCTTGTTTTAGATAATATGTGCAATTCGATAGAAAATAGTACGACCGGTCATTTATTTGCTACACTCGTCTGACAAAAAATAACCCTTTGGAGACCACCATGAAATTCGCCGCCTTCGCCCTCACCGCGCTGCTGTCCATCGCCCCCGCCTTCTCCTTCGCCGCCGAAACGCCCGTCGGCCTGTGGAAGAACATCGACGACGAGACCGGCAAGCCGAAGGCGCTGATCCGCATCACCGAGAACGACGGCGCCTTCCAGGGCCAGATCGAAAAGCTGTACCGCGAACCGAACGAAGACCAGAACCCGAAATGCGACAAGTGCGAAGGCGCGCGCAAGGACCAACCCATCGTCGGCATGGTCATCCTGTCGGGCCTGAAGAAGGATGGTGACGAGTTCAACGGCGGCGAGATCGTCGACCCGAAAAACGGCAAGGTCTACAAGGCCAAGATGCACATGACCGACGCCGGCAAGAAACTGAACGTGCGCGGCTACATCGGCATGCCGATGCTGGGCCGCTCGCAGGTATGGGTGCGCCAGGACTAAACCGGCGCCCGCGGCGTCTGAGGTTAAATCTCCACAACGTTTCCTAGTATCAATGTGATGTGCGCGATAGCGCACATACCCCTCCAGGGGGGCATGACATCGTGGCCTATTGGTCCACCGGTTTCAGCACAAAGGAAACACCATGAATGTCCTGCAGAGATATACCAAGACGCTGTTCTGTTCCATCGGCTTCCTCGCCACCGCCCTGCTGGCGGGCTGCGGCGGCGGCGACCAGGGCCGCGATCCCATCCTCGGCGTGCCGGCGGCGACCCTGGTGTCGCTGGCCGTCACGCCGGCGGCGCCAAGCATCGCGCCCGGCGCAACCCAGCAGTTCACCGCCACCGCGACCTACAGCGACGGCAGCACGCAAGCGGTGGTCGCCGCCTGGACCTCGGCCACCCCGGCCGTCGCCACCGTCGCCGCCGCGACGGGCCTGGCCACCGGCGCCAGCGCCGGCAGCGCCGTCATCAGCGCCGCCTACAGCGGCAAGACCGCCTCGGCCACGCTGACCGTCATCCCCCCCGCGCTGCTGTCGATCGCCGTCACGCCGGTCGCGCCAAGCATCGCGCTGGGCGCAAGCCAGCAGTTCACCGCCAACGGCACCTTTAGCGACGGCACCACGCAAGCGGTGGCCGCCACCTGGACCTCGGCGTCGCCGGCCGTCGCCACCGTGCCCGCCGCGACCGGCCTGGCCACCGGCGCCAGCGCCGGCAGCGCCATCATCAGCGCCGCGTACGGCGGCAAGACCGCCTCGGCCACGCTGACCGTCACGCCCGCCGTACTGCTGTCGATCGCCGTCACGCCGCAGGCGCCGACGGTGCAGATCGCCGCCACGCGCCAGTTGGCCGTCATCGGCACCTATTCGGACGCGACCACGCAAAACCTGACCGCCAGCACGACCTTCGTGTCGGCAACGCCAGCCAGCGCCACCGTCAACAACGCCGGCCTGGTCACCGGCGCCGCGCTGGGCACCTCGCTCATCACGGCAACCAACAATGGCAAAAGCGCCACCACCACGGTCACCGTGCCCGCCGCCACGCTGACCGGCATCGCCGTCACCCCGGCCACCGCCACCGTCCTGGTCGGCGGCCAGCGGCAATTCGTCGCCACCGCGACGTATTCGGATAACACCACCGCGTTCGTCACCGGCACCGCCGTCTGGAGCTCGTCGAGCCCATCGATCGGCACCGTGGCCGCCAGCGGCATCGCCACCGGCGTCGCCGCCGGCGCCACCAACGTCACCGCCACCGTCGGCGCGCAATCGGGCAGCGCCGCGCTGACCGTCACCGCGGTGTTGCCACCGTCGGCCGTACTGGCCGTACCACTGGGCGGCGCCGCCAACTTCGCGGTGCTGGCCGGCACGTCGCTGACCAACAACGCCGGCGGCACCACCTTGGTCACCGGCGACGTCGGCGCGCCGTCGCAAACCGTCGACCCGACCCAGGCGGCCGGCTACACCAACTACAAATCCGGCGCCATCCTGGCCGGCGCCCTGGCCGACCTGCAAACGGCCATCAGCGACGCCAACGGCCGCACCTGCGACGTCAGCTTCGCCGGCGACATCGACCTCGGCGGCCTGACCCTCGCGCCCGGCGTGTACTGCTACGCCGGCGCCATCAGCATCACCGGCACCGTGACCTTGAACGGCCCCGGCGTGTACATCTTCCGCACCGCGCTGACGCTCAACTCGACCGCCAACTCGATCGTCGCGCTGGGCAACGGCGCCACCGCGGCCAATGTCAACTGGCTGCCGGTCGGCCCGACCACGCTGGGCGCCAACAGCGTCTTCAAAGGCACCATCCTGGGCCAGTCGGCCGCGATCACGGTGGGCGACAACACCACGCTGCTCAATGGCCGCGTGCTGACCGGCGCCGCCGTCACGCTGCGCAACAACCAGATCGCCAAATAAACGCCCCCCATTCAAGGACACCATCATGACCATCGCCAAGACATTCGGAACCCTGGGCGCGCTCGCCTGCGCCATGCTCTCCATCCAGGTGGCGCAAGCCGAGGACACCTTCATCAATCCGGAGTGGGCCAACAGCGCCTGGTACATCGGCGCGGGCCTCGGCCGCTCGCGCGGCAACATCGACCAGGACCGCCTGACCCGCAGCCTGTCGGCCAACGGCGCCAGCGTCACCGCGTTCAGCACCGACGAGCGCGACACCGGCTACAAACTGTTCGTCGGCAAACAGCTGAACCGCTACCTGGCGCTGGAACTGGGCTACTTCGACCTGGGCAAATTCAGCTTCAACTCGACCACCTCCGGCAACGGCGCGTTCAACGGCGAGGCGGGCTTCCGCGGCGCCAACCTGGACCTGCTGGCGCAGCTGCCGCTGGGCGAGCGGCTGTCGTTGCTGGGCCGGGTCGGCGCCAACTACGCCAAGGCCGGCACCCATTTCAGCGGCAACCGCTTGAATGCCGTGACCGGGCCGAACCCGTCCGAGCGCAAGCTCAACGCCAAGGCCGGCCTGGGCCTGGAATACAAACTGAGCGAAGCGCTGGCGCTGCGCGGCGAGGTCGAGCGCTACCGCGTCAACGACGCCGTCGGCAACCGCGGCGACGTCGATCTGCTGTCGGTCAGCCTGGTCTATAAACTGGGCCGCCCGGCGCGCAGCGCGCCGGTGTACGTGCCGCCGCCGGCGGCCGAACCGGCGCCGCCGCCGGCCGCGCAGCCGATGCCGCCACCGCCCAAGGCGCCGGAGCCGACCTCGGAAAAAGTCTCGTTCGCCGCCGAAACCCTGTTCGATTTCGACAAATCGGCCGTCAAGCCGGCCGGCAAGGCCGCGCTCGACGATCTGCGGCTCAAGCTGAAAGGCATGAACACCGAGGTGGTGGTGACGGTCGGCCATACCGACTCGGTCGGCTCGAACGAGTACAACCAGAAACTGTCGCTGCGCCGCGCCGAGGCGGTCAAGGCCTATCTGGTCGGCACGGGCATGGACGCCGCGCGGGTCTATACCGAGGGCAAGGGCGAGACCCAGCCGCTGGCCGACAACGCCACGGCGGAAGGCCGCGCCAAGAACCGCCGCGTGACCGTCGAAGTGGTCGGCACCCGCAACGCCGCCAAGTAAGCCGCTACTGCTGGATGCCCCTGCCGGTGGCGGTCCAGTAGACGCCACCCATCAGGTGCGACAGGTATTGCGGGTCTTTGTACATCTCGCCGTTGTCCCAGCGAGGTGACGAACACGCGCAAGGCACTGAACGTGCGCGGCGACAACGGCATGCCCATGCCGGGTCGTTCGCAGGTGAGGGTGCGCCAGGACTAAGCCGATATTAACGGCAGACCCGCATTACCACACAGACAATTTAATTAACCAATTGACACATTTTTTCATTGATGTTCTACTAAGCCCCTTTTTAAAACAAAACTGGGGGTTTGAATGAAAAAAATAATTGGCCTGCTCGCCGGGTTCGCGATGCTGGGTTCGGCACATGCCGCTGTTGTCACGTACAACTTCACGGCGACGGTCGCTGCAATCGATGAAACGTTGCCACCCGCTTACACTTCCACCCTCAAAGATCTGAGCACATTGACTGGGATGACGGTCGCGTTGGGACAGGAGATCCACGGCTCGTTCAGCTACGATACCGCCATGGGGCTGGACGTCAACTATCAACCGCCGCCTGAAGCCAGCGGCACTTACCTGTTATACAGCGATCCCGACAACGCAACGACCATCACCGCGCCGGACGTGTTCTCCCGGCCACAAGAGGTGATCTATGGAACGAATCTGCTGCAAATCGCCAACGACGCTACGACGTTCTCCGGCGGCGACATTTTGTCGCTGTCCACCACGGTGATGGCGCCGGACTTCAGCAGTTTCAACGGCTCCATTTCCCTGTTTGACTTCAGCGGCACGGCGTTTGACCATGGCGGAGTGCCGACATCGCTAAGGCTGTCCAGCTTCGACTACGCCGCCTATGAGCTGTATTATTTCCTGCCCACGGGCGGCTACGTCAGGATCCAAAGCGCGATCACCGCGCTCACGCCCGCCGCGGCGGTCCCGGAACCGGAAACCTATGCGATGCTGATGGCCGGCCTGGCGCTGATCGGCTGGCGAACCCGCAAGCGCGCCTAAGCGCTTATTGCTGCATGCCCCTGCCGGTGGCGGTCCAGTAGATGCCGCCCATCAGGTGCGACAGGTATTGCGGGTCTTTGTACATCTCGCCGTTGTGTCCCAGCGACGTGACGAACACGCGACCCTTCTCCACCTGGTGGTACCACGCCACCGGGTGGTCCTTGCCCATGCCTTTAGACACCTGCCCCGGCCAGATCTTGGTCGGGTCGTAGGTGCTTTCGTCAACGTTGAGCACCGGGTTGACCTTGACGTTGTGCGGATTGTCGAACACGTACCACTCGTCGCTCCAGATCCAGCGCGCCGGCAGGCCGAAGGTCGCAGGGAATTTCCTGTCGACCACCTCGGCCACGCCGGTCTGCAGCATCGGATGGTTGCCGACCCGGCGCCCGATCAGCTTCTCGAACCACGGCCACGTATTGGGCGGAATGATCAGCGCCCGGTGCACCAGCATGGCGTTGCCGCCGTTGCGCATGTACTCCTCGAACTTCCTGCGGCGCGGCTCGCTGAGCTCCTCGCCCGGCGTGTTGAGGAACATCACCATCGCGTACTGGCTCAAGTCCCCATCGAACACTTCCGGACGGTGCGTATAAACCAACTCGAACGCGTGCAGCTTGGCCTGCTTTTCCAGGCTTTCGCGGGCGATCGGGATGTACTCGTAGTGGTATTTTCCCGGCATGGCCAGCACCAGGATTTTGTACTGGTCGTCGGCGCGCGCGCCGGCGGCGGACAGCAGCAAGCAGGCCAAGGCCATGCAGGCCAATATGATTTTTCTCATTCCATGTCTCCACAAAGTTAGCGCTATCATTCAGGCGGGTTCAATATACACTTTTTCGCTCGAGTGGTGATACGATTCTCGCTAGGCTTGCAGCCCAGCAAGCAACGGAAACTCGATGAAAATAGTATTGAATCTGATCGGATGCGTGGCGGTCGCGCTTGGCGTGCTGGGCATTTTTCTGCCGCTGCTGCCGACCACGCCGTTCCTGCTGCTGGCCTCGGCATGTTTCGCGCGCGGCTCGACCCGGCTGCACAACTGGCTGCAAACCAACCGCGTGTTCGGCAAATACCTGCGCGACTACGAGAACGGCAAAGGTATTCCGCTGCGCGGCAAGCTCTGGATACTGGTCTTCATGTGGGGCTCGATGAGTTACTCGATCTGGCGCACGGACGCGCTGTACGTGCGCGTCCTGATCATCCTCATCGGATGCTGCGTGACCCTCTACCTGACCCGCTTCGTGCCCACCATGCCGGTCCCGCGCGCGCGCGATCACACCAATTAGTGGGTCACCTCGGGCCGGTGGTGAACTTCCAGGTTTTCGAGCGCGCGCCGCCGTCGACGATGCCCGCGAACGTCACGGTATACACGGTGTTCGGTTTCATCCTGGCCAGCGGCACGATGGTCAGCGTGAGCGGTGCGATCTTCTCGTCGTTCTGCAGGGCCGGCCCGGTGGTGGAGAAAGTGCCCCCGACCGGGCTGACCAGGATTCTGGCGCCCAGCGGCCGCCCGTCCGCCGTGGCGATCGACAAATGATCGACGACGATGGCCGGCTTGGCCCGGGCCGCCGGGAACGATTTCGTCTTGAAGTTCAGCGTCACGGGGGGACCCAGCTCGAAATACTCCGGCAGCGGCGACGGCTCCTCGGTATGGTTGTAGAAAACGGTCGGCACGCTGGTCTGGTCTGGATACGGATACACGCGTATCGTCCCGTCGCCGGGCAGTTGCTCGACCTGGGCGGCACCCATGGAAAAGTTCACCACGCACACGGTGTACTTGCCGAAAACCGGATCGTTCCTGGTCGCCAACGCGGCGATGCCGACGTCGCGCATGCCGGAGAAAAACAGGCCGACATGGTAAATGCTGTTGGCCCAGCTCGCCGCGCAGCCGGCGAACTGGCCCGCGCCGTTGGAACCGTGCACCACCTCCTCGATGTAGGCGGCGCCATATCCGGCGGCCTTGCCCCTGGCGGTGGCGTCGGCGCCTGTGAAGCCGATGTTTCCCGCCGTCTCGGCGTGCAAGTTCACGAAATCGCTGGTGTTCAGGTAGCGGTGATGCGCCAAGGCCGCCTGGTCGAGCTTGGCATTCTGGGACAGCAAGCCGGAGCCCACTTTTTCACGCAGGGCGTTGACGGCATTGAACACGTGGGCGTTGCCACTTTCCTCCGCATACGAGGGAGCGGCCACGCGCCGGACCAGCGCGCCGGGGTCGGCGGGAGGGATGGCGTCCGCCGGCGCGCGCATGCGAGGGGTGCCGACTACGGAACCGCCGGCGCAGGCGGTCAACCACGAGGCAATGGCGATTGCCGTAAAACTTACACAACGCACTTCAGTCTTCCCAAATATTTTTATAGGTATCGAATTTCAAATCGGCACAAATTGATGCCAAAATGGAATTTCAATTGATTATATTCTATATTTGGTGGGCGACTATTATTGCCCCTTTATGCAGACGCCGGCGGCGTCGCGTATTTGCGCAGGTGCCGGTCGAGGCTGTTGGCGAAACTCTGGCGGTCGCCCTGGTTGAAGGCGGCCGGGCCGCCGGTATCGACGCCGCTGCCGCGCAATTCATCCATGAAGGCGCGCATGCTGAGCATCTGCGCGATGTTGTCGTTGGTGTAGAACTCGCCGCGCGGATTGAGCGCGTAGCCGCCCTTCTTCAACACGTCCGACGCCAGCGGGATGTCGCCGGTGACGACCAGGTCGCCCGGCGCCAGCAGCCGCACGATCTCCTGGTCGGCCACGTCGGCGCCGGACGGCACCTGCACCGAGCGGACAAAGCGCGACGGCGGCACGCGCAGCAGTTGGTTGGCCACCAGGGTCACCTGCATTTGCATGCGCTCGGCCACGCGGTACAGGATGTCCTTGATGACGGCGGGACAGGCGTCGGCGTCGACCCAGATCTGCATCACAGGTCCCACAGTTCGCCGTTGGGATTGGTGCGCGGCGGCGTGACGCCGAAGTGCTTGTACGCGGCCGGCGTGGCGACCCGCCCGCGCGGCGTGCGCTGCAGGAACCCTTGCTGGATCAGGTAGGGTTCGAGCACGTCCTCGATGGTGTCGGCCGCCTCGCCGATGGCCGCCGCCAGGTTGCCGATGCCGACCGGGCCGCCGCCGAACTTGTACAGCACCGCCTCGAGCAGCTTGCGGTCCATGACGTCGAAGCCGACGGTGTCGACGTCGAGCATGACCAGCGCGGCGTCGGCCACGGTCTTGGTGATGTCGCCGTTGGCCTTGACCTCGGCATAGTCGCGCACGCGGCGCAGCAGGCGGTTGGCGATGCGCGGCGTGCCGCGCGCGCGGCGGGCGATCTCGACGGCGCCGTCCGGGGCGATGTTGGCCTTGAGCAGCGCGGCGCTGCGGGTGACGATCTTGGTCAGTTCCTCGGTGTTGTAGAACTCGAGGCGGGCGACGATGCCGAAGCGGTCGCGCAGCGGATTGGTCAGCATGCCGGCGCGGGTGGTGGCGCCGACCAGGGTGAACGGTTGCAGGTCGAGCTTGACCGAGCGCGCGGCCGGCCCTTCGCCGATCATGATGTCGATCT
This sequence comes from Duganella sp. GW821-FHT07F09, assembly GCF_059418705.1. Lineage (NCBI taxonomy): Bacteria > Pseudomonadati > Pseudomonadota > Betaproteobacteria > Burkholderiales > Oxalobacteraceae > Duganella > Duganella sp. GW821-FHT07F09. Next base: position 121,789 of record NZ_JBWKQJ010000010.1, on the reverse strand, counting down.
GGTAGTCCTCCAGCGCCGGGTACAGGATCTCCTCGACCACCGGCGACAGGCGGTGGATCTCGTCGATGAACAGCACGTCGTTCGCTTCCAGGTTGGTCAGGATGGCGGCCAGGTCGCCGGGACGCTCGAGCACCGGGCCGGAGGTCTGGCGCAGGTTGACGCCCATCTCGCGCGCGATGATGTTGGCCAGCGTGGTCTTGCCCAGGCCCGGCGGGCCGAACAGCAACGTGTGGTCGAGCGCCTCCTTGCGGTTGCGCGCGGCGGCGATGAAGATCTCCAACTGGTCGCGGATCTTGGCCTGCCCGACATATTCATCGAGATGCTTGGGGCGCAGCGCGCGCTCGATCGCCTCTTCGTTGGGCGACGACGGCGCCGCGTCGATGATGCGCTGTTCGGTGAAGCTGTCGGTCTGGATGCTCATTCAGTTGCTGGTTGCCTATTTAAATCTTGGTTTGAAAACACGTTGATAATAGTTGTCTATTTGTCTTTTGGTGATCCGCAGTTGCCGCTGTTCCCGCTCAGTCAACATGCGATACGGAACATTCGCTAGTTCGGGCGGCGTATCTATTTTGACCACAAGCGATTCTACCTTGCCTTCAGCTATCAACTGCTTCCAGACCCTCAATGATTCTTTCAGCTGAAGCAGTTTGGCTGAGATATCGGGCTTCTGACGCGGTGAGGCATTCGAACCCGAACCCGAACCGTTGTCGCCACCAGTATTCAATGTGTCCATGTTTCCTCCTTAGCTCTGACAATTGTGCGCTCGTTAGGGCTAGCTCCGCCGAATAGTCCTTACCGGTTAAAACCGTTGCGCCGATGACGCACCCTTTCTGCGCGAGGATATGACCTCGTAAATTGGCAAGCGTTCCGCCTTGGCCGATAAAGTCATCGACCATTAGGTAGTTTAGGCCAATTACGATCGGACCTGCGAAGAGCACCTGTCGTTGAAGCCGTTCATAGCCAGTTGCGCCAGTGTGACTGACTTTGTTCGCTTGAAATATTCTACGCTCCCGTGGCCAATCAAGAACATCCGAGATCAGCCACGCCAGTGCCCGAGGTATGGCGTTGATGCCAGACGCCTCCTGCGCATGTGCGCTGACCAATATCGGCGCCAAGTCGTTAAACCGCTTCCAGAGCTGCTCCAAAGTTTTAATCGAGACCGCATCGCTAACCAGTTCCATCGCAGCGAAACCATCCCCCGCCTTGGCTGCGGCATACGCATGATGGGTCTTAACGAAGCTCTCGGCCGCGTGAATAAAAACGGCGGGAAAATGACTCCAGGGAAAGCGTGTTGCTTGTTCCATGATCGGCACCTCCGCTTTGCTCGACCTTCAAGCATAGGCCGCGGCACCGGCGCTTCGTTTGAGGCGTGTCAGCCTTTGGACAGCGCCTTCAATGCCTGCTTGATGCCGTCAGACACGCCGCTGCCGGCCGGCACGGTCTTGAGCGCCAGCAGCGCCTCCTTGTCGGAGTAGCCCAGCGCCAGCAGCGCGTTGAGGATGTCCGACTGCGAATCGGGCACCGCATGGCCGCCGCCGGCGCCGATGTCCGCGCCCAGCTTGCCCTTCAGCTCCAGCAACAGGCGCTCGGCGGTCTTCTTACCGATGCCGGGCACCTTGATCAGGCGTCCGGACTCCTGCAACGTCACAGCCTGCGCCAGGTCGGAGATCGACATGCCCGACAAAATCGACAGCGCGGTGCGCGCGCCGACACCGGTGATCTTGATCAGCTGGCGGAACACGGCGCGCTCCTCGGCGTTGCCGAAGCCGAACAGCAAGTGCGCGTCCTCGCGGATCGCCTGGTGCGTGAACAGCACCACCTTTTCGCCAACGTGCGGCAGGTTGTAGAAGGTGCTCATCGGCACATCGACCTCGTAGCCGACACCGGCGCACTCGACCAGCAGTTGCGGCGGATTTTTTTCAAGCAGAATACCGGAGAGACGACCGATCATCGTGTTGTAGCCTTCTTAATTAGGGGAGTTAGCCGACCAGGCGGCCGTTCTTCATGCGCAGGCCGGCCAGCGGGCCGCTCTTGGCGGTGCTGGTGCCCTTGCCCGCGCCGGCGATCAGGGTCAAGGTTTCGCGGCTGTGGGCGTGGCAGATGGCGATGCCGAGCGCGTCGGCGGCGTCGGTGCCGGGCAGGCCGGGCAGCGACAGCAACCGCGCCACCATGTCCTGCACCTGCGCCTTGACCGCGCGGCCGGTGCCGACCACGGCCTGCTTGACCTGTGTCGGCGAATATTCCGCCACGCTGAGCTCGGCCGACACCAGCGCGCAGATGGCCGCGCCGCGCGCCTGCCCCAGCAGCAAGGTCGATTGCGGATTGACGTTGACGAACACCTGCTCGATGGCCGCGCATTCGGGCTGGTAGATGCGGGCGACCTCGGCCACGCCATCGAGGATCACCTTCAAGCGCGTCGGCAGGTTGCCCTCGCCGCTTTTGATGGTGCCCGAGGCGACGTAGTACAGCTTCGCGCCCTGCTTGCGAATAACGCCAAAGCCGGTCGTGCGCAAGCCGGGGTCGATGCCGAGAATTATCATTGATGGATTGTATGCAGTAAAGAAAGCGCCCGCAAGGTTGCGGGCGCTTTTATGTTCGCGACGGCGCAATGCCGACGGTTTTAAAAATCAATGGCGGAAATGGCGAATGCCGGTGTAAACCATAACGACGCCGCGCTCGTTGGCCGCGTCGATCACTTCCTGGTCGCGCATCGAGCCGCCCGGGTGGATCACGCAGGTCGCGCCGGCGTCGACCACCACGTCCAGACCGTCGCGGAACGGGAAGAACGCGTCCGACGCCACGACCGAACCGGTCAGCGACAGGCCGGCGTTTTGCGCCTTGATCGAGGCGATGCGGGCCGAGTCGATACGGCTCATCTGGCCGGCGCCCACGCCCAGGGTCATGTTATTGCCGCAGAAGACGATGGCGTTCGACTTCACATACTTGGCCACGCGCCAGGCGAACATCATGTCCTGCAACTGCTGCGGCGTCGGCTGCAGCTTGCTGACCACTTTCAGGTCCGTCAACAGCACGTTTTTCGCATCGGCCGACTGCACCAGCAAACCGCCGCCGACGCGCTTGAAGTCCATCGCGTTGACGCCGTTGCCCAATGGGATCTCCAGCAAGCGCACGTTCTGCTTGGCCGACAGGATCTGCTTCGCTTCCGCCGAGTACGACGGCGCGATCAGCACCTCGACGAACAGCTTGGCCAGCTCGGTGGCGGCGGCCGCGTCGATCTCGACGTTGAAGGCGATGATGCCGCCGAAGGCCGAGGTCGGATCGGTCTGCAGCGCGCGCTTGTAGGCGTCGGCGGCGTCGGTGCCCAGCGCCACGCCGCACGGATTGGCGTGCTTGACGATGACGCAGGCGGCGCTTTGCTGGAAGCTGCCCATGCTCTTGACGCATTCCCACGCGGCATCGGCGTCGGCGATGTTGTTGAACGACAGTTCCTTGCCCTGCAGCTGGCGGTAGTTGGCCAGCGCGCCGTCGGTGGCGGCGACGTCGCGGTAGAACGCGGCCGACTGGTGCGGGTTCTCGCCGTAGCGCATGTCCTGTACTTTTTCAAACGCCACGTTCAAGGTGGTCGGATAGGCGTTGCGGCTGGCGTGCTGGCGGTCGGCACCCAGGCTGGTCAGGTAGTTGGCGATCGCGCCGTCGTACTGCGCGGTGTGCGCGTAGACCTTGGTGGCCAGCTTGAAACGGGTGTCGTAGCTGACATAGCCGGGCGAATTGTCGGTGGTCTTCATTTCCGCCAGCACCACGCCGTAGTCCGACGGATCGCAGATGACGACCACGTCCTTGTGGTTCTTGGCCGCCGAGCGCAGCATGGCCGGACCGCCGATGTCGATGTTCTCGATGGCGTCGTCCAGCGAGCAATCTTCCTTGGCGACGGTGGCCTGGAACGGGTACAGGTTGACCACCACCATGTCGATGGTCGGAATGGCGTGCTCTTCCAGCTTGGCCACGTGCTCCGGGAAATCGCGGCGCGCCAGGATGCCGCCGTGTATTTTCGGATGCAGCGTCTTGACGCGGCCATCGAGCATCTCCGGGAAGCCGGTGTAGTCGGCGACCTCGGTCACGGCCACGCCGTTGTCGGCCAGCAGTTTGGCGGTGCCGCCGGTCGACAGGATCTTGACGCCCATGGTGGACAGCGCGCGGGCGAAGTCCAGCACACCGGTTTTGTCGGAGACGGAGATGAGAGCTTGTTTAATCATGGCTGTGAAAGGCTAGGTGGGTTGATGTCTGATTGCGGCCCGGCGGCCGTTCCCAGCCGCCGATGCCGGAAAGATCGCCGCTGTTTACAGCAGGCCGTGTTCTTGCAGTTTCTTGCGCAGGGTGTTGCGGTTGATGCCCAGCATCTGCGCCGCGTGCGACTGGTTGCCGTCGGCGCGCGTCATGACCACTTCCAGTATCGGTTTTTCCACGGTCAGCACGACCATATCGTAGATATTCGATGCCTGCTGCTCGCCCAGGTCGTTGAAGTAATCTTCAAGGCTCTTCTGGACTACTTCCTGGATACTTTCTTTGCTCATTTTGATGTCGTTCGCTAAATAATCTGTTGACGCTGGTAAATCATTCCTGGACTCATGATCCTGGCGCTTACCCTTCTGATATAACTTTTTTTAGTGCTCTAGCTTGGTTATGCGGCTTGTAATTTATCGTCTTGCAACAATTCCGGGAGGCGGTATTGTAACCGCTCGCCGTAAGTCCACTGGGATTCGAAAAACTGGTCGACGGCAAGCAACTGCTCGTCGGTGGACTCCAGCAGATTCATCTTCTGGCGGAAATCCTCGCCGCCCGCGAGGTCGCGCACATACCAGCCGATATGTTTGCGCGCGGTGCGCACGCCCAGGTATTCGCCGTAAAACGCGTAGTGGGCGCGCAAGTGTTCGTCCATCAGCGCGCGCACCTCGTCGACGTACGGCGACGGCAGATGGGTGCCGGTGCGCAGGAAATGCTCGATCTCGCGGAAGATCCACGGCCGTCCCTGCGCCGCGCGGCCGATCATGACGGCATCGGCGCCGGTGTAATCGAGCACGAACTTGGCTTTTTCCGGCGTCGTGATATCGCCGTTGGCCACCACGGGTATCGCCACGGACTGCTTGACCGCCGCGATCATGTCGTACTCGGCGTCGCCGGTGTAGCCGTCGGCGCGCGTGCGGCCGTGCAAGGTCAGCATGGCGATGCCGGCGTCCTCGGCGATGCGCGCGATCTTCAGCGCGTTCTTGTTTTCGCGGTTCCAGCCGGTGCGGAACTTCAAGGTGACCGGCACGTCGACCGCGCCGACCACGGCTTCGACGATCTCCCTGACCAGCGCCTCGTTCTGCAACAAGGCCGAACCGCACCAGCTGTTGCACACCTTCTTGACCGGGCAACCCATATTGATATCGATGATCTGGGCGCCGCGCTCGACGTTGAAGCGGGCGCAATCGGCCAGGTCCTTGGGATCGGCGCCGGCGATCTGCACCGCCTTCGGCTCCATTTCGCCGGTGTGGTCGGTGCGGCGCGAGCTCTTTTCGGTCGCCCACAGGCGCGGATTGGACGCCGCCATCTCGGATACCGCATACCCCGCCCCCAGCTGTTTGCACAGCTGACGGAAAGGCCGATCCGTCACTCCTGCCATGGGAGCGACGAAAACGTTGTTGCGCAGTAAATGAGGGCCGATTTGCACTGGCGATACCTGATGGGAAGGAGGAACCTTCTATTTTAACCGAAGGGGTGCTCAAATAATAAGCACTATTTTTTATGAAAACTGCAAATGTGCAGCCTGAACGTTATGAACGATCAGATCACATCGTCCATCGCGGCCAGACTCAGGTGCTCCACCTCGCCCCAGCTAGTTAGCGCTAACTTACCGTCAGAAAACGTAAAGCGGTTGATGCTGGCGTTCTTGACCTGGAAGTCGCGTGGGCTGTCGAGCTGCATGCCGACCGCCTCGCGGTAGGCGCATTCCAGCACGCCGCCATGGGCGACGACGGCGATGGTTTTGCCCGGATGACGCTCGGCCCACTCGCGGATGGCCGAGGTGGCGCGCGCGTAGAACTGGCGGAAACTCTCGGCCACCCGCTCGCCGGGCGGCATCACCGCGTCGATATCGCGCGCCTGCCACAGCGCGAAGTCGGCCGGATATTGCTGCTCGACCTCGGTGTACAACATGCCTTCGAAGACGCCATAGCAGCGTTCGCGCAAGTTGGCGTCGGTATGCACGTTGGCGCCGTCGTACTGGTCGGCCACGGCCTGGGCCGTTTGGCGGGCGCGTTGCAGGTCGCTGGAAATAATCACGTCGACCGACTCGGCGGCCAACGCCTGGGCCAGCGCGCCGGCCTGGCGTTCGCCTTCGGCGTTGAGCGGGATGTCGATATGGCCTTGCAGGCGGCGCACGGCGTTCCAGGCCGTCTCGCCGTGGCGGATCAGCAAAATATTGGTGTTGTTCATGCGGTCTTTTTTCTTGGCTTGCGGGCCGGTTCGGCGGCCAGGGCCGGATTCAAAGTATACGTGCCGATCAGTTGCGCCTCATCGACGATATGGCCGTGGATGGCGTTGAGCACGTCGACACAAGTAAAGCGCCCTTCCAATGCCAGACGCGGCACATCGAGCGCATACATGCGAAATATATAATGATGGACGCGCTCATCGTTCCACGGCGGACAGGGGCCATCATACCCGTAATAGTCGCCGGCCATCGCCGGGTCGGTGGAAAACCACCGGGTGTAATCGTTGACGCCCTGCCGCAGGGCCGCGCCGTCCAGGCCCAGTTCGGGACCGGTTTTGCCGCGCGCCACCACGCCATCCGACACCGCGCCCTCGGCGAGCCGATGCAGGCGGACCGGGATATCGATCAAGCTCCAGTGGAAAAAATCGTCGCGCGGCATACTCGCCGGCAAGGTGACGCCGGGGCGGTTGACGTCGGTGGCATCCTGCGGCACATCGCCGTCGATGCACAGCAATACCAGCGATTCGGTGCCGGCCGGCACGTCGCTCCAGCTCAGTTGGGGATTGCGGTTGGCGGACAGCGTCACCTGGCCGTCCGCGCCCATCGCGGCAAAGGCGCAGGCGGCTGGAATCGCCGTGCCGTCGCGAAAGCTCTCACTCGACAGTTTCATCTTTGGTCTCCCCACTGTTCTTTATTTAGAGTTGGTTTGCAGCCAAAACGTTACGGGTCCGTCGTTGGTGAGAGTGACTTTCATGTCCGCACCAAACTGGCCCGTTTGCACCACCGTGTGCCGCAACCGCGCCTGCTCGACAAAATAAGTGAACAGGCGTAAGCCGTCGGCCGGCACGGCCGCCGGCGTGAACGAAGGACGCGTGCCGGACTTGGTGTCGGCCGCCAAGGTGAACTGCGGTACCAGCAGCAGGCCGCCGGCCACGTCCGCCACACTGCGGTTCATCTTGCCGGCGTCGTCCGAAAACACGCGGTAGCCCAGCATTTTGGTCAGCAGCGCGTCGGCGTCCTTCTCGGTGTCGTTGCGCTCGGCGCACACCAGCACCATCAAGCCGGCCCCGATGACGCCGATGGTGGCGCCATCGACCACCACTTTCGCGTCGCTGACCCGTTGCAGCAGCGCGATCATGCGGACAGGGTCACGCGGGCGAACTTGCGCTTGCCCACTTGCAGCACGAAGGTGCCGGCCTCGATCTTGACGGCCTTGTCGCTGATGACGGCGCCGTCGAGGCGCACGCCGCCCTGGTCGATCATGCGCATCGCCTCCGAGGTGGACGGGCACAGGCCGGCCATCTTCAGCAATTGCGGGATGCCGACCGGCGCGCCGCCCAGCGCCACTTCCGGCACGTCGTCCGGAATGCCGCCCTTGGAGCGGTTGACGAAGTCGTTGAGCGCCTCGTCGGCCGCCGCCTGCGAGTGGAAGCGGGCGACGATCTCCTGCGCCAGCGCCACTTTGGCGTCGCGCGGATTGGCGCCGCCGTCGATGGCGGCCTTGAGCGCGGCGACATCGGCGATCGAGCGGAACGACAGCAGCTCATAGTATTTCCACATCATCACGTCGGAAATGCTCATGATCTTGGCGAACATGGTGTTCCCGGGCTCGGTGATGCCGATATAGTTGTTCTTCGACTTGGACATCTTGTCGACGCCGTCCAAACCTTCCAGCAGCGGCATGGTCAAAATGCACTGCGGTTCCTGGTCGTAGTCCTTCTGCAGCTCGCGGCCGACCAGCAAGTTGAATTTCTGGTCTGTTCCACCCAGCTCGAGGTCGGACTTCAAAGCGACCGAATCGTAGCCCTGCATCAAAGGATAAAGGAACTCATGGACCGCAATCGGTGTCCCACCCTTGAAGCGCTTGCTGAAATCGTCACGCTCCATCATGCGGGCCACGGTGTAATGCGAGGCCAGCTTGATCAACCCGCGCGCGCCCAGCGGATCGCACCACTCGGAGTTGTAGCGGATTTCCGTCTTCGACGGATCGAGCACCAGCGACGCCTGCTTGAAATAGGTCATGGCGTTTTGCTCGACCTGCTCCTTGGTCAGCGGCGGACGCGTCATGTTGCGGCCCGACGGGTCGCCGATCATGGAGGTGAAGTCGCCGATGAGGAAAATGACTTGATGGCCCAGATCTTGCAACTGACGCATCTTGTTCAGCACGACGGTGTGGCCGAGGTGCAAATCCGGCGCGGTCGGGTCCAGGCCCAGTTTGATGCGCAGCGGCACGCCGCTTTGCTCGGAGCGCGCCAGCTTTTGGGCGAACTCGCTTTCAATCAGCAACTCGTCGACACCCCGTTTGGTGATCGCGAGCGCCTCTAGTACACGGTCGGTCAGGGGCAGTGCTTTCGAGGCGGGCGGCGGTGTGGAAGAAGGGGTAGTCATATATTTTGGGAGTTTTTTTCAAAAAAAGGTAGTCAGCCTCAGGAGTTTGTTATAATCCTCGATCCATCAATCTTGCCGTACGAAAACGAAACCCGACAATAATTAGAAGAAATAAAAGGTTCCTGAATAGTTCAAGCGGCAAATTTTAACTGATTGCATGAACCAAATACATAAATTCACGAGCTCACGCTTGTACAGTCTGATGGCTTCAACGCGCAAAGCGCGCATTGTCAGCGCCTCGGCACTGTTCCTCACAGTATGTGCGTTCGGTGCGGCCGGCGTCGCGCCGCTCGCCCCGGATCCAGCCGATCTGCCGGTTAAATCCGTGCAAGAAACGGTCACGATGCCGGATCTTACGCCACAGATCAACGCACTTGAGCAACAATCCTCCAACGAGCACTTCGTCCACGAAGAACGCATCCGCGCCGGCGACACGCTCGCCACGCTGCTGACGCGTCTGGGTGTGGAAGACGACGCCGCCGAAACCTTCATCAAAAAAGACAAGGTCGCCAAAGGCGTCATGCAGCTGAAGACGGGTAAACGCGTCCAGGCGCAGACCGACGACGAAGGCAATCTGCAATGGCTGCGCGCGGTCGTGGTCGACGGCAAGGACATCCCTGTCAAAAACATCAAGATTTCCCGCAAAAACGACCGCTTTGTCGCGGAAGAAGAGCCGGCCAAGCTGGAACGCCGTGTCGAGATGCATGCCCGCACCATCACCTCGACCCTGTTCGCAGCGACCGATTCGAACGAGGACGGCACCAAGCTGCCGGACGCGATCGTCAAGCAAATCGTCGAGATGTTCTCGACCAGCATCGACTTCCGGGGCGACCTGAAGCGCGGCGACCATTTCAACGTGGTGTACGAGACGTTCTGGCAGGATGGGGAATTTGTTCGCGCGGGCCGCATCCTGGCTGGCGAATTCACCAACCGTGGCACGACGTACCAGTCGGTGTGGTTTGAAGACCCGCAGACCAAGCAGGGCGGCGGCTATTACAGCTTCGACGGCAAGGCGCTGAAAAAGGCCTTCCTGAAGTCGCCGGTGGAATTCTCGCGGATTTCGTCGGGCTTCTCGATGCGCGTGCATCCGGTGTCCGGCCAGTGGAAAGCCCACAAGGGCATCGACTTCCCTGCCCCGACCGGCACGCCGATCCGCGCCTCCGGCGACGGCGTCATCGATTTCGCCGGCACCCAGAATGGCTACGGCAATTTCGTCACGATCAAGCACTGGAACAATTACTCGACCGCTTACGCGCACATGAGCCGCTTTGCGCCGGGCATCAAAAAAGGCAGCAAAGTCAGCCAGGGAGACGTGATCGGCTATGTCGGCAGCACCGGCTGGTCGACCGGCGCGCACTTGCACTACGAGTTCCGTGTCGGCGGCGAGGCCAAGGACCCGAGCAAGATGAACGTGCAAGCCCAGGCGCCGCTGACGGCGGCCGAACTGTCGCGCTTCAAGGTCTACGCGTCGGACATGTCGCACCGCTTCGCGCTGCTGCAACCGGGTGGCTCGACCGGCACCCGCGTCGCGGCGAAATAAACCGCAACGCTTAATACCAAACAGGCCGCCGCATCGGCCTGTTTTTTTTCGTCTGTTTCTTTTGCTCTGTAGCCATAATGCTCCGCCCAGCACGCTTGTTCCGTGCGACAGCACACGCAAGCTCAGGCAAAATAGCTTTTTCAGCTTGAGGAAACAACAATGACCCACTATATCGGTTTGATGTCCGGCACCAGCCTGGACGGCGTGGACGGTGCCCTCGCCGATTTCTCCGGCGACGCCGTCGACACCCTGGCCGCCGCCTACATCGCGTTTCCTCCATCGTTGCGCACCGAGTTGATGGCGCTGCAAGCGGCCGGCGACAACGAGATCGAGCGCGAGGCGCTGGCCGCCAATCAACTGGCGGAATTCTACGCCCAGTGCGTCGCACAGCTGCTGGACGAGGCCGGCCGCAAGGCCGACACGGTGCGCGCCGTCGCCGTCCACGGCCAGACCATCCGCCACCGTCCCGAACTGGGTTTCACGCGCCAGACCAACAACCCCGCCCTGCTGGCCGAGCTGTGCGGCATCGACGTCATCGCCGACTTCCGCAGCCGCGACATCGCCGCCGGAGGCCAGGGCGCGCCGCTGGTGCCGGCCTTCCACCAGGCGCTGTTCGGCAAGCCCGGCCAAGCGCGCGTGGTGGCCAACATCGGCGGCATCTCCAACATCAGCGTACTCGACGGCGAAGGCGGCGTGATCGGCTTCGACACCGGCCCCGGCAATGTGCTGATGGACGCGTGGATCGGCCGCCACCTGGACAAGGAATACGACGCCGACGGCGCCTGGGCGGCCAGCGGCAAGGAAATCCCCGAGTTGCTGCAGGAATTGCTGCACGAGCCCTATTTCGCGCTGCCGGCGCCGAAAAGCACCGGTCGCGACCTGTTCCACCTGGAGTGGCTCGACACGCGGCTGGCCGTGTACGGCGACGCCGCGCCGGAGGATGTGCAATTCACGCTGACCAAGCTAACGGCGGTCTCGCTGGCGCGGGCCATACAGGCTTATGGCGGCGGCGCGGACGCGGTGTATGTCTGCGGTGGCGGCGCCTACAACAGCGTGCTGATGAGCGAACTGGGCGCCGCGCTGGGCAATAACGTACTAGTGGCATCGACGCAGGCGTTGGGCGTGGCGCCGAACCGGGTGGAGGCGTTGGCGTTCGCGTGGCTGGGTTACCGCTTCAGCGAACGCCTGGCCGGCAATCTGCCGAGCGTCACCGGCGCCAAGGGCGAGCGCGTACTCGGCGCCCTCTATCCCCGCTAACCTCTCGGGGGTCAGTGCCGACATTCGGACACGGACTCAAGCGTATCGCCGTCGGCCAGGATGAGGTCGTGTCCGAATGTCGGCACTGACCCCGGGGTTTAAATTGGTATTGGCAAGCGCTGTAAACGACAACGGCGGACAACCGAAGTTGTCCGCCGCGTTGTACAGCTAGAACCGATTTATACCGAGAACGAGGAGCCGCAGCCGCAAGTCGACGTCGCGGTCGGGTTCTTGATGACGAATTGCGCGCCTTCCAGGTCGTCCTTGTAATCGATCTCGGCGCCCACCAGGTACTGGTAGCTCATCGAGTCGATCAACAGCTGGACGCCGTTCTTGACCATCGTGGTGTCGTCTTCGTTGACGATTTCGTCGAACGTGAAGCCGTACTGGAAGCCGGAACAGCCGCCACCCTGCACGAACACACGCAGTTTCAGGTCGGGATTACCCTCTTCCTCGATCAGCTGGGCGACCTTTTCGGCCGCGCTATCGGTGAAGATGATCGGCGACGGGATTACATCTACTAGTGATTCGGCTACAGCATTCATTTCAGACTCCTACGTGAAAACATTTAGGTCATTATAGACCCTTGGCGTTGTTTATGCTCCAGACCCCTCGAAAATGGGGGATCTTGTGCCAAATATCAATGCCCGATGTTACGGCAGCAACGCGATCTGCGTCAGTCCGGTCGATTCTTCCAGCCCGAACATCAGGTTCATACACTGCACCGCCTGGCCGGACGCGCCCTTGACCAGGTTGTCCTGCACCACCAGCACGATGACGGTGTTGCCATTGTCCGGACGATGCAACGCCAGGCGCAGCACGTTGGCGCCGCGCGTCGAACGGGTCTCGGGATGCGAGCCGAACGGCATGACATCGACGAACGGCGAGTCCTTGTATTGCTCTTCGAACAATGCCTGCAGTTCCTCGTTGCTCACTTCCTTGGTGAGGCGGCCGTACAGCGTCGAATGCATGCCGCGTATCATCGGCACCAGATGCGGCGTAAACACCAGGCCAACCTTGTCGCCGGCGAACTTTTGCAGCTGAGCCACGGTTTCCGGGGTGTGGCGGTGACCCGACACGCCATAGGCCTTGAAGTTATCGCTCGACTCGGAGAACAGCGTGCCGATCTCGGCCTTGCGACCGGCGCCGGAAACGCCGGACTTGCAGTCGGCGATCAACGAACCGGCGTCGATCACGCCGGCCTTGAGCAGCGGGTAGTAGCCCAGCTGCATCGTGGTCGGATAGCAACCCGGATTGGCGACCAGGCGCGCGCCCTTGATGGCGTCGCGGTTCAGTTCGGCCAGGCCGTAGGCGGCTTCTTCCAGCAGATCCGGGCAGGTATGTTCGATCTTGTACCATTTTTCAAAGACGGCCTTGTCCTTGATGCGGAAATCGGCCGCCAGGTCGATGACCTTGACGCCGGCCGCCAGCAACTCCGGCGCCTGCGCCATGGCCACGCCGTGCGGGGTGGCGAAGAACACCACGTCGCACTGCTTGAGGTCGGCCTTGTCCGGCGACGAGAACGCGATGTCCACGCGCCCGCGCAGCGAAGGGAACATATCGGCAACCGGCAAGCCATCCTCCTTGCGCGACGTGATGGCCGTCAGCTGCACATCGGGGTGGACGGCCAACAGTCGCAGCAGTTCCACTCCGGTGTAACCGGTGCCGCCGACGATGCCAACTTTGATCATGTTCGTTCCTTGAATGAAGTATTAAAAAACCACGGAAACACGTAGGGCGGATTAGGCGGAACGCCGTAATCGGCCATATATGAGCCGCCGATGACGCCGACGTGGCCGCGCCACCATATCTGGAGGGTCATTTTATCAGGCATGCGCTACCGGCGTATGACCGCACCCCATAGCAAAAAAGCCGCCCGGCACAAGGCCGGCGGCTTTTTCGACAGCACGCCGCAAGCGGCGCGCCATAGCGTACAAATTAACGCTTCGAGAATTGCTTTGCGCGACGTGCTTTGCGCAGACCAACTTTTTTACGTTCAACTTCACGTGCATCGCGGGTAACGAAGCCGGCGCGTGCCAGATCGCCCTTCAGCGCTGCATCGTAGTCGATCAGGGCGCGGGTGATGCCGTGACGCACAGCACCTGCCTGGCCGGACTCGCCGCCGCCGTGCACGTTGACTTTGATGTCAAAACGCTCGACGTTGCCGGTCAGTTCCAGTGGTTGACGAATAACCATCAGGCCGGTTTCGCGGGAGAAGTACTCAGCCGCTGGCTTGCCGTTAACGATGATTTGGCCAGTGCCAACTTTGATAAACACACGAGCTACTGCACTCTTGCGACGGCCGGTGCCGTAATTGTAGTTACCGATCATGTCAGTTCCTTAGATTTCGAGTGCTTTAGGTTGCTGGGCAGCGTGCGGGTGCGAACCTTCAGCGTACACTTTCAGCTTCTTGATCATTGCGTAGCCCAGTGGGCCCTTCGGCAACATACCCTTGACTGCTTTTTCCAGAGCACGGCCTGGGAAACGCTGTTGCATTTTCAGGAAGTTGGTCTCGTAGATGCCGCCTGGGTAGCCCGAGTGACGGTAGTAGGTCTTCTCGGTGGCTTTGGTGCCGGTCACGCGCAGTTTGCCTGCGTTGATGATGACGATGAAATCGCCGGTATCGACGTGAGGAGTAAATTCTGGCTTGTGTTTGCCGCGCAGTCGGAGTGCCACTTCGCTGGCAACACGTCCGAGGACTTTGTCCGTCGCGTCAATCACGAACCAATCGCGCTGGACTTCATGGCCCTTAGCGGAAAAAGTTTTCATGTTGACTTCCTAAATAGTAAAACACGCTCAAATGGTGGTTCCGCCATTGCTTCAGCGGACTCGGCCTTCTTATTTACTTTCCTGAGCGAACGGAAAGCCGATAAGTATAAGCGGGAACCACCAGCCGAGTCAAGCCGCCAGTTGGTCTTCCGCCAGCTGCGGCTCGCCGTAGCGGAAAACATTGACCACATTGAAAGTCGTGTCCGGGACGTACAGCCGGCCCTTGGCGGCGTGGATGAAGTACGGCATCCACACGCCGCCCGCGTCCGGATACTTCTTGAACACGGAAATGCCGGTCTCGTAGGTCAGCGTGTCCTCGCCGATGCGGAACACCTTCAGTGCCCGGTTGACCAGGTCGTTGACCATCAGCCGGTCGCCGTCGATGCATACGCTGGCCGGCAACATGAACTTTTCATAATCGACATCGACGTCGTCGCAATAGCCGAGGTAGCCGTAGCTCCACAAGCTCCCGCCCTCGCGGTCGAACACGCGCAGGCAGTTGTTGAACTGGTCGCAGACGAACAAGCGGTCGTTGGCGTCGATGGCGATGTCGCACGGGGTGAAATCCTCGTCCGCGTGCCAGCGGAAGTTCTTGCGGAACACCACGTAACCGGTCGGCTGGATCTGCCACATCGAGATGCGGTTGTTGAGCGAGTCGGCGATATAGATCTCGCCCCGGCCGTTGACGGCGATGCCCTGCGGCGCCTTCAGGGTGCCGTCGCCGCCGATGCCCTCGCGTCCGAACGGCACGCCGTAGTTGATCAGGAAGCCAGACGGGCTGAACTGATACATCGACACCGTGCACATATTGAAGTTGGTGACGAAGATGATCGGCGTGCCCGGGCAAATCTGCCCCAGCGGCGGCGTGTGCGGATAATAGACATCCATCGCCAGGTCGCCGGGTACGAAGAAGCCGCGCATCATGTCCTGCATCTGGTGGTAGGGGTCGCTGTCGGTATTAAAGGTTTTCATGCACCAGTTGCCGGAGTCGATATTCAGCGAACCGCGCCCGATGCGCGCCAGCGGATCGATGCCCGAATGCGTGCGGAACTGGTCGTACCAATATTGGTAGACGCGCGTGGTGGCCGTGGCCCACTGGTCGATCCAGCTGCCGCCGGCGACCTCCTGCGGCGGCGCGCGGCGGTCCGGATCGATGCCGAGCACCGCCGTCATGCAGTTGAACTGCGAAGTCTTGCGCAGACGGTCCTGATCGTCGCGCCGATGGCCTACCGACGCGATCAGCAGCGCCTCCTCCTCGCCCGTCATGCGCGGGATGCGCACCTTGATGATGCTCGACGCAAACGGTTCGCTGACGTAATACACGTCCGGCTCGGTGGCCGCGCACACTTGATAGGGGCCGACGAAGACGACGTCCTCCAGCACGCCGTAGACCAGGTCCGACATCGAATGCACCGGCTCCATGCGGTGGTTCCACAATGGCTGCAGACCGTTGACGATGGTGACCAGTTCGCCCTCGAGGTTATAGACGGCAATGGCGTTCTCGATGTGGCCCGGCACGAACACGCGGTCGCCGATCACACACACCGAGCGCATCACATTGAACTTGCCGATGCCGGTCGGTTTGCCGTGCTGGTGCAGCATCACCGTATCGTGCGGCGCCTGCACGCATTCGTCGACGATGGGCCAGTCGGTGCTGATCTTGAGCACTTCGTAGTGGCCGGTGTTGGCAAGGTAAATATTGCCCCTGGAATCGCTGGCGATACCTTGCGGCCACAGCAGCTCGTGGCCGCCGCCATGTTCGGCGTCCGGGCAGGCGACACGGCGGAACTGGCTGACGAAGTTGCCCTCCAGGGTGAACTTGACACAGCGGCTGGCCAGGTCGTCCTTGGTATGGAAGAACTCGTCGCAAACGTAGAGGTAGTCGACGCCGTCGCGTTCGCGCACGGTGGTGATGCCGTTGGGGTCGGACAGCGGCAGATAGTCGCCCTCACCCTGGCCCTCGCCGAACGCAAAGCTGAACCACACCTCGTGCTCGTCGTAGCCGAAGGCGGCCACCCTGCCGTGGCCCATGTCGGTGCAATACATCAGCTTGTCCGTCGGATGCGGACACACATGGAAAGGCATCAGCAGGCGCGGCGCCTGCGGCGTGGCCTCGCCGGGACCCTCGATCACGTGCAGCAGGGTGGACAGGTCGGGAGAGAACACCAGCAGGCGGCTGTTGCCGGTGTCGCACACCCACAGCCGGCCGTAGCTGTCCGCGTGCACGCCGACCGGGGAATTGAGCGTGAAATCATCGGCCAGTTCGCCGACGGCCGTGCTGCCCGGCTTGGTCAGATCACCATATGAACAAAGGTACTCAATAGCTTGGCTCATCAAATGCTCCTTGATTTTAGTCAAACAAAGCGCATTAAATTATCAAGCGGCTTGGGTGGATGTCCAAGCGAAAAAACTTCATGCAAGCCACTCGGCACCGGACTCCTTTACAATACGGACAACGATTTTTAACGGAGAGAATGATGGAATGCAAAGTCAGCTGGAACGGCCCGTCGGGCATGAGTTTTTTGGCCCAGACCGGCTCCGGTCATCTGGTCAACATGGACGGCGCGCCCGAGGGCGGCGGTCACAACCTGGCGCCGCGTCCGATGGAAATGGTGCTGCTCGGCACCGGCGGCTGCACGGCATATGACGTGGTGCTGATTCTGAAGAAGGGCCGCGCGGATATCCGCGGCTGCGAGTGCACCCTGAAGGCGGATCGCGCGGACGTGGACCCTAAGGTGTTCACCAAGATTAATTTCCACTTTGTCGTGACCGGCAAGGGCTTGAAGCCGGAGGCGGTGGAGCGCGCGATTTCTCTGTCGCATGACAAGTATTGCTCGGCGTCGATCATGCTGGGCAAGATGGCCGAGATCACGCATTCGTTCGAGATCGTTGAGGTGGAATAAGGTCCGTCGCTGTTCCACGTAGGGCGGATTAGGCGGAACGCCGTAATCGGCCATGCATGCGTCTCGACGACGCACGCATGGCGGATTACGCTGCGCTAATCCGCCCTACGTGTATCCGCGGTCATTCATCTCCGTGGCCATTCATTTAGCGGCCGTCGGATGAGTCAGATGTAATACGCGGTGGTGGTCATGATCTTGCCCATCACCGACATCACGGCCTGCACCGGCGCCGGCGTTTGCGCGGCGCCCAGCGCTTGCGCGGCGGCGCCGTGTTCGATCTCGTCGATACGCATCTGCTCGACGATCGCGCGCGACTTGGCGTCCTGCGGCGGCAACTTGTCCAGATGGCTGGCCAGGTGCGCCTCCACCTGGCGCTCGGTCTCGACCACAAAACCCAGGCTGCGGGCGTCGCCCAATACCGCCGCCACCGTGCCGAGCGCGTACGCGCCGGCATAGAACAACGGATTCAACACGCTGGTATGCGAGCCCAGCTCGGTCAGCCGCTGCGCGGTCCACGCCAGATGGTCTTCCTCTTCCCTGCCCGCCTGCTCGAACTGGGCGCGCATTTCCGCCGTCTTGGCGAAGCGGCCCTGCGAGTTGTACAGCGCCTGCGCGCAGACCTCGCCCACGTGGTTGACCCGCATCAGGCCTGCGCTGTGGCGCTGTTCCGCCTCGCTCAGCTGGCCGTCGTCGGCATGCAGGCCCGGCGTCGGTCGCGACGCCGAGGCGACGCCGGCGATCACGCGCAGCGCCTTGTCGGCATCAGCAATAAAACGGTCCAATGGAGTGTGGTGGAAGGCGGCCATGGCGGTTCGTGGTTCGTCAAAACCACCATTATAGAGGCGCGTTTTAGTTTGCGTCCGTCTCTTCGCGCAGCTGCCGCTGGCGCTCGATATAATCGGCCACGGGGCCGCGCACGTCGATCTTCGAGATATCCTTGGCCACGCCAAGGTTCAACCCGAGCAGGAAGGGGATGTTCTCGACCGGCACATCGGTGCAATGTTCGGAAAAGGCTTTGAGGAAGCGCTTGGACTCGACCACCCGCACCACTTTCTCTCCGCTCATGTATTGCAGGATGCTGGTGATGCTGTGGCCCTTGCCGATCGTGTGGTAAATGAAACGGTTGAAATCGCGGTCCAACACCTTGAAATCCAGCGTTTCCTTGGTCATCAGGCCGGCCAGGTAATACAGACCAAGGGCCACGCGGAAGAAGCCCGTGCACTCGGTGCGATCGACGCCGCAGTGGGTCACCGCGAGTATTTTTTCCTGCAGTTGAGCATTCATATTCCGCCGTTCTCCATATCATCACTATAACAAGACATTTGCCGCCATACTTGCTTGCAAGCCAGAATTTTTACATGCTATTCTTGAAATCTTTAATAAAAGAACAGCAAAGGGCAGCGAAATGATCGAGGTAAAAGGCTTGGCCAAACGCTTCCGTTTGCCCTCGCGCACCGGCAAGGCAGCTCCCGCGCTCGATCCGCGCGATCACGACGGCTGGTTCCATGCCGTGCGCGACGTCAGCTTCAGTTGCGCGCCCGGCGAGGTGCTGGGCCTGCTCGGCCCCAACGGCGCCGGCAAAACCACCACCCTGCGCCTGTTGTCGACCGCGCTCAAGCCCGACGCCGGCAGCATCCACGCCAACGGCGTCGATCTGCTGCACAATCCGCTCGTGGCGCGCCAGCACATCGGCTTCCTGTCCGGCAGCACCGGCCTGTACGGCCGCCTGACCGCGCGCGAGAACGTCGAATACTTCGGCCGTCTGCATGGCATGCGGGCCGAGCACCTGAAGCGACGCTGCGACGAGCTGTTCGACCTGCTGCAAATGCACGAGTACGGCAACAAGCGCGCCGACCAGCTCTCCACCGGCATGAAGCAGAAATGTTCGATCGCCCGCACCGTTGTGCACGAGCCGAAGATCGTCATCCTCGATGAACCCACTACCGGCCTCGACGTGATGGCCGCCAAGGTCTTGCTCGACTTCATCGCCAGCTACAAGGCGCTGCGGGTGCCGCTGATCTTTTCCACCCACCACCTGCACGAGGTGGAAAAACTGTGCGACCGGGTCTGCATCATTAACCACGGCAAGACCGCTTTCCACGGCAGCGTCGACGCCCTGCGCCACCTGGGCGGCAGCGCCGATCTATACGACGCGTTCGTCGGCGTCATCAACCGGGGGGACTGAGCCATGTGGACCATCTATCTGAAGGAATTGCTGGAACTAATACGCGACCGCAAGACGTTCTTCTTCACCGTCTTCGTGCCGGTCATCGCGATGCCGCTGATCTTCACCGGCTTCGGCATGCTGTCGACCACGATGTTCAAGCAGGCCAGCCAGGCGCAGATGACCTACGCCATCTTCGGCAAGGACCACGCGCCGCAACTGGCGGCCCGCTTCGCCGAGGAGAAAGGCTTGCGCGAGGTCGTGCTGTCCGGTCCCGGCGAGATCAAGGCGGCCATCGGCGACGACCGCATCAAGTTCGCGCTGGTGATCCCGCCCGACCTGGAAAGCACCCTGGCGCGGCACCAGCAGGGCGTGATCGAGCTGCACTACAACAGCGCCTCGGCGATCGACATGACGCGCAAGCGCGTGACTGCGGTGCTGGGCAACCACAACAACGCGGTGCGCGAGCAGGCACTGTCAGCCCTCAACCTGAACAAGGACCAGCTGCGCTTCGCGCTCGATCCGATCAAGCTGGAGGACCGCTCGACCGCCAACAAGCGCGAGCAAACCGGCGCCATGATCGGCGGCCTGGTGCCCTACATCCTGTTGATGGTGTGCCTGGTGTCGGCGATGTATCCGGCCATCGACACCGGCGCCGGCGAAAAGGAACGCGGCACCCTGGAAACCCTGTTGCTGGCGCCGGTCTCGCGCACCAGCATCGTGCTGGCGAAATTCCTGATGCTGTTCACCGTCGGCCTGACGTCGGCGCTGTTGATGATCGCCAGCCTGGGCGGGCTGCTGATCTTCGGCGAGTCGCTGATGAGCGGCGACGTGGCGCAGATGGCGCGCTCGATCGGCCTGTTCGACCTGGCCATGGTGGCGCTGATGCTGGTGCCGACGGCGGCCATGTTCGCCGCCATCCTGCTGTCGATCTCGGTGTATGCGAAGAGCTACAAGGAGGCTTCCGGCCTGATCTCGCCGTTGATGATCGTCACCATCCTGCCCACCCTGGCCGCGCTGCTGCCCGGCGTGGAAATGAACTGGAAATGGGCCATGGTGCCGCTAACCAATGTTTCCCTGGCGATGAAAGAACTGGTCAAAGGCACCATGGACTACAGCATGCTGTCGGTGATCATGCTGTCGACCACGGTAACCGCCGGCGCCCTGCTCGCGCTATGCCGCTGGTGGTTCAACCGCGAGGCGGTGCTGTTCAGAAATTGATGCCGAGAATGGTATTGAATTCGTCAAGTTGTCTATTCAAGCAAGTGGTCACGGACGGCGTTCTGGTAGGCCGTTTGCGCAGTCTGGCGCGCAGTTTCCGCCGCCCATCGCAATGGCGCCCCATGTATAGAACAAATTCAATACAATGCCATCATGTGAAAAGTGTATGGCCGTGCAGAAATGCTGGTTGTGCAGCGGCAGAATCATTCAGGAGTCAGCATGGAATTACGCATCAGCAACTTGTCTAAAACCTACGGCAATGGGGTCGTGGCGTTGGACAATATATCGCTTACCATCCCCACCGGGATGTTCGGCTTGCTCGGCCCCAACGGCGCCGGCAAATCGACCCTGATGCGGACCTTGGCGACGTTGCAGGAATGCGATTCCGGTTCGGTGTTCCTCGACGACATCGACGTGCTCGACGAAAAAGACGAAGTGCGCCGCCTGCTCGGCTATCTGCCGCAGGACTTCGGCGTCTACCCGAAGGTGACGGCCTACGAACTGCTCGACCATTTCGCCGAGCTCAAAGGCTTGTCCAACCGCAACCGCCGGCGCGAGGTGGTCGACGGCCTGCTGCAGCAAACCAATCTGTTCGACGTGCGCCACCAGCGCCTGGGCGGCTTTTCCGGCGGCATGCGCCAGCGCTTCGGCATCGCCCAGGCGCTGCTGGGCGACCCGAAACTGATCATCGTCGACGAGCCGACCGCCGGCCTCGACCCGCAAGAGCGCGTGCGCTTCCACAACCTGTTGTCGGACATCGGCGAGGACAAGACCGTCATCCTGTCGACCCACATCGTCAGCGACGTCGCCGACCTTTGCGCTAACATGGCGATCATCAACAAGGGCCACCTGCTGCTGTGCGGCCCGACCCAGGAACTGATCCACGAGGTCAGCGACAAAATCTGGGCCCGCTTCATCGACAAGCGCGACCTGCAATCGTTCCAGCTGCGCCACCCGGTCATCTCGTCGCGCCTGCTGTCGGGCCGCACCCTGATCCACGTCTACAGCGAGAACGATCCCGGCGACGGTTTCGAGGAGGCCATCGGCGACCTCGAGGATGTCTACTTCGCCACCATCGCCGGCCGCCACCAAGCCGCCGCCACCTGCGACTAAGGCGGCCGCATGTTCGCCATCGCCTTTTTTGAAGCGCGCCAGCGCCTCAAGCTGCTGTCGACCTGGGTCTACTTCCTCGGGTTCCTGTCGTTGTCGCTGCTGTGGATGGCCGCCGCCGGCGGCTTCTTCAAGGAAGCCCACGTCACCTTCGGCAGCCTGGCGATCAATTCGCCGCGCTCGCTGATGTTCACCGTCAGCGCGCTCGGCTCCTTGGGCGTGGTGGTGATCGCGGCCATGATGGGCCGCTCGGTGCAGCAGGATTTCGAGTACGACATGCAGCACTTCTTCTTCAGCGCGCCGATCAAGAAGCACCAGTACATGTTCGGCCGCTTCCTCGGCGCCTATTTCACCTTGGCGGTGATCTTCACCAGCATCATCCTCGGCGCCTGGCTGGGCAGCATGCTGCCTGGCATCGACCCGGAGCGGCTGGGCTTGCCGGGGCCGCTGGGCTACCTGATCCCCTACCTTGTCGTCATCCTGCCCAACATCTTCATCTTCGGCGCCGTGTTCTTCATCCTGGCCGCGCTGACGCGGCGCATGCTGCCGGTCTACATCAGCAGCGTGGTCATGCTGATCGGCTACATCGTCGCCCCCGGCCTGGCGCGCGACCTCGACTACAAAACGCTGGCCGCGCTGATCGACCCCTTCGGCACCACCGCCGTGCTGCGCCTGACCGAATACTGGCCCATCATCGAGCGCAACACGCGCATGGTCTGGCCGGAGGGCGTGTACCTGCTCAACCGCGCGCTGTGGTCGTCGTTCGCGCTGGCCGGCCTGCTGCTGGGTTACTGGCGCTTCCACTTCATCGCCACCGTCGACAGCGGCGCCAGCCGTGGCGAGGGCGAGCAGCCGCCGCATCTGTCGGCCGTCTCGACCAACACCCAGGAAACGCCGGACTTCAAATCGCGCAGCCTGGCCGGACTGCTCATCAAGATGAGCTGGCTGAACCTGCGGGAAACCACCAAGAACATCTACTTCGTCGTCATCGTGCTGGCCGGCGTGCTGATGATGTTCGCCAGCGCGCTGGACATGGGATCGATGTTCGGCACCAACACCTACCCGGCCACCTACCTGATCCTCGACTCGGTGACCGAAACGTTCGAGCTGTTCATGCTGGTGATCACCACCTTCTACGCGGGCGAGCTGATCTGGCGCGAGCGCGAGGCGCGCATGGCGCAGATGCTCGACGCGCTGCCGATCCCGAGCTGGCTGCCGCTGCTGGCCAAGCTGTTCGCGCTGATCGGCCTGCAGGCCCTGCTGATGTTGGTCGTCATGCTGTGCGGCATGGCGATCCAGATCTGCAAAGGCTATTTCATCCTGGAGCCGGGGCTGTACCTGCACCAGCTGTTCCTGATCCAGCTGCCCGGCTACGCGCTGGCGGCGGTGCTGGCGATCGCGCTGCAGGTGCTGATCAACCAACGCTACCTGGCCTACTTCGCGATGATCATGTACTACGTCGCGATGTTGACCATGAGCTCTATGGGCGTGGACGAACCGCTGCTGGCCTACGGCACCATGCCGCACTTCATCTATTCCGCCATGAACGGCTACGGCCATTACCTGCCGCGCGAGCGCTGGTTCGAGGCGTACTGGGGCGGCGCCGCGCTGTTGCTGGTGGTCGGCTCGCTGCTGTTCTGGGCGCGCGGCACCAACGACGGCTGGCGCCAGCGCATGCAACTGGCGCGCCACGCGCTGACCAGGCCGGTGCTGGCCACGATGGCGGCCGGCGCGCTGGTCTTCGCCGGCGCCGGCGCGGTACTGTTCTACAACACGCACATCGTCCACTGCTACAAATCGACCTACGAAAAAGACGCCGAGCGCGCCGACTACGAACGCAAGTACAAGCAATACGCGGCGCTGCCGCAGCCGCGCATCACCGACGTCAAGCTCGACGTCGCCATCGCGCCGGCGCAACGCAGCCTCAAGGTCAAGGGCCGCTACGTGCTGCAAAACAAAACCGCGCAAGCGGTCAGCGACATCATCATCCAGCAGGACGCCGACGCCACCGGCTACAAGGCGCGCTTCAGCCAGGAAGTGCGCGCGGGCCTGCGCGACACCGACCTCGGTTTCTACACCTACAAGCTGGCCAAGCCGCTGGCGCCGGGCGCGCGGATGGCGCTCGAGTTCGAGGTCGACTACGTACCGACGGGCATCTTCGGCATGGGCCAGGACACGCCGGTCGTCCACAACGGCACCTTCTTCAACAACAGCGTGCTGCCGCGCATCGGCTACCAGCAGGAGAACGAACTGAGCGACGCGCGCGACCGCAAGAAGCACCAGTTGGCCGCGCGCGAACGCATGTTGCCGCGCGACGACGCACGCGGCCTGGCCAACAATTTCAGCGGCAACGACGCCGACTGGATCAACTTTGACGCCATCGTCAGCACCAGCGCCGACCAGATGGCCATCGCGCCGGGCACGCTGGTCAAGGACTGGAGCAGCAAGGGCCGGCACTACTACCACTACAAGATGGACCAGCCGATCCTGAACTTCTACGCCTTCCAGTCGGCGCGCTATCTGGTCAAGCGCGACTGGTGGCAGGATGTCGGCATCGAGATCTACTACCACCCTGGCCACGAATACAACCTCGAGCGGATGAACCAGGGCATCAAGGAATCGCTCGACTACTACACGCGCAACTTCGGACCGTACCAGCACAAGCTGGTGCGCATCGTCGAATTCCCGCGCTACGCCACGTTCGCGCAATCGTTCCCGAACACGATTCCGTACGCCGAATCGCTGGGCTTCATCGCCAAGGTCGACGACGGCAATCCGAAGGACATCGACTACCCGTTCTACGTCACCGCGCATGAAATGGCGCACCAGTGGTGGGGTCATCAACTGGTCGCCGGCAGCACGCGCGGCGGCAGCGTGCTGAGCGAAACGCTGGCCGAATACTCGGCGTTGATGGTGATGAAAAAGAATTTCGGCGCCAGCAAAATGCGCCGTTTCCTGCACTACGACCTGCACCAATACCTGCTGGGACGCGCGCTGGAGCGCAAGAAGGAACTGCCGCTGGCCGACAACGAAAACCAGAACTACATCCAGTATCGCAAGGGCAGCCTGGCGATGTACCAGTTGCAAGACATCCTGGGAGAGGCCAGGATCAACGGCGCGCTCAAGGAGCTGCTGGCGAAACATGGGCGCAGTGGCGGGCCGTATCCAAGCGTCACGGTGCTGGTCGACGCGCTGCGCGCCATCACGCCGCAGGAATACGCCTACCTGATCGACGACTTGTTCAACCACATCGTGCTATATGAAAACCACGGGATATCGGCGACGGCGCGCAAGCTCAACGATGGCAAATACGAAGTCAGCTTCGTCGTCAGCGCGGCCAAGGTGCGCGCCAACGACCAGGGCGAGGAGCGGGATGTGGCGTTGAAGGACTACATCGACGTCGGCGTCGACGACAAGGACGGCAACAGCCTGGTGCGCGAGCGCAAGCTGATCGACCGCAAGGACAACAGCTACACGGTCATCGTCAGCGGCCGTCCGGCCAAGGCCGGCATCGACCCCGACAACAAGCTCATCGACCGCAAGCCCGACGACAACATGGTCAACGTCGAGCTGCAAGCGCAATAAAACCTGCGGGGGTCAGGTCCGACATTCGGACACGACCTGGTCCGTATAAACGCTTTACGGACGGGCCCGTGTCCGAATGTCGGACCTGACCCCCGCTGTTTTAGGCGGTAACTTTGAAGATGTTGACGATGGCGCGCAAGTCATCGGCCTGATCGTTCAGCGAGGCGGCGGCGGCGGCGGCCTCCTCCACCAGCGCGGCGTTTTGCTGCGTGACCTGATCCATCTGGATCACTGCCTGGTTCACCTGCTCGATGCCGGCGCTCTGCTCGTGGCTGGCCGAGCTGATTTCGCCCATGATGTCGGTGACGCGCTGGATGCTGTCGACCACGTCGCTCATCGTCATGCCCGCTTGCGTGACCAGGGTGCTGCCGGCGTCGACCTTCTCCAGCGAGTCGTCGATCAGCGCTTTGATTTCCTTGGCGGCCGTGGCGCTGCGTTGCGCCAGGCTGCGCACCTCGCTGGCGACCACCGCGAAGCCACGTCCCTGCTCGCCCGCGCGCGCCGCTTCCACCGCCGCGTTCAAGGCCAGGATGTTGGTTTGGAAGGCGATGCCGTCGATCACGCTGATGATGTCGACGATCTTGCGCGCCGAGCCGTTGATCGCTTCCATCGTCTCGACCACGTCGGCCACCTCCGTGCCGCCGCGCCGCGCCACTTCCGACGCCTTCACCGCGAGCTGGTTGGCCTGGCGGGCGTTGTCGGAGTTCTGCTTGACGGTCGAGGTCAACTCTTCCATCGACGCGGCCGTCTCTTCCAGGCTGGAGGCCTGTTCCTCGGTGCGGGCCGACAGGTCCATATTGCCGGCAGCGATCTCGCTCGACGCCGTCGAAATGCTCTCCGTACCATGGCGTACGTCGTTGACGATGCCGATCAAGCCGTCGTTCATCGAGCGCAGCGCTTGCAGCAGGCGTCCGGTCTCGTCGGTGCTGCCGACCTCAATGGTCGACGTCAGGTCCTTGTTGGCCACGGCCACGGCGATGTCCACTGCCTGGTTCAGCGGCACGGTGATGCCGCGCGTCAAACGCCAGGCGCAGCCGACGCCCAGCGCCAGCACCACCAGACCGAACACGATCATGAATTGGCGGCTGTTCTGATAGATCGTCTCGATCTCGGCCGCGTTGGCGTCGATGCTTTTGCGCTGCATGTCCAGCAAGCCGCTCAGCGAGGCCAGGTAGGCCTTGCCGTCCGGCGTGAAGCGCTGGTCCAGCACCTCGTTGGCCTGCTCGAGCTGCCCTTCCTTCTTCAGCTTGACGATGGTGTCGCGCGACGCCAGGTAGCGCTTGCGGTTGGCCATCATCTGCTCGAACAGGGCTTTTTCCTGCTCGGTCTCCAGCAGCGGCTCGACCTTCTTTTGCAAGCCGTTGACCTCTGCTGTGGAGGCGACCGTTTCCTCGGCAAAGAACGGGCCGAGCGACGGATCGGAGCTCTTCGAAATCGCCGACGTCCGGCGCACGCTGGTGTGGATCAACCGGTACCAGTCGCTGATCATGCGTTCCTTGGCTAAAGGCTGTTGCATCATGTCACGGGTGGCCTCGGCCACGTCTTGCATATGCGTGATGCCGATCACCGTCATCAAAGTCATCATGGCGAGGACCAAACCGAAGCCTGCGGCGAGGCGCGTGCCGATTTTCAAATTTTTCATGGTAAAAGTTGCCGGTCAGGGCAGTATCTGGAATAAAGAAGCGGTGCGACGTTTGAGAACCGCGAATCGGGCAGAAGGAGTGAATTGCCCCAAAGAATCAATAGTTTAGCACAGCAACTAATTTACTACTGTAATAAAGAATTGTGATAATAGGTCGTTAAATATGTCAAAAAATTAATTTCAACAGGCTTTACCGGCGATGCCGGACCACTTACCATCGTGGGCATGACGACCTTTCACCAGCGGTGCAAAACCGCCCTCTTCTCGTTGGCGCTGACCGCCAACGCCGCCCATGCGGCCGACGCCACCCATGGACAACATGGCATGGCGCTGTTCGGCGGCAAGGAGGGACTGTACGCGTCCCATCTGCCGCTGTTTCATGCGCCGCACGACTATCAGGTGATCTTGCGGGTGCACGTGGCCGATCCGGCGACCGATGCCGCGCTGCGCGCCCGGCTCGACGGCAAGACCGCGTTGTGGACCATCGCGCCGGAAAAATTTGAGCTGTCGCGTCTGGCGCCCGGATCGGCCGCGCCGCTGCGCCGCTTCAACGCCGACCTGGTCCAGGGTCATTTCGAGCGCGGCGGCTCGACGCGATACGCCGCGGCCACCATCGTGGTCGACCAGGTGATCGTCTACCGCCAGTTGTCGCCGGTGGTGAAGGCCAACGCCAGCGCCAGCTATATGCAGATCGGCGGCGGCAAGCAGCGCTACCTCATCAAGCAAATCGACAGCCGGCCGGACTTCGACCACATCATCGCCTATACCGCCGCCACCCACGCGCCGGCCGCCGCCATCACGCTGGACAAACCCGCGCTCCGGCAGCCCTCCGACCGGGCGCTGGCAGACGCGCTGCACGTGCCCGTCAGCGCCATCGAGGGCACTGTCTACTTCGAGACCGAGGATTTGAAATAAGGGAACTGCTGCGATCGGTTGATCTCGGCGCCAGAGTTACTGCGCCAACTGCACGCACATGTCATTGAGCACGACGTGCCTGATCGCGCGCAGCAGGCGCAGCTCGCCGGCGATGTGGGCGCCGGCGGCGACCGGGTCGGGACTGCGGTCGGCTTCCTGGCGGCTACCGGCCTCTATCTCTTCGATCAATTTGTCGGCGGCCGCCGGAAGCGCGGTCAGCAAGCGATCCAATTCCCGCAGGGCGGTCGCGCGCGCCAGGCCCAGACTGGCGCCCGCGGCGAGAACGTGCTCGCGCCGCACGTCGCCAAAGTTCCGAATGCCCGGCAGCGAAAAGGCCAACTCGCTGCGCGGCCACTTGGCGTTCTCGGCGGCGAAGGCGCGCGTGTCATACACGGTCGTGCACAGCATGTCGTAGGCCGGTGCGACGTCGATGCCGTTCGCGTCGACCGTAAACGAAATGTTCTTCAAATGGTTGTCGCCATTGCCGACGAGGATGTTGAACAGCACCCAGCGGTACAGCTGCAGCCGCGCCGCCGCTTTCGCCCGGCATAGTCCGATCGCCTCCACCAGCGTGTCCAGATGGGCGGCGGAGTATTTGAAATTGCGTGCCTTGTTGAGCAGCTGGCAGGTGTCGATCACATGACGCCGCCTGACCAGCTCAGCCTTCGCGGCCGCATCGCCGCCGGATTTCGCAGGCCGAACGCGGTCGAAACGGTCGATCAAATAGACCGGCTGTGGCGCGTACAGGCGATGCACGCCCGGCACGTTCATGCCCACGCGCTGGGCCAGGCGCATGGTGAAGTATTCGTTCATCACCGACGCAGGATAATCCCCGCTTGGATGGTTGGGCTTGAGTATCTGGGTGGAGGGCGTGGCCGGCAGCGGCTCGTACAGGTCGTCGCCGTCGCGTATCACCAGCATCTTGTGCTGGGCGCCCGCCAGCGACATGCGCTTGGGCGCATCCTTGGTCAGCGGCGCGTGAGCGAGGTTGAGTATGCGCTGATTCAATTCGGCCAACGGTAACGGACGCACGCCATGTCCGGCCTCCTCGGGTGCGCCAGGATTGCGCAGCACCAGCGAACCGGCGGACTCGCCACCGAAATATGCCAGCAGTCCGAATGCGTCCTCGGCATTCAGATTGGCGTCTTTTGCGATCGTAATGCGCAACGCTTCCTCTGGCAGCAGATTGTCGAAGTACCATTGCACGGGACGGGTGGAGGCGCCGTCGATGTGCAACCCCGGGTCGCGGGACAGTGCCGGCGACAGGTCGAATCCGGTGGCGGAAGCGCGCCACTCAGCGGTGTACTCGAACTGCCACAGATCGTTTTCCTCGCGCAGCCAGCCAACCAGATCGCGATTGACAATGACCTCCAACTGGCGCACGGTCATTCCTTGTCCTTGGGCGCCATGGAAAATTTGCGCGGGACAAGCGGCTTGACGCCAGTCGCTTTGAGCTGTTCGAACGCGGCCATGACGTCGTCCGAAACGTCCGCCTTGAGTTCGATTCCCAGCTCGTGCAATACCTGCAGCACGCGACCCAGTTGCACGGTTTCCTTGCCACGCTCGACCTCGCGGACGAATACGGGGCCGACCCCCGCGCTACCGGCGACGTCATCGATCCTGACCTTTTGCTGCTTGCGCGTTGCGCGCATCAGCAAGCCAAGCTCACCCGGCGTTTTGATTTTGAGAAGCATATCGACCTCTATCGATGCAATTACATCGATTATGCATCAAAGTCGAAAACGGAACAATTAAACGATGCAATTGCATCGTTTTCATCGAGCCAATGCAAGAATTCAAGAAAAACGATGCAATAGCATCGATAAAAAAAGGACCGCGAAGTTACCTTCGACGGTCCTTTTTTATGTGTGCCTGCCGAAGCTTACTCGGCGGTCGCGGCGGCCTTCTTCGGCGCGGCTTTTTTTGCCGGCGCTTTCTTCGCAGCCGCTTTCTTGGCCGGCGCGGCCTTGGCGGCGGCGGCCTTCTTGGCCGGCGCTTTCTTGGCCGGCGCCGCGTCGGCCGCCGCGCCGTCGGCGCCCTCGTCCGCTACCGCTGCCGACTTGTCGGCCGCGGCCTTGCCCTTGGCCGGCGCCTTGGCCTTGCGCTCCTCGAACTCGAAGCTGATCTTGTTGTCCTTGCCCTTGACCAGGAAGGCCTTGAACGGACGACGCGTGCGCTGCGAGACGAAACCCGGCAACAGATCGGTCTTGCCTTCGTTGATCAGCTTGGCCATCTGCTCGGGCAAGATCTCCTGCTGCAGAATGATGCGGCCGCTGCGGAAGTCGCACGTCTTCGGCTTGGCGACGCTGTTCTCGCACACATACGCCAGGCCCATTTCGTACACGCCGCCGGCGCACTTCGGACAAGGCCCCAGCGGGGTCTGGCCGGTGAAGTCGACCGCTTCCGCGTCTTCCGAATCGTCGTTCTGGCCGAAGTCGAACTCCAGCTTGAAGTTCTTGATCTCTTCGTCGCGCACGATGCGCAGGATGGCCGCGAACGGACGTCCCATCTTCGAGCGGAAACCTTGCAGCGGACCGATGGTGCGTTCTCTCAGCAACTGTTCGACTTCCTCGATCTCGAACTGGCGGCTGCCCGGCGTTTTGCTCATCGAGAAATCGCACTTGGTGCAAGCGAAACGGCGATAGTTCTCTTTGACCACGCTGGCGCAGTTCGGGCACGGCGTCGTCAGCGTGGCGTAATCGCCGGGGATCGTGTCGTTGTTGTATTCCTTGGCGCGCTTGACGATGACTTGCGTCATCTGGGCGATTTCACGCATGAATTCCTCGCGCGAGATCTTGCCCTTTTCCATCTGCGACAGCTTGTATTCCCATTCGCCGGTCAGCTCCGGCGCGGTCAGTTCGTTCACGCCCAGGCCGCGCAGCAACGTCATCAGCTGCGACGCTTTGGCGGTCGGCATCAGTTCCCGGCCTTCGCGCAGCAGATAGCGCTCGGTCAGCAAGCCTTCGATGGTGGCCGCGCGCGTCGCCGGCGTGCCCAGGCCCTTGCCGGCCATGGCGTCGCGCAACTCGTCGTCCTCGACCAGCTTGCCGGCGCCTTCCATGGCCGACAGCAACGTCGCCTCGGTGTAGCGCGCCGGCGGCTTGGTGACCAGGCCGTTGGCGTTGACCTTGTCGGTCAGCACCTTCTCGCCCTTGGCGACCGGCACCAGATTGCCGTTGGCGTTGCCTTCCTTGTCATCGTCGGTCGACGCTTCCTTGCCGTAGATCGCCAGCCAACCCGGGTTGGTCATGACCTTGCCCTCGGTTTTGAACTGATGGCCGGACACTTCCGTATAACGGGTGGTGACCTGGAACTCGGCGGGCGGGAAGAACACGGCCATGAAGCGGCGCGTGACCAGGTCGTACAGCTTCTGTTCCGGCTCGGACAGGTTCTTCGGCGCGATCGTGGTCGGGATGATCGCGAAGTGATCCGAGATCTTGGTGTTGTCGAAGATGCGCTTGTTCGGCTTGACCCAGCCCTTGTCGAGGATCTGCTTGGCGAACTGGTGGTAGTTCGGGTTTTCCTTGACCACTTCCAGCGCCTGCTGCACGGTCGGCATGTAGTCTTCCGGCAGGTGGCGCGAATCGGTACGCGGATAGGTCAGCACTTTGTGCTTTTCGTACAGCGCCTGGGCCAGGCCCAAGGTGTTCTTGGCCGAGAAGCCGAAGCGCGAGTTGGCCTCGCGCTGCAGGCTGGTCAGGTCGAACAGCGCCGGCGCCATCGACGTGGTCGGCTTGGCTTCCTCGGTGACGATGCCCTGCTTGCCGCGGCAGGCCATGGCGATCGAATCGGCGGCGGCCTTGCTCCACAGGCGCTCGGCGCGCTTCTCCGGATCGGTCTCGTCCTTCTTGAACTTGGTGTCGAGCCAGCGGCCCTCATACACGCCGGCGGCGCACACGAACTCGGCGCGCACTTCCCAGAAGTCGCGGGCGACGAATTTCTTGATCTTCTCTTCGCGCTCGACCACGATCGACAGGGTCGGCGTTTGCACGCGGCCCACGGTGGTCAGGTAGAAGCCGCCCTCTTTCGAGTTGAACGCGGTCATGGCGCGGGTGCCGTTGATGCCGATCAGCCAGTCCGCTTCCGAGCGGCAGCGCGCGGCGTCGGCCAGCGGCAGCATTTCCTCGTCGGTGCGCAGATGGGTGAAGCCTTCGCGGATCGCGCCCGGCGTCATCGATTGCAGCCACAGCCGCTTGACCGGTTGCTTGGCCTTGGCGTTCTGGGCGATCAAACGGAAGATCAGTTCCCCTTCGCGGCCCGCGTCGCATGCGTTGATGAGGGTGGTGACGTCTTTACGCTTGATCAGCTTGTTCAGCACCTTGAGGCGCGCCTCGGTCTTGGCGATCGGATTGAGCGCGAAGTACGGCGGGATCATCGGCAGGTGCGCGAAGCTCCATTTGCCGCGCTTGACGTCGTGCTCTTCGGGCACGGCGATTTCCAGCAGGTGGCCGACGGCGGAGGACAGCACGTACTCGTCGGATTCAAAGTACTCATCGTGCTTGGTGAAGCCGCCAAGCGTCTTCGCGATGTCGTTCGCGACAGAAGGCTTCTCGGCGATGATGAGGGTTTTCGTCATATTTCGTATCTCGTTTTTTAACACTTGGGGTGGGTACAGCATGCGCATCATACATGGATCGCGCCGCAGTCTGCACTTTTGCGCCGCCGATGGCAAGGCCGGAGTGTGACAGTCTTGTCAAAGCGCAAATGATAAGCGGGTTGTCGGCAGGACTGCAAGCAAACCGCGCGGCAGGCCGGCGTGATATATCGCCAACGTATGGCTAAGAAGTGACGAATGTGTTGCTTTTTGGAACGGAGAACGGTCGCCGGCGGGCGCGCCGGCTGTTCTTATTAGTGCAGCAGGCGCGGCGCCTGGTCTTCGTCCGAACCGAACAAGTCGTCGAACATCAGCGCGTCCGGTTCCTTGCCTTGGCTCCAGAGCAACATCAGCACGATAACTTTGAGCTTGCCCAGGGTGACCGGCGCCTCTTCCAGCGCCAGTGCCCGCTCGACAACGATTTCACGTTGCAGCGGAGACAAGACCTTGGCCGATTCGAGGAACTGAATGAAGCCGATGGCGGCGGTGCCCAGCACGTCCTGCTCTTCCTCGACATAGAAGCGGGTGCCGGTCGAGGCGGCCGTCAGCGAATGCTCGACGCCGGCCATGGCCGTCAGGTCGTTAAGCCAGACCAATGCCTCGGAAATCTCGACATCGTCAAAACCAACAGCCGACAGCTTCTTGGCCAACGCAGCCGGTTCGGGGCAAGCATCGGGACGGTAATAAGTCTCGTAGAGATAAACAAGGATGTCGAACATGGCTCTACTCTATCAGTTAAAACAGATCGGACACAAGTACCGCACAGCTTGCCTAGCGGTTTGCCAGTTCGCCCCCTTCACGCACGCAACCTTTGAAACATTCCGCCCGGCAAACGCTCCAGCAAACCGGCCAATTCCAGCGCCAGCAACTGCCCCTGCAGCTCGGCGGCGGACTGGCCCAGCATGACCGCAAGGGTGTCGGCGCGGACCGGATGCTCGCCGATGGCGTCGAGCACCCGATCGACGAAGCTGTCGTCGATCGCGGGCCGGGCGCCGGCCATGCCATCGGTTGCCATTTGCATATCGTCAAGCACATCGGCGGCCGTCTCGACCAGCTTGGCGCCCTCGCGTATCAAGCGGTGGCACCCCTTGGCCAGCGCCGCGTGGACCGAACCCGGCATGGCATACACGTCGCGCCCCTGGGAGATGGCCAGCCGCGCCGTGATCAGCGAGCCGGACTTGGCGGCCGCCTCCACCACCAGCACCCCGCGCACCAG
This sequence comes from Duganella sp. GW821-FHT07F09, assembly GCF_059418705.1. Lineage (NCBI taxonomy): Bacteria > Pseudomonadati > Pseudomonadota > Betaproteobacteria > Burkholderiales > Oxalobacteraceae > Duganella > Duganella sp. GW821-FHT07F09. The sequence goes on along the minus strand of NZ_JBWKQJ010000010.1, from coordinate 88,052 downwards.
CCCGCTGATGATGCGATTACGGCGCGGAAAGTTATCGCGCAACGGCGGCGTGCCGAGCGGGTACTCGCTGACGATACACCCCTCGTGGGCGATCCGGCGCGCGAGGTGGCCGTTGCTGGCGGGATAGATGCGGTCGGCGCCGGTGCCGATCACGGCCAGGGTGCCGCCGGCGCCGCACAGGCCGCCCGCGTGCGCGGCCGCGTCGATGCCCAGCGCCAGGCCGGAGACGATGGTCAAGCCCGCGTCCGACAGCGCGTGCGCCATGCGCTCGGCGTTGAGCATGCCCTGGACGCTGGCGTTGCGCGAACCGACCACCGCCACCGATGTGCGCGTCAGCAACTCGGCGCGCCCCTTGACGTACAGCATCAGCGGGGCGGCGCCGATCTCGCGCAGCCGCGCCGGATAATCGGGATGGTCGAAGGTCAGGAACAGGTTGCCCGGCTGCTCGCGCCAGGCCAGCACGGCGTCGGCCCGGGCCGTCAAGGCGTCCGCCTCGGCGGACGAAGGCGGCCGCAGCAAGGCGTCGGCCTGGTCGGGCTTGACCAGCGCCAGCAATTGCTGGCGGCTGGCGTCGAAGATGGCTTGCGGCGAGCCCAGCTTGTCGAGCAGCCGGTGCGCGCTCAGCAGGCCTACGCCTTCGGTGCGCTCCAGGCGCAGCCACGCGATCAGCGCGGGCGCCGTGGCAGGGGTGGGGGTTTCCGTGGCTTGCACGGCGGGGGTTACTCCGGCGACTTGGCGACGTCGCCCACTTCCACCGGCGCCGTCACCTGCATGATCAAGCCGTAGGAAATATGCTTGAACACGCGGAAGATAAACAGGGTGCCCACTCGCTCGTCCGGCAGCCTGACCTGCTGTTCGCGCATCCCCAGCCAGCTTTTCGGCGCGGTGGAATCGCGAACAGTTCTTCCCGCATGGTACAGCTGCAGCACGGCGCCGACATCGAGTCCGTCAAGCTTTCCTCGATTAATACTGACCACCTGGTTCTGGCCAGCGTGCGTGACGCCGCCGTAGATGGCCATCACGCGCGACTCCACGGGTTGCTCGGGCGGATGCGGCACGTAGTTCTGCATCGGCATCGGCGGAATGGCGCGCAACTGGTCGCCCTTGCCCATTTCCTCCTTGGCGCTGGCGACGACGAAGGTGTGCACATCGCTGCCGCCGGCGGGCTGCGCGGCGGCCTGCAATTTGAGCGTGCCTAAATAGAAAGCCTCGTGGCCGATCACCTCTTTGGTCACCGGGTCGCGCAGCGGGTTACCCGGCCGGAACACCTGGAACGAGGTATTGCCGTTGAGCTCGCCACGGACGTAGGCCCTGTCGTCCTTGCCGATGAACACGTGGTCGTCCTGGGTGGCGATGATGCGCGGCGCGCCCTTGAGTTCGTCGTTTTCGATGATCAGCGGCTGGCTCAGGAAGGGCTCGATGACGCCGGCCGGTATCGACGGCACCGCGTCCTTGCCCAAGCCCTCGACCCGCACGCCCGGCGAACGGCGCTGGGTGGCCGGATCGTTGCCGCCATTGGCGTCGATCCTGTTGCCCAGGCGCAGGCGGCCGGCGGCGCGGTCGAACCAGATGATCTGGCCCGGGTAGATCCAGTGCGGATTGGCGATTTCGTCGCGGTTCATGCCCCAGACGGTCGGCCAGCACCATGGCTGTTGCAGGAATCTGCCGGAAATATCCCACAACGTATCGCCCCGCACCACCGTGTGCTGGTCGGGGGCGTCGGCCCGGAACTCGCACGTGAGCGCGGCCGCCGGCGCCGCCACCACGCCGCAAAATAGCGCCGTCCATACTAAGCGGGTGCCGACTGTGCTAAAATTTTTCATTAGTAGGTCCGGTAGATGCGCTAGCAACAGCGCCGGCACACAACAGCAAGCAGTGTCCTTATCAGAGGATAAGGTTGCTAATTTGAATCAAATTCTGCCCATAAAACCCTGAACTAGCAAGCGAAACCGCGCTACGGCAAGCAGCGCGGCTGTTGCATTTTTGGTGGGGGAAATCGCCGCGGCAACCGTCTTCCAGGGCCGCGCGTTATCAAGGCAATCACATAGTTATCAACACAGTACAGACATGGCCATCTTAAATATTCTGCGTTACCCCGATCCGCGCCTGCATAAGGTCGCCAAGCCAGTCACCGTCTTCGACGCGCGCCTGGAGCAACTGGTCGCCGACATGGCCGAAACCATGTACGACGCGCCCGGCATCGGCCTGGCCGCCTCGCAGGTCGACGTGCACGAGCAATTGCTGGTCATCGACATCACCGAGACCAAGGACGCATTGGTCACCTACATCAACCCGGAAATCATCTGGGCCAGCGACGAGAAACAAGTCTACGACGAAGGCTGCCTGTCGGTGCCCGGCGTCTACGACGGCGTCGAACGCCACGCCCGGATCAAGGTGCGCGCGCTCGACGTCAAGGGCCAGCCGTTCGAGGTCGAAGCCGATGGCCTGCTGGCTGTCTGCATCCAGCACGAGATGGACCACCTGCTGGGCAAGGTCTTCGTCGAATACCTGTCGCCGCTCAAACGCAACCGCATCAAGACCAAGATGATCAAGGAAGAGCGCGGCCTCGAGCGCGAAGCGCAACTACGCGCGCAGGGCCGTCGGTACTGACTATGAAAGTCATCTTCGCCGGCACCCCGGAGTTCGCCGCCGTGGCACTGCAAGCCCTGCACGAGGCCGGCTTCGAAATCCCGCTGGTCCTGACCCAGCCCGACCGCCCCGCCGGTCGCGGCATGCATCTGCAACCGTCGGCCGTCAAGCAATACGCGGTCGCGCACGGCATCGAGGTGCTGCAGCCGCTATCGCTGCGCACCGACAGCAAGGACCCGCAGCGCGCCGGGGAGGCGCTGGCCGCCCACGCGCGCCTGCTGTCGACGCCGTATGACGTGATGGTGGTGGCCGCCTACGGCCTGATCCTGCCGCGCAGCACGCTCGACATCAAACCCTGCCTCAACATCCACGGCTCGCTGCTGCCGCGCTGGCGTGGCGCCGCGCCGATCCACCGCGCCATCGAGGCCGGCGACGACGAAACCGGCATCACCATCATGGAGATGGAGGAAGGCCTGGACACCGGCCCGATGCTGCTGATCGAGCGCGTCGCCATCGGCGAGCGCGACACCACCGGCATGGTGCACGACAAGCTGGCCGCGCTGGGCGGCAAGATGATCGTCGAGGCGCTGCGCAAGATGGAGCACAACCAGCTCGAAGCGGTCACGCAGCCCGAGGAAGGCGTCACCTACGCCGCCAAGATCAGCAAGGAGGAAGCGGCGCTCGACTTCGGCCAGTCCGCCGTCGAGATCGGCCGCAAGATCCGCGCCTTCAATCCCTTCCCCGGCGCGCACGCCACGGTCAACGGCGTCAACGTCAAGCTATGGGGCGCCGAAGTGGTGGAGGCCGACAGCAAAACGCCGGCCGGCCAGGTGCTGGCGGCCGACGCGCAACACGGCATCGTGGTCTCCTGCGGCGTCGGCGCGCTGCGCCTGACGGAACTGCAAAAACCGGGCGGCAAACGCCTGCCGGCCGCCGAGTTCATCAAGGGTTTTCCGCTGGAAAATCTTACTTTCGAGTAAGTCCTGGGCGGGTTCAAGCAAGCTCTCGGATTGCACGTTATGATGGTTCCCCCGCTTCCAGCCTCGCCTGGAAGCACTTTTGACAGGAGCCCCGCATGACCGATTTGACCGACAAGCTGCACTGGCGCTACGCCACCAAAAAATACAATCCCGCCAAGACGGTGGATGCCGAGAAGCTGGAGCGCATCCTGGAAGCGGTGCGCCTGGCGCCGACCTCCAGCGGCCTGCAACCGTTCGAGGTGTTCGTCGTTGAAAACCCGGAGCTGCGCGCCAAGATCCGTGAAGTGGCCTGGGGCCAGCCGCAGGTGACCGAAGCGTCGCACCTGCTGGTGTTCGCGGCCTGGGACGACATCACCGAAGAACGCATCGACATGATGTTCGACCTGACCAACGAGCAGCGCGGCACGATCAACGAGGGCTGGGAAGCCTACCGCGCCAAATTGAAGGACATCGTCGCCGCGCGCGGCCAGCAGGGCAACTACGAATCGGCCGCCCGCCAGACCTACATCGCACTGGGCGTGGCGCTGGTCGCCGCCGCGTTCGAAGGCGTCGACAGCACGCCGATGGAAGGCTTCAGTCCGGAAGCCGTCGACGACATCCTGTCGCTCAAGGAGCGCAACCTGCGCAGCGTCGTGATACTGCCGCTCGGCTACCGCGAACCCGAAGGCGACTGGCTGGAGGGCCTGAAGAAAGTACGCCGTCCACGCGAAAAGCTGGTGACGACCCTGTAACGCCGAAATACCTCGAAGACACGTAGGGCGGATTAGGCGGAACGCCGTAATCCGCCATTTACGAGCCGTCGACGGAGCATGCCAACAGCCACGAAGGAGCCATCACATGCCCATCGAATTCTGGTTCGACTTCGCCAGCAATTACAGCTACCTGAGCGTGATGCGCATCCGCCAGCTCGTCCCCAATGGCGTGATCTGGCGTCCCTTCCTGCTCGGCCCCATCTTCAAGGACGCGGGCTGGAACAACTCCCCCTTCGTCCTGCAAAAAGACAAAGGCGCCTACGTCTGGCAGGACATGCCGCGCCAATGCGCCAAATACGGCCTGCCCTGGCGCCAGCCATCCGAATTCCCGCGCAACTCGATGCTCGCCGCGCGCGTCGGCATCCTGAGCGAAAACCAGCCATGGATGACGGATTTTTGCGAACGCGTGATGCTGGCCAATTTCGCCGACGACCGCGACATCGCCAGCGCCGACTGCATCGCAGGCATCCTGTCGGCCCTCGGCCAGGACGCCGACACCATCCTGCGCGACGCGCAAACCGACGACAACAAAGCCCGCCTGCGCGCCCGCACCGAACAAGCCAAGGCGTTGCACATCTTCGGCGCCCCGACCTTCATGGTCGGCGATGCGATGTTCTGGGGGAACGACCGGCTAGACGACGCCCTGGCCCACGCACAGCGCGACGCCAAGACCTAGTCCAGCCGCACCACGCGATCGCCCTCTTCCGGCTTGCAGCCATCGGCGATCGGCGTCCAGCCACGCCGGACGACGATCCGCCGATCGTCATGGCAAAGCTCCACCCGCTCGCTGGCGGGGAAGCGCGCCCGCACAAAGGCCTCTATCGTCGACGGCAGGCTGACCCGCAGCTTCATCTCCGCCACATCCTGCTGCGGATGATCGCTCAAATGCACCAGCGGCACGAAGTACGACGCCAGCATCAGCAGCCGCGAATTGACATCGACCGGCTCCGGCGCATACCCCTGCCCGCGCAGCCAATCCTGCGCCCTCTCGCGCAGATCGCCGCCGTCGGGCAGGTCGCCCCAACCCGCGGCCAGCATCTCCATCACCCACTGATTACAGTTTTGATAGCGCGTGCCGTAAGCGTACGCATTCGCGCTGTACTGCGCGGCCAGCATGCTCTGCACGCGCGGCCGGTCCAGCAAGGCCGGACGCAAGGCCAACACCGATTCCGGCGGCAGCCGCACGATGCTCAGGTAGCCCACTTTGGGATCGTCGGTGCCCATGGCGAAACCGGCCAGGCCCTGATCGAAAATACGCGGCCGGCTTTCATCGCAAGCGTAGTACAACTGGCGCGCCGACCACACGCCCTCCTCCGAACGCCACGCCAGCGATGCATGCGAATAGCGGATGCCGAAGCGCGACAAGTCCAGGCCGGAGCGGCTGACCAATGCCACGCTATCGCCGCCGCCCGCCAGCTCCTCGCGCAGCACGCCGGCGAAGCGCAGCAGGCGGTCCTGCTCGGCCGCCGTGAGCGGCTGCGCGCGGTCGCAAAAGCGCGACGAGTTGGAAGCGCCGGCATGCGCCGCGCCGGATGCGCAGGCCGCACCTAAAACGGCGCACGCCAGCAGCCACGGCGCCAGCGCGCGCACGATCTTCACAACGATTTAAAGCGTGACTGGACGCGAAGCCAGTTCGCTGTACCACTCGTCGGCCAGCACCAGGTAGAACGGCTGGCGCGTGTCGCCGCGACCGAACTCGATGCCGTAGACGCGGTTTTGCGCGTACATCTTGTCGCCGGCGGCCAGTTGCTGCGGCTCGAAGGTCGCCTGCGGCATGTCCAGCACGATGCGGTCGTCCGGATTGTCGGCCTGCAGGGTCAGGCGGGTGCGGCCGGCGCGGTCCGGCGTTTGCGCGATCTGGATGATGCGGTAGTCGCCGTCGGCCACCTTGCGGTCACTCTTGGAGCTGTCGCTTGAACCGGACAGGGAATCGGAAACGCTGCCGCTCGACGCGGAACCGGCGCTGGAGGCCGACGATGCGAAACTCTCGGCGTTGGCGCCCAGCGCCAGGGTCAGGGCGCCGGCGGCGGCGATGCAACGAAATGCGAAGGAGATGGACATCAGAATTCCTTTATTTTACGAACGGGAAGTATAAATGCTTCCTTCCGCCCGCAGAGACAAAAGTTCAAAAGCGAACCGCTGTGTACAGCATTTGACGATCGATAAACCTTGTCAACCGAATTTCTGTTGCTGAGACGCAGCGGTGGCCTGAAGCTTATTCAGGGATGCCGTATAATTTTAGACCGGCGACCGCTCTCGTCCGCCGCGCCCTCCGATCAAAGAAAGTAATAAATGAATAACACCGTGTCCCATACCGTCATGTCCAAGACCGATGCCCAGCTGCGCGAAATCCTGGCGCGCCGCATCATGATCCTCGATGGCGCGATGGGCACGATCATCCAGCAGTACAAGCTCGACGAGACCGCCTACCGTGGCGGCCCGGCAGGACGCTTCATCGACTTCGCGGCGCCGGCGGACAGCGGCGCGCGCGAGCTGTTCGTCAAGGGTAACAACGAACTGCTGACGTTGACGCAGCCGCACGTGATCCAGGAGATCCACGAGCGTTACCTGGCCGCCGGCGCGGACCTGATCGAAACCAACACCTTCGGCGCCACCACGATCGCGCAGGACGACTATCACATGGCCCACCTGGCCTACGAGATGAACCTGCAGGCCGCGAAACTGGCGCGCGCCGCGTGCGACAAGTACAGCAGCGCCGACAAGCCGCGCTTCGTCGCCGGCGCGCTGGGGCCGACGCCGAAGACGGCGTCGATCTCGCCGGACGTCAACGACCCGGCCGCGCGCAACATCACCTTCGACCAACTGGTCGAGGCCTACCACCAGCAAACCAAGGCGCTGGTCGAAGGCGGCGTCGACGTGCTGCTGGTCGAAACCATCTTCGACACCCTGAACTGCAAGGCCGCGCTGTTCGCGATCGACAAATTCTATGCCGAGAATCCCGGTGTGCCGCGCCTGCCGCTGATGATCTCCGGCACCGTCACCGACGCGTCGGGCCGCATCCTGTCCGGCCAGACCGTGCCGGCCTTCTGGAACTCGGTGCGCCACGCCAAGCCGCTGACGATCGGTCTCAATTGCGCGCTGGGCGCGGCGCTGATGCGCCCCTACGCGCAGGAACTGTCGCAAATCGCCGATACCTTCGTCTGCATCTACCCCAACGCCGGCCTGCCCAACCCGATGAGCGACACCGGCTTCGACGAACTGCCGGCCGACACCTCGGCGCTGCTGCGCGAGTTCGCCGACGCCGGCTTCGTCAACATCGCCGGCGGCTGCTGCGGCACCACGCCGGACCACATCAAGGCCATCGGCGAGATGCTCGCCACCACCGCGCCGCGCGCGGTGCCGGACGTGCCGGTGGCGCAGCGCCTGTCGGGCCTCGAACCGTTCACCATCGACGAGAGCTCGCTGTTCGTCAACGTCGGCGAGCGCACCAACGTCACCGGCTCGAAGGCGTTCGCGCGCATGATTTTGAACGAGCAGTACGACGAGGCGCTGTCGGTGGCGCGCCAGCAGGTGGAAAATGGCGCCCAGGTCATCGACATCAACATGGACGAGGCGATGCTCGACTCGCAGGCGGCGATGACGCGCTTCCTGAACCTGATCGCGTCGGAACCGGACATCTCGCGCGTACCGATCATGATCGACTCGTCGAAGTGGTCGGTGATCGAAGCGGGCCTCAAATGCGTGCAGGGCAAATCGATCGTCAACTCGATCTCGATGAAGGAAGGCGAGGAGGAGTTCATCCGCCAGGCGCGCCTGTGCCTGAGCTATGGCGCCGCCGTCATCGTCATGGCCTTCGACGAAAAAGGCCAGGCCGACACCTTCGAGCGCAAGATCGAAATCTGCGAGCGCGCCTACAAGCTGCTGGTGAACACGGTCGGCTTCCCGCCGGAAGACATCATCTTCGACCCGAACATCTTCGCCATCGCCACCGGCATCGAAGAGCACAACAACTACGCGGTGGACTTCATCAACGCCACCCGCTGGATCAAGGACAACCTGCCGCACGCGAAGATCTCGGGCGGCGTCTCCAACGTCTCGTTCTCCTTCCGCGGCAACGACCCGGCGCGCGAGGCGATCCACACCGTCTTCCTGTACCACGCCATCAAGGCCGGCATGACCATGGGTATCGTCAACGCCGGCATGGTCGGCGTCTACGACGACCTGCCGGCCGAGCTGCGCGAACGGGTCGAGGACGTGGTGCTGAACCGCCGAGACGACGCCACCGAGCGCATGATCGACATCGCCGGCACCCTGAAGGCCGGCGCCGGCAAGCAGGACGCGCAGAACCTGGAATGGCGCAACGCCCCGGTGGAAAAGCGCCTGGCGCACGCGCTGGTGCACGGCATCACCCAGTTCATCACCGACGACACCGAGGAGATGCGCCAGCAGGTCTTGGCCGCCAACGGCCGTCCGATCCACGTGATCGAAGGCCCGCTGATGGACGGCATGAACATCGTCGGCGACCTGTTCGGACAGGGCAAGATGTTCCTGCCGCAGGTGGTCAAATCGGCGCGCGTGATGAAGCAGGCCGTGGCCCACCTAATCCCGTACATCGAAGAGGAAAAGCTGGCCGAGGAAAAGCGCACCGGCATCGTCGCCAAACCGAAGGGCAAGATCGTCATCGCCACCGTCAAGGGCGACGTCCACGACATCGGCAAGAACATCGTCTCGGTGGTCCTGCAGTGTAATAACTTCGAGGTGGTGAACATGGGCGTGATGGTGCCCTGCTCCGAGATCCTGGCGCGCGCCAAGCTGGAAAACGCCGACATCATCGGCCTGTCCGGCCTGATCACGCCGTCGCTCGAGGAGATGGCCTACGTCGCCAAGGAGATGCAGCGCGACGAGCATTTCCGCATGCTCAAGATCCCGCTGCTGATCGGCGGCGCCACCACCAGCCGCGCCCACACGGCCGTCAAGATCGCCCACAACTACGAGGGGCCGGTGGTGTACGTGCCGGACGCCTCGCGTTCGGTGTCGGTGGCGCAGTCGCTGCTGACGCCCGAAAGCCGCCAGCAGTACATCGACGACATCGCCGAGGACTATGTGCGCATCCGCGAGCAGCACGCCAACAAGAAGGCGCTGCCGATGCTGTCGCTCAAGGACGCCCGCGCCAACAAGATGAAACTCGCCTTCGACGGCGCCGGCGCGCCGGTCAAGCCGAAGTTCATCGGCCGCCGCGAATTCAAGAACGTCGACCTGGCCACCATCGCGCGCTACATCGACTGGGGCCCGTTCTTCCAGACCTGGGACCTGGCCGGCCCGTTCCCCGCCATCCTGACCGACGAAGTGGTGGGCGAAGCGGCCACCAAGGTGTTCGAGGAAGGCCAGGCGCTGCTCAAGAAAGTCATCGACGGCCGCTGGCTGACCGCCAACGGCGTCATCTCGCTGCTGCCGGCGAACACGGTCAACGACGACGACATCGAGATCTACACCGACGACACGCGTGCCACCGTCGACTTCACGTATTACGGCCTGCGCCAGCAGGGCGTCAAGCCGGTGGTCGACGGCGTGCAGCGGCCGAACCAATGCCTGTCCGACTTCATCGCCACCAAAGCGTCGGGCGTGAAGGATTACATCGGCATGTTCGCCGTCACCGCCGGCCTGGGCATCGAAAAGTACGAGAAGCGCTTCGAGGATGCGCACGACGACTACTCGTCGATCATGCTCAAATCGCTGGCCGACCGGCTGGCCGAAGCCTTCGCCGAATACCTGCACGAGCGCGTGCGCAAGGACCTGTGGGGCTACGCGGCGGGAGAAGAGCTCAGCAACGACGACATGATCGCCGAAAAGTACGCCGGCATCCGTCCCGCGCCGGGCTACCCGGCCTGCCCGGAGCACACGGTCAAGCGCGACATGTTCAAGACCATGCAGGCCGAAGAGATCGGCATGGAGCTGACCGAATCGTTCGCCATGTATCCGGGCGCGGCCGTCTCCGGCTTCTACTTCGCGCATCCGGAATCGAAGTACTTCGTGGTCGGCAAAATCGGCGAGGACCAACTGGCCGACATGGCCGCCCGCCGCAAGGTCGACAAGGCCGAGCTGGAGCGCTGGCTGGCGCCCAACCTGTCTTAAACGCAACTCCGGGGTCAGGTCCACCTTTTCTACACGGGCTGGACATTGGACCTGGCGCCGCGCGCTAATCGAGCGGCGGAATGGCGCCCTCCGCCAACGTCTTAAGCAGGCGCGCGCGGCGCCGCTCCAGCTCCGCGATTTGTTCTTCGATCGACGCCAGCCGCTTGCGCTGCGCGTCGGTGGTCTCGCTGCACGCGGCCGCCCCTTCAATCATCAACATACAATCGGGAAACGAACGGATCTCCGCCAGGCTGAATCCGCTCGCAATCATGCGCTGGATCTGCCGGACCTGGGTGACGGCCGCCGGAGGGAACACCCGATAGCCGTTGCTGGCGCGCAGCGATTTAAGCAGCCCGTGTTCGTCATAGTGGCGGATCGAGCGCGCGCTGGCGCCGGTGGCGGCGGCCAGCTTGCCGATGCTGAGCGGCTCGGAATGGTTTGCTTTGGTCATGCGCACAGCATAGCATTTTCCGCTTGCCCCTGACACCGGTGTGAGGGTTGACACTACGCGCTCCCGATCAACTTTTGGAGCCGCACCATGTCACCGTCGCCCGTTTTCCCATCAATACTTTCCCTGCTGCGCGCCATGCTGCTCGCCTGCGCGCTGGCCGCCGCGTCCACCAGCGCGCAGGCGGGAACCAAAACCTATACCGTCACCGCGCCTGACGGCGTCACACTGGCGGTGCGGGAGTCGGGCGATCCGCAAGGCGCCGCGGTCATCTTCATCCACGGCCTGCTGGGTAGCACTCTCAACTGGGAAGCGCAGGTCGGAGATCCACGGCTCCAGCGCTACCGTCTGATCAGCTACGACATGCGCGGGCACGGGCTGTCCGGCAAGCCGGCCGGTGCCGAGGCGTACAGCGACGGGCGACGCTGGGCCGACGATCTGCAAGCCGTCATCAAGTCGTCGCGGGCGGCCAGGCCGGTGCTGGTCGGCTGGTCGCTGGGCGCCGCGGTCATCTCGAATTATCTGGCGGCGTACGGGGATGGCGCGATCGCCGGGGCGGTCTACGTCGACGGCGTGATCGAACTCAAACCGGAGCAGATCGTCGCCCACCCCGGGATCTACCGCGACCTGAACGCGCCCGACTTGAAAACGCACCTGGATGCGGTGCGCGATTTCCTGCGCCTGTGCTTCCACACCCAGCCCGCGGCGCCCGACTTCGAGCGCCTGCTGGCCAACGCCGCCGTGGCCTCCTGGGACATGCAGCGCGCGGTCCAATCGATGAACGTCGATCTTGCCGGCTTGGGCAAGGCCAAGGTTCCGGTTTTGCTGGTCTACGGCGCGCGGGATGCGCTGGTCAAGGCGCGGCCGGCGATCGCCAGGGCGTCCGAGGTGAATCCGCGTATCCGCGGCAAGCTCTACGACGCCTCGGGCCACGCGCCGTTCATTGAGGAAGCGGATAGGTTCAACCGCGATCTGTCCGGCTTCGTCGACGGCCTGGAACGCTGAGCGGCACGCAGGTTCAGGTTTTGGCAACGTTGAACTTTTAAGAACGCGGGCGGACTAACAAGGTACGCCGTCGTTCGGCGCTTACCAGGGAGGCAAATATGGCAAATACATCCAACACGTCCGCCAAGCGCTGGCAGGACCAGCTGATCCTGCTACTGGGCTTGTGGTTCTTCATCACACCCTGGGTGTTCGGCTATCCGATACCGTCGCTGCAGGCCTGGACCGCGTTCATTTCCGGCGCGGTGATCGCGCTGCTGGCGGCGTTCGATCTGTACAAGACCTACTTCTGGGCCGTCACGATCAACCTGCTGCTGGGAATCTGGGTGGCGGTATCGCCGTGGGTGCTGGGGCTGGCCGACAACCTCGAGTTGACGTGGAACTCGCTGATCGTCGGCGTCGCGGTGGCGGTGCTGGCGCTGTGGGAGATGCGCACCGATCCGGAGTTGGTCAAGCATTGGCCGGGGGCCGGGCACGCGACGTAGGGCGGATTAGCGCAGCGTAATCCGCCCTACGTGATTCCGAGGTGATTGGGAAGTCAACGCAGAGTGTGACAGCCACCATCACAGCGCGTACCGCACCACGTTGTCGCTCCACTCGAACGCGGCCAGCTCCAGCTCCACCAACTCGTCGGTGGACATCGCCAGATTGCGCAGCGCGGGTACGATGTGCTCGTCCATCTCTTCGATGCGCTCGATGCATTCGGCCAGCTTGAGCAGGTCGCCGTAGAAGCCGTCACGATACAGCAGCGCTTGCGAAACGTCGTCGTTGACCGGTATCTGCGCCAGGATATCCGCCATCGGCATGCCGAACAAGGTATCCATCAGCGACATGATGCCGACCGTGAAGGCGATATCGGCGACATGGCGCTGGCTCGGCCGCAGCTTGCCGGCCAACAGTTCCAGCAGGCGGCCGCGCGTGGTCGCCAGCATCAGCAACGGCGTCATGCTGTGGCCGCGCTTGCTCGGTTCGGCATATAGCATGATCTGCAGCCAGCGCTGCAACTGGCGCCGGCCCAGCAGGGTCACCGCCTGGCTCAGCGAATCGATGCGCTGGCGCGCACCCACCGCCGGCGTGTTCACCAGCCGCAGCAGATTGAGCGCCAGCGAGACGTCGCGCTTGATCGCGCGCTCGATATCGATATTGTCGGCGTCCGACGTCACCAGGGTCATCAACTCCATCACCGCCAGCTGCGACGGCGACAGCTTCTTGCCGCTCATGATCACCGGCCGCGAGAAATAATAGCCCTGGAAATAATCGAACTCCAGGTCCAGCGCGTTCTTGAATTCCTCGCGGGTTTCGACCTTCTCGGCCACCAGCTTCTTTTTCTGCTGGCGGAAGCGCGGCGCCAGTTTTATCAAGGTCGACAGCGGCGTGCTGCGCATGTCCATTTTGACGTACTCGATCCACGGCAACAGCGCGACGACGGCCTCGTTCTCGCCGCTGACATCGGCCAGCGCGAAGCGGAAACCCTGGCCCGCCAGCTCCTCCACGCGCGCCAGCAATCGCGGCGTGACGGGCTCGGTGGCGCACACCTCCAGCACCATTTTTTCACGCGGCAAGAAGGAAAAAATGTCGGTCATGACGACATCGGCGTCGACATTGACAAAGCCGAGCGCATCGCCGACGGTCCTTTCCATGCCCAGCTGCGAGGCGTGGGCGATCACCGCCGCCGTCGCCGACAGCTCCGTGGTGATATGGGCCGGCCCCACCGGAGCGTTACGGAAAAGCAATTCGTAACCGAACAAGTTCTGGTTACGGTCGAGGATGGGCTGGCGTCCCAGATAGAATTCGCGCACGCGCAGATTGCGCGGGCCGGCGTCATGTTGGGAGAGATCGATCATTGCTTCTGCCATTCTTGTCAGGGAGCGAATATTTCGCTGTACTAAGATTTTGACAGTAATGACCCCGGCTGTCTTGAGAATTTAGCGTTTAATCAACCGCTTGTGGCACACCGTCGATAAAAAGCTTCAGTTCGCCACTGGCAAAAGCTGTCCATTTTTCATTGGTCGTTAGCGGTTGGGTAACGATAATGGCCACCCGATCATTGGGGGTCGTCACCTGGGAGAAATCGACGCTGACATCCTCGTCGGACAGCTTGGCGGTATCGAACGGATATTTGCGCACCAGGTAGAACAAGTTGGTCGAGCAATGGGCGAACAGCTCGCCGCCGGACGACAGCAGCATGTTGAAGGTGCCATGTGCGGCGATCTCGTCGACCAGCGCGCCCAGGGCGGCCCGCAATTCCGCCAGCTGAGGCCGCTGTTCGCCGAAACGGGCCCGCAACTGCTGCAAAATATAGCAAAACGCGCGCTCGCTGTCGGTGTTGCCAACCGGACGGAAGGCGCCGTTCAGCAGCGGATGGAATTCCTTGAGGTCGCCGTTATGGGCGAAGACCCAATACTGCCCCCACAGTTCGCGTACGAACGGGTGGCAATTCTCCAGCGCGACCCGGCCCTGCGTGGCCTTGCGGATATGCGCGATGACATTGGTGGATTTGATCGGATAGCGCTTGATCAGCTCGGCGATCGGGGAAGCGATGGCCGCCTGGTGGTCGACGAAGTGACGCACGCCCGCGCCTTCGAAGAAGGCGATGCCCCAGCCGTCATGGTGGGTGTCGGTATGGCCGCCGCGCATGGCGAAGCCGGTGAAACTGAACACGATGTCGGTCGGGACATTGCAGTTCATGCCGAGTAGCTGACACATTATTTCTTTTCTCTTATAGCGATTGACTTGCGACCGACAATATAACAGCTGGAGGCGAAAAACCAATGACAGCGGCCGGCGACTGCATTAACCAATTACAACATCGGCGCCCGCGCCCGGGAAGACGACATTCTTTTTGCATATAAGATCACGGGGCATTACCGATGGCATCCAAACAAAGCCAGCCGCGAAAGCGAACAGGGCGGATTACCGTAAGGTAACCCGCCCTGTGGATTCAAACGAGCGGCCAGACCGCTCTAGTCGTCAGTGCAACAGCACCGGATGACTCATGAGTTCGTCGTAACTGCCCAAAAATTCATCAATCTCAGCCATGGTCGGCTCGCCGGCGATCAGTTCGTTGACGTCGCGGCGGAAATTCTGTGCCAGGATGCCATTGATAAAAATCTCCCGCTTGCCGCCTTTGTCGACGATTTCATAACCGCCAAAGCGCAATGCATCCAGACTACGATCGGCGCCGAATTCGACAACGCTGTATTGCTCGCTGTTATAGATGAGGTTCATTTTGCTTCCTTTCTCCAGGGGCGAAACACTGCTCGGTTTCACTTCACTACCCACATGGGGCTCAAAGTGGACGATTCAAGTCTAAAGAACAGGACCCGATCTGCAGGCAGGGCTTAGGCCTCGATGTCGGATTGCAAGTCTAGCAAGTCGCCGTACGGGGGCTCGGACAGCCATGCACGCAGCAGTTCGAGGTGTTCAGCAGTAGCCAGACTGATGTAGAGCCGCGCCGGTGGATGACGCAGCACACGATTCAATGTTACCCGCAAAACGAGATTCCCGCTGCAATGGAGACAGCCAGGGGCAATTCGCAACACTTTTGGAACAGGAGCAACACCGACGGGACCGTCGGCGGCATCGAAGGCGAGTGCCGAACCGCCGTCCGACAAACCTTCCAGAATAATAACAGTGGGCAATTCCATGCCACCATCCCGGGACAAACGCGCGGCAATGGCCGCCTCGCGCGCGCCGGCGCGGTCGCCGGTCACCAGCCACGTCGGCACCGGCGCCCGGACGAGGGCGCCGGCTATCCCAACACCGCTCACGGCGTCAGAGGTTTTTTTTGGCCAGCTTGCCCGGCTCCACGCCCAGCTGCTTGAGCTTGCGGTACAGGTGGGTGCGCTCGAGGCCGGTTTTCTCGGCCACGCGGGTCATGCTGCCGCCTTCGCGGCCCAGATGGTGCTCGAAGTACATGCGCTCGAAGGCGTCGCGCGCCTCGCGCAGCGGCAGGTCGAACGACAGGTTGAACATGTGGTTGTCGGCGCCGGCGATGGTGGCGCCGCCGCGCACCGCGATCGCGGCGGCGGGGTTGGGCGGGTTGAAGCCGACGCTGGGCGCCTCCTCCTGCTGGACCGCCGCCGGACGTGGCGCCAGCACCGGCGCGCGCACCGTTTCCTGCGCCCGCGTCAAGCCCTGCTGAACCGCCTTGAGCAGCTTTTGCAGCGCGATCGGTTTCTCCAGGAAATTGAGCGCGCCGATGCGCGTGGCCTCGACTGCCGTATCGATAGTCGCATGGCCGGACATCATGATCACGGGCATGGTCAGCAAGCCATCACGCTGCCATTCCTTGAGCAAGGTGACGCCGTCGGTATCCGGCATCCAGATATCGAGCAGCACCAGATCCGGCGCGCCGCCGGCGCGCGCTTCGCGTGCCTGCTGCGCGTTCTCGGCCAGCTGTATTGCGTGTCCCTCGTCGCTCAAGATTTCCGAGAGCAACTCGCGGATACCCATCTCATCGTCCACTACCAGAATGTTTGCCATCTTCCCTTGCCTTCCTCATTTTCGCCATCGATGCGGCAAATGATTTTGTATTGAACTTAACTTCAAGTATTGTGCGTCGTCGGTGCTAACTTTAACAGCAAAATCAATACAGACGCGCCACTTCCATCGACATGATTCTGGATATCAATCCTGCCCCCATGCTCGTCGATAATTTTCTTCACCATCGCCAACCCCAGGCCGGTGCCGCGCGCCTTCGACGTCACGTACGGCTCGAACGCCCGCGCCAGGATCTTGGGCGCGAACCCGGGGCCGTTGTCGACGATCGCCAACCGCACCGCCACGCGCGTGCTGCCGTCCGCACCCTGATAATGGATGGCTTCGCTGACGACGTCAATGCGCGGCTGCATGTCCGGCCGCCCGGCCGCCTGCTCGGCCATCGCATCCTGCGCGTTTTGCAGCAGGTTGTGGATCACCTGGCGCAGCTGCGTGGCGTCGCCCATCACCAGCGGCAGGCCGGCGGCCAGCTGCGGATGGATGATGTCGTCGCCCTCGCCGCTCACGTACAGGTGCAGGATCTCCTCGACCAGCGCGTTCAGGTCGAGCGGCTCGAGCACCGCCGGCGGCGTGCGCGCGTAGTCGCGGAAATCGTCGACCATGCGCTTCATCGCCGCCACCTGGTTGACGATGGTGGCGGTTCCCTTGTTGAGCAGCACGACGTCGTCCGGCGCCAGCTTACCCTCAAGTTTCATTTGCAGGCGTTCGGCTGACAACTGGATCGGCGTCAGCGGATTCTTGATCTCGTGGGCCAGGCGGCGCGCCACCTCCCCCCAGGCGATCGAGCGCTGCGCCGAGATGACGTCGGAGATATCGTCGAACACCACCAGGTAGCCGCTGCCGCCCTCGATCGGCAGGCGCGAGCCGCGCGTGAGCAGGGTCAAATCGTTGTCGTCCAGGCTGGTGGAACGGCGCGGCACCTCGATCTGGCGCTGCCAGTGCAGGCGCTGCAGGTTGCGTCCGGCGGCCGACTGCGCGCTCTGCGCGGCGAACGCGGCGACGATGGCGGCGCCGAATTCCTGCATGCCCTCGACCTCGTTGAGCTTGCGCCCTATCATCGTCACGCCGGCTTGCTGCAGGATGCGCTCGACCGAATCGTTGAAGCTAATCAGATGGAACTCGTGGTCCAGCACCATCACGCCGGCCGACATATTGGCCAGCACCGATTCCAGGTGGGCCTTGGCGTTTTGCAGCGCCGCGCGGTTGCGCTCGACGGCGCTGCGGGCGTCCGACAGCTGGCGCGTCATCGTGTTGAACGACTGCGTCAACGTGCCCAGCTCGTCGGAAGTGGCGACGATCGGGCGCGGCGACAGGTCGCCCTCGGCCACCGCGCGCGTGCCCTCGGCCAGCAGCAGCAGCGGCTGCGCCAGGTCGCTGGCGATCAGGAAGGCGCTGGCGATGGCGCCGAACACGGCCAGCAGCAAGGTCAGCGTC
Source organism: Duganella sp. GW821-FHT07F09 (assembly GCF_059418705.1). Classification (NCBI taxonomy): domain Bacteria; kingdom Pseudomonadati; phylum Pseudomonadota; class Betaproteobacteria; order Burkholderiales; family Oxalobacteraceae; genus Duganella; species Duganella sp. GW821-FHT07F09. The sequence continues at coordinate 70,254 of NZ_JBWKQJ010000010.1, read as the reverse complement.
AAGGTGACGATGTACATCTTGCGCAGGCCGACGCGGGCCACGAAGCGCTCCTTGTAGTTGGAATAGGCGCTGCGGATGGTCTCGCCGTCGGCGGCCAGTTGCGCCGGCGCCAGCTGGATCAGTTGCAGGTAGCGCGGCGCCAGCTGGGTGCCGTTGGGCCGCACACGGTCGGGAATGGCCATCACCACCCGCAATCGCAGCTGGCTGAGGCTGTCCTGGGCGTTGACGGGGGCGTCGACCAGGTCGCTGCGCAGCTCGTTGCCGCCCTCGGGCGCGCCGTAGGATTCGTCGCTCTTGGCCTTGGCCATCATCTCGCGGGTCGGCAGGTCGGCGCTGAGGTTGCCGCTGCGGCTGGCGCGGGCGCTGACCACCAGCCCGCCCTCGGCGTCGACGATGATGGCGTTCTGCATGCCGGGCTGCTCCTTGACCAACTGGGCCAGGATGATGCGCTCGGTGCCGTCGCCCTCGCCGGCGAGGCGCTGGGTGGTGCGGGCGGCGGTCGCGGTGAGCTCGTTGAGCGAGCGGTCCAGGCCCTCGCGGCTCAGGTTGATGCCAGATTCGAGCGCCTCCTCGACCGGCACGTTGAACCACGATTCGATCGAGTGGGAGACGAACTGCACCGACACCAGGAAGATCACCAGCCCGGGCAGCACGCCGACGGCGGCGAACAGCAACACCAGCCGCGTCATCAGCTTGGAGCCGAACTTGCCGCTCTTGTAGCGCGCATACAACCGGAACAGCGACACCGCCACCAGCAGCAGCAGCGCGCCGGCCACCGCCGCGTTCAGGCCCAGCAACCAGGCGTAGTAGCGGTCGAAAAAGCCGGAATTGTCGGAGGCCGAGGCCAGCAGGAACAGCAGGATGCTGACGACGGCGCCGCCGATGACGGCAAAATACCGGAGCGCTGTGCTCACTTACTCGGCCTTGTAGAGGAAGGTTTTCTTGTCGGACGCCAGGCGCCATTCATTGTTGTTGAGGGCGTTGATCTGGATCGGCTTGGGCAGGTAGTTCGGGTCCAGTCCCATGCTCAGCTTGACGCTATAGGTCTCGCCGACCTTGAGCGCGCCGCGCGGCGCCACGATCCAGCGGTTGGGGCGGCGGATCAGGAACAGCGCGTCGTCGAGCGACGAGAAACTCTGCCGCACGCTGCCGATGACGGCCACGTGGTACTGGCGCGTGAGCACGTTGTACGACAGGCTGATGGTCTGGCGCGCGACGATGGCCTTCTCGTCGAACCAGTACCAGCGCGGACGGGTGAATTCGATGCTGGTGGTGAAATACAGCACCACGCCGTATTGCAGGGTGTCTTCCAGGCCGTGGCTGAGATCGAAACCGTAATTGGCCGACAAGCGGTAGCCCTCGTCGGTGGCCTCCACATAGGCCCGCTTGATCTCGACGCCGTCGGCAGCGCTGGCCGCCTGCGGCAGCGCGCAGGCCAGTATCAGCAGCAAGGGCCCGATCAGCAGGCGAAAAAATCGTTGTATCACGTGTGGGCCGGTGCTCAATAGGTGCGTAATACGCGGGGGTGCGACAGGAAATGCAGCAAATAAACAGGCAAAACGCTTACGCATTTTTCTGGAAAAGCGCGTAGAACAAACCATCGTGGTCCTGGCCGTCGCCGCCGGCCGGCAGCAATTGACCGGGCGCGTCGAGCCGCACCGCATTGTTGCGCACGGCGAAGGCGGCGGCCTGCGCTTCCGATTCCTGCGGCCACAAGGAACACGTTACGAACAGCAATTTACCATCCGGGGCAAGCATCTGCCAAAGGTTGTCGAGGATTTTGGCCGAAAGTGTTGCAAGTTGGAGCGTGTCGCCCTTGCGGCGCAGCCAGCGGATATCCGGGTGGCGGCGCACGATGCCGGAGGCCGTGCACGGCACGTCGGCCAGGATGCGGTCGAATTGTTTGCCGTCCCACCAGGTCGACGTTTGCGCCTCGGCCGCCTGCAATGCGGCTTTCAGCTGCAATCGCTGCAGATTTTCCTCGACCCGCGCCAGGCGCTTGGGGTCGGCGTCGAGCGCGGTCACATCGGCGTCGGCCAGCTCCAGGATGTGGCAGGTCTTGCCGCCGGGCGCGGCGCAGGCGTCGAGCACGCGCATGCCGTTTTGCACGTCCAGCAGTGGCGCGGCCAGCTGGGCGGCGGCGTCCTGCACCGACGCCAGGCCGTCGGCGAAGCCCGGAATCAGGCCCACGCCGACCGGTTTGGCCAGCCGCACGGCGCTCGGGCCGATTTGCGTGGCGTCCATGCCGGCGGCGGCCAAGGTCGCCAGATACTGTGCCACCGAGGTTTTGCGGACGTTGACGCGCAACGTCAGCGGCGGCGCGGTGTTGCCGCTCGCCAGCACCGCCTGCCAGTCCTGCGGCCAGGCCGCGCGCACCGCGTCGATCCACCATTGCGGGTAGTTCCATTTGGCCAGCGGCTGCAGCAGCGCCGTCTCGAGCAGCGCCTTGCGCTCGCGCAGGAAACGGCGCAGCACGGCGTTGACCATGTTTTTGGCGCGCGCGGTGTCCGGGTGGGCGTCGGCCGCCGTCACGGTCTGGTCGACGACGGTGAATTCCTCGTACGGCTTGACGGCGTCGGGCGCCGTCATCAGGGCCAGCGCGCAGGCCAGCAGCGCGCCGACCAGCGGATCCGGCGCCTTGGGCGCCATCAGCGCGATCAGGGTCTCGCTCTGGCCCAACTGGCGCATGCAGCGGTAGGCGATGTCCTGCATGGCGCCGCGCGCCTGCGGGGTGGCATCGTTTTTCGCCCACACCTGGGCCAGCGCCTGCGGCAGATTGGTGCCGGTGCGGACCTGGGCCACCGCGTGCGCCGCGCCGATCAGGCTAAAAGCGAGCGAATCGGGCCGCAGGCCGGTCTGGAAGCTGGTTTGCAGCGCCGGTTTCAGGTCACGCGCATGGCTGGCGCGCAGCTTGGGCGCTGCCGCCTTGGCGGGTGACTTCAGTGAGAGCGTCGGGCGCTGCTTGTTCATATGCTAATTCCAGAGAGCGGCCGGCAGCCGTGATCGCGCAGTATACAGTAGTGCCACAGCAGCGCATATGACAAGTCGCCGACAAGAATGTAAAAGTCGGTTAGCCGCCACCCCTCGCTTCCCCTCGCATGCGCCCCCCGCACGGCGGCGGGAGCGCTCGGCTACCCTCACCGGCTCCGTGCAAACCAGTATAATGACCATTGTTTGGCCGGTGCCAGAGCGCCGGCCGTTTTCGCTTTCAGATGAATTTTTTAGCGCGGCCCGGCCGCCATTTCGCTCATGCTCGCCCAACAAAAACAAGATATCACCGCCCTGTTCCAGGCCGCCCTCGCACCGATCCTGGCCGGGACGGAAGTCACCGGCAACGTCGTGCTGGAGCGCCCGCGCGACCCGTCGCACGGTGACGTGGCCTGTAACATCGCCATGCAACTGGCCAAGCAGCTCAAAATGAACCCGCGCGAACTGGCCACCAAGGTGGTCGAGGCGCTGCTGGCCAACCCCGCCGGCAAGGGCCTGGTGGAGTCGGCCGACATCGCCGGCCCGGGCTTCATCAACCTGCGCGTGAGCGCCGCCGCCAAGCAGGCCGTGGTCAAGGCCGTGCTGGCGCAGGGCGCCGCCTACGGCAGCAGCGATACGGGCGCCGGCAAGAGCGTGATCATCGAATTCGTCTCGGCCAACCCCACCGGCCCGCTGCACGTGGGCCACGGCCGCCAGGCCGCGCTGGGCGACGCGCTGTCGTCGCTGTTCGGCTCCCAGGGCTACAAGGTCACCCGCGAGTTCTACTACAACGACGCCGGCGTGCAAATCCAGACCCTGGCCAATTCGGTCCAGGCGCGCCTGCGCGGCTTCAAGCCGGGCGACGCCCAGTGGCCCGAATCGGCCTACAACGGCGACTACATCGCCGACATCGCCGAGGACTTCAAGGCCAAAAAGACCGTTTCGGCCTCCGACGGCGCCCCGGCCACCGCCTCCGGCGACATCGACGACATCGAATCGATCCGCGCCTTCGCCGTGACCTACCTGCGCAACGAGCAGGATATCGACCTGCAGGCCTTCGGCGTCAAGTTCGACAACTACTACCTCGAATCTTCGCTGTACGCCGACGGCAAGGTCGACGCGGCCGTCGACATGCTCAATAAATCCGGCAAGACGTACGAGGAGGAAGGCGCGCTGTGGCTGCGCACCGAGGACTACGGCGACGACAAGAACCGCGTGATGCGCAAGAAGGACGGCACCTACACCTACTTCGTGCCGGACGTGGCCTACCACATCGTCAAGTTCCAGCGCGGTTTCGGCCAGGCGATCAACGTCCAGGGCTCCGACCACCACGGCACCATCGCCCGCGTGCGCGCCGGCCTGCAGGCCGTCAACGTCGGCGTCCCGCAGGGCTTCCCGGACTACGTGCTGCACAAGATGGTCACCGTGATGAAGGGCGGCGAGGAGGTCAAGATCTCCAAGCGCGCCGGTTCCTACGTCACCGTGCGCGACCTGATCGAATGGTCCGGTGGCGGCGACATCACCAAGGGCCGCGACGCGGTGCGCTTCTTCCTCATCTCGCGCAAGGCCGACACCGAATTCGTGTTCGACGTCGACGTCGCGCTGAAAACCTCGGATGAAAATCCGGTGTATTACGTGCAGTACGCCCACGCGCGCATCTGCCGCATGCTCGAACAGTTCACCGGCGACGTCGCCGCGCTGGCCGATGTCGACCTGTCGCCGCTGACCGCGCCGACCGAGGCGACCCTGCTGGCGACCCTGGCCGCGTACCCGGAGACGCTGGCGCGCGCCCAGGCCGAACTGGGCCCGCACCAGATCGCGTTCTACCTGCGCGACCTGGCCGCCAACCTGCACAGCTTCTATTTCGCCGAACGCGTGCTGGTCGACGACGAGGCGCTCAAGGCGGCCCGTATCGCGCTGATGGTCGCCACCCGCCAGGTGCTGCAAAACGGCCTGGCGCTGATCGGCGTCTCCGCTCCCAACAAAATGTAATTGCGAAGGATATCCCGCACAATGAATTTCCGTACCAGTCTCACTCCGCGTTCGCGCCAACAGGGCAACACCTTCATCGGCATCGTCATCGGCCTGGTCATCGGCCTGACCGTCGCCGTCGTCGTCGCGCTGGTGATCAACAAGGGGGCCTCCCCGTTCACCGACAAGGGGCGCAGCAACAAGAGTACGGAAACGACCGCGGGCCAGGCGGCCGATCCGAACAAGCCCATGTACGGCAGCAAGGAAGCGGCGCGCGCGGCGGCCAAGGACTTGAGCCGCGATCCTCCGCCGGCCGCCCCGGCACCCGCTCCGGCGCCGGCTCCGAAAGCGCCGGCGGCCGATCCGCTGCAGGCGGTGGTCGACCGCATCCAGGGCGCGGCGGCCGACAAGCCGAAAACCGTTCCTTCGGCGTCGAACGTGACGCCGACGCCGGTCGCCAAGACCCCGGCCAACACCGCCGCACCGGCGGCGGGCGCCGCCACCGCGCCGGCCAACGGCGGCGACGAAAAGTACATCTATTACCTGCAGGCCGGCGCCTTCCGCGAGGTGGCCGACGCCGAAAGCGCCCGCGCCAAGCTGGCACTGCTCGGCTTCGAGGCCAACCTGTCGGACCGCACCACCGACACCGGCGTGCTGCACCGGGTTCGCATCGGCCCGTTCAACCAGGTCGAGGCGATGAACAAAGTCCGCAGCAAGTTGTCTGAAAACGGCGTCGACGTCGCAGTCGTGCGCAATCAAAAGTAACGAACCAAGCCAGGAGTAATGATGCGAATTCTGAAATACGTTTTGAGCGCGCTGATGCTGAGCGCTGTCGCCTTGTCGTCGGCCTCCGCATCCCCTGCCGATCCGAAGAACGGCGTCGAGTACAAAACCCTGCCGACGCCGCAGCCCGTCGACACCGGCAAAAAGGTGGAAGTGATCGAGTTCTTCGACTACGCCTGCCCGCACTGCCACGCGCTGGACCCGTCGCTGACCGCATGGGTCAAGAAACAGGGCGACAACATCGTCTTCAAGCGCACGCACATTTCACGCACCAACACCGAGCTGCCGCAGCAGAAAATGTTCTACACGCTGGAAGCCATGGGCCTGATGAACGAAGCGATCAACACCAAGATCTTCAACGAGATGCACGTCAACCGCAACCGCATGAACCGCGACGAGCTGGTGTTCGACTTCATCGCCAAGCAGGGCATCGACCGTCAGAAATTCATCGACGCCTATCGCGGTTTCGGCGTGCAGGGCCGCGTCCGCAAGGCCACCGCGATGATGGACACCTACGGCGTCGACTCGTGGCCGATGTTCGCCATCGACGGCAAGTATGTGACGTCGCCATCGATGTCCGACGAAGGCTCCAAGACCGCCACCAGCGAGGCCCAGCTGCACGCCCAGGGCCTGCAGGTGATGGATATCCTGGTCGCGAAAGCGAAAGCGGAAAAGAAGTAAGCATGCCCTCCAAAGACGCGTTGACAACGGCTTCGGCCCGGCGGCCGGCGCCACCTGGCGCCCGGGCATGAGCGGTCAGCGCGTCTTCATCACCGGCGCCTCCAGCGGCATCGGCGCCGCGCTCGCGGCGCAATACGCGTCGCAAGGCGCCGTCCTCGGGCTGCTGGGCCGGCGCGGCGAGGCGCTCGATAGCCTGATCGCCTCACTCCCCAATTCGGAAAAACACCGCGCCTACGTCGTCGATGTGCGCGACCACGCGGCCATCGCCGCCGCCGCGCGCGACTTCCTGGCCCATGCCGGCGGCGTCGACGTGGTCATCGCCAACGCCGGCATCTCGGCCGGCACCTTGACCGAGTTCGCCGAGGACCTCGCGGTGTTCGAAGCCATCATCGCCACCAACGTGGTCGCCACCGCCGCCACCTTCGCGCCGTTCATCGCGGCGATGAGGGCGCAGCGCACGCCGGCGCGGCTGGTCGGCATCGGCAGCGTGGCAGGCATACGCGGCCTGCCGGGCGCCGAGGCGTACAGCGCCTCCAAGGCGGCCGTGATCAGCTACTGCGAATCGCTGCGGCTGGAGATGAAGCCCTATGGCATCAAGGTTGTCACGCTCTGCCCCGGCTACATCGATACGCCGATGACCAAGGTGAATCCTTATCCGATGCCGTTCCTGATGGCGCCTGAAAAATTCGCCGCCAAGGCCGCGCGCACCATCGCCGCCGGCGCCAGCTATGCCGTCATTCCGTGGCAAATGGGCGTGGTCGCCAAGGTGCTGCGCCTGATGCCAAACGCCGTCTACGATTTCGCCTTCGCCAGGGCCCCGCACAAACCGCGCAAGGCCGCACCATGACCGCCGCATCCCTGTCCTCATCTTTATCCCTGTCGCCGGAGGCCGTCGCCGCCCGCTGCGCCACCAGCGCCACCCACGTGGCTATCGAAGTCGTCGCCGAAACCGGCTCCACCAACGCCGATCTGCTGGCCCGCATCGACACGCTGGACGGCCCGCTGCTGCGCATCGCCGAGAACCAGACCGCCGGCCGTGGCCGCGCCGGGCGCAGCTGGCTGTCCACGCCGGGCGCCGCGCTGATGTTCTCGCTGGCTTGGCGCTTCAAGGGACCGTTGCACCGCATGACCGGCCTGCCGATGGCGGTCGGCGTGGCGCTGGCCGAGACCATCGCCTCGCTGGGCGTGCCGGTGCAAATCAAATGGCCCAACGACCTGCTGCGCGACGGTAAAAAGCTGGCCGGCATCCTGGTCGAAACGCAAACCTCGCGCAAGGACGGCGATGGCGCCGTCTGGGCCGTCATCGGCGTCGGCATCAACCTGCTGATGCCCGACGAACTGGAAGAACAGATCGGCCGCGCGGTGGCGGCCGCGCCGTGGCTGGCGAAAATGGACCGCAACGAATTGATGGCCGCTTTACTGAGCCGCCTGGCCGCCGTGCTGGCCGAATTCGACGACACCGGCTTCGCGCCCTTCGCCGAGCGCTGGAACCTGCTGCACGCGTGGCAGGGGCGGGACGTCGTCATTCTCGACCACGGCCAGGTGCTGCAACAGGGCCGCGCGGCCGGCGTCGACGCCATCGGGCGGCTGATGCTCGACACGGAGCACGGACGCGTCGAGGTGCTGTCCGGCGACGTCTCGCTAAGGTTGTCGTCAACCATCCCCTCCTCCATCGGATTATCATGATTTTACTGATCGACGCCGGCAACACCCGCGTCAAATGGGCGCTGGCCGAGGCGGACGCGCAGCCCGGCGCATGGCTGGCGCATGGCGCCGTGGTCCACGCCGACCTCACGCAGCTTGAACTGATCTGGGGCGAAGCCGTCGCCCAGCGTCCGGTAGAGCGCATCCTGATCGCCAACGTGGCCGGCAACGCGCTGCGCGTCCACCTCGAGTATGTGCTGCAGCGGACCTTCCCCGCCATGCCGCTGGCGCAGGCGATCGACTGGTTCGAATCGCGGCCGACGCTGGCGGGACTGACCAACGGCTACCGCAATCCCGCGCAACTGGGATGCGACCGTTTCGCCGCCGCCATCGCCGGCCACACCCTGGCGCCGGGTCGCGCCATCGTCGTCGCCAACTGCGGCACCGCCACCACCATCGACGCCATCACCGCCGACGGCGTTTTCCTGGGCGGGATGATCCTGCCCGGCCTGGGTCTGATGGCCAGTTCGCTGGCGCGCAACACGGCGCGGTTGCCGCAAATTGCACAAGACGGTAAGCTGCCTGACGGATTCGCCGACAATACCGACGACGCCATCTTGAGCGGCTGCCTGGCCGCGCAGAGCGGCGCCATCGAGCACGCGTTCGCGCGGCACCAGGCGGCGGAATGCATCATCTCCGGCGGCGCGGCGCCCTACATCGCGCCGATGCTGAAGGTGCCGCATCGTATCGTCGAGAATATCGTGCTGATAGGCCTGCACGCCGCCGCTACCGGCGCGGCGCGGGCCCTCTGAATCGAATTGCCCCACCGAGGAAGCCCGTGCTGAAGTTTATTTTCTGGTCGCTGTTAGCCGTCAACGCCGCGCTGTTCGCGTATGGGCGGGGCTATCTCGGTCACTTCAGCGGCAACGAGCGCGAACCGGCACGCCTTGTCAACCAGCTTAACGCCAATCAGCTGACCATCGTTTCGGCGGAGCGGGCCGGCCATGCGCCCGCGGGCGCCGCCGCGGGCGATGCGGCCAGCGCGCCGGTTGACGGCAAGGCCGCGCCGCAGCCGCTGGCGTGCGTGGAGATCGGCAGCTTCGTCATCGCCGACGCGCGCCGGTTCGAAGCGCGTCTGGCCGCGTTGAATCTGGGCGACCGCCAATCGCGCCGCAACCTGCCGGGCACCGAGATATCGAGCTACATCGTGAACATCCCGCCGATGGGCAGCAAGGAAGCCGCCGACAAAAAAGCGGCCGAACTGCGCGGGCTGGGGGTAACCAATTACTTCGTCATGCCGGACAACTCGCCGATGCGCTGGGCGATCTCGCTCGGCGTGTTCAAGAGCGAAACGGCGGCGCAGAACCAGTTGGCGGCGCTGGTCAAGCAAGGCGTGCGCACCGCGCGCGTCACACCGCGCATGAGCGGCAGCAAGCTGCTGGCATTCCAGTTCCGCGACGTCGACGCGGAATTGCAAGCCAACCTGGAAAAGATCCGCGCCGATTTCCCGAATACCCAGACCCACGGTTGCAAGTGACCGTTTATCCGGCAATGCCAACGATAACGCATGCACGGCGGATTACGCTGCGCTAATCCGCCCTACGTAGTTCAGAAAACGCGTGCGACCACGATTGTTTCGGGACCACGGAGACACGTAGGGCGGATTAGGCGGAACGCCGTAATCCGCCATGTGCGAGCCGCCAAACGGCCCATACCTCAGCGCTGGACGACAATCGGCTTGAGGCTCAACGACGACGGCAACCCCTGCGCCGCCTGCAACGCCTCCTGGCGGCTGGCAAACGGTCCGCCGAACAAACGGTGCACCGGCCCGCTCTGCACCACTTCCAGGGTTGAAAAACCATTCCCCGTCAGCTTTCCCCGCACGGCTTCCGCGTTCTCCGCCCGCGTGTAAGCGCCAAGCTGCAGATAAAAGCCGCTGGCGGCGGCCGGCACGCTATCGGCCAGCATCAACGTCTCGATCTCGGACTTCGCGCCCGGCGCGGCCGCCGAAGCAACCGCCGGCGCGGCAGCCCCACCTCCACCCGATACCGCCTTCGGCGTCAATACCAACGGCTGCGGCGTCGTCGACAGCTGCTTGCCGCCCTCCCCCGCATACGATGACAACCGCGCCCCGGACGGCGACGACGTCTGCAAGCGCGGCGCCTTCGTACCCGACACGCCCTCCTTCGTCGCCAGCATGCGGTCGATCTCCTCGGGCAGAATGCGCTCGATTTTCAGCTCATGGCTGCCCTTGCCCAGCAAACCCAATTTCAACGCCGCCGTGTACGACACGTCGATGGCGCGCTTGGCATGGAAAGGCCCCCGGTCGTTGATACGCACGATCACCGTCGCCCCGCTGACCATGTTCGACACACGCGCGTACGATGGAATCGGCAGCGTCGGATGCGCGGCCGTCATCTTGTACATATCGTATATCTCGCCCGACGACGTGCGCTGGCCATGGAACTTTTTGCCGTACCAGGTGCCCACGCCCACCTGCGTGAACGGCTCGTTGTCCGTGATCGGCGTATAGGTCTTGCCAAAGACGACATAAGGGCGGTTGGAGCGCGGCAGCAGCGGATCGTTGCGCACGTCGGCATCCGGCACATCGGCCAGATTGTCCGGCGGCGCGTCGCCGGGGCCGTCGTCCTGGTAGTAGCCACCCCGCCCCGAGTTAGCCGGCGGCAGCGCCGGCAGGCCGGTGGCCGGCTTGGTGGCGGACGGCGCCTTGATCACAGGTCCCGAGGTACGTGGCGGCCGGGAGGTCGTTTCGTCCGATGTCGGAACGGTGCCGCAGCCGGCCAGCGCCAGCATGGCCAGCGCCACGCAGGCGTTCCGTAGTTGGCTTCGGTTCATACACATGGCGTCGTCCTCATTGGTTTTTCCGCACCACCGGTGCCGGTTGCGTGGTGGGCGCCGGAGCGGCCGGCGCCGGGGCTGGCGCGGGCGCCGGCGCGTCCGGTGCCGCCGGCTGTGCCGGCGCCGTGCCGTTCGCGTCGCCGGTCACACCGGCGCCACGCTCCAGCCTTGCGGCCGCGGCCTGCTCTTCCAAGGTCTGACCTTCCACCGGCACGATTTCTTCCGCGTCTTCTTTTTCCACTTTGGTTGTATCCTTTCCGGCCGGGCGTTTGCCCAGCAGGTAATAGTCGAGGGCCTTGCGCGCGATAGGCGCCGCTTCCAGGCCACCCTTGCCGGCGTTCTCCACCACCAGCGCGATCGCGATGCGCGGTTTCTCGGCCGGCGCGAAGGCGGTGAACAACGCGTTGTCGCGCAGGCGTTCCGCCAGTTTGGCGGCATTGTACTTGTCGCCCTTCTTAATCGTGATCACCTGTGCCGTACCGGTCTTGCCGCCGACGCGGTATTGGGCGCCGGTGAACGCGCGCACGCCGGTGCCGCCGGCCTCCGTGGTCACGCCGACCATCGCGTTCTTGATGAAATCGATGTTCTCCTGCTTGAGCGGAATCCGATAGCTCTCCTTCGACACCGTCAGCGCGCGCGCGCGCGTGGCGCCATCCTCGATTATCTTCACCAGGTGCGGCTTCATCACCACGCCGTCGTTGGCCAGGTTGGCCACCGCGTGCGCGATCTGCAGCGGGGTGTAGGCGTTGTAGCCGGATCCGTTACTGATCGAGATCGTATCACCACCTACCCAGCGCCCCGCCGCACCCTTGAAACGCTTGCGCTTCCACTCCTGCGACGGCAGCACGCCGACCTTCTCGTTGAAAAGGTCGATGCCGGTCTTCTGGCCAAAACCGAAGGGCTTCATGAAATCGTGGATCATATCGATCCCCATGTCATGACCCAGCTCGTAGTAATAGGTGTTGCAGGAGACGACGATGGACTTGTGCATGGCGACCGAACCATGGCCTCCGACCACATCGTCGTTGAATTTGTGGCCGCCCAGGTAGTAGTAGCCGGGATCGTAGGTGGCCTGGGTGGTGGTGCGCTTGCCCAGCTCCAGCGCCGCCAGCGCCATGAAAGGCTTGAAGGTGGACCCAGGCGCATAGGTGCCCGACAGCGGCCGGTTCACCATGGGCCGGTCCAGCGAGGTGTTGAGCTCATTCCAGCTCTGCGTGTCGATGCCGTCGACGAACAGGTTCGGATCGTAACCGGGCCGCGACACGTACGCCAGGATATCGCCGGTGGAAGGCTCGATCGCCACCAGCGCGCCGCGCCGGTCCCCGAAGGCGTCCTCCACCACCTTCTGCAACTCGATATCGATCGACAGGATCAGATTGCTGCCCGGGACGGCGGGTTTGCGCGACAAGGTACGCACCGCCCGGCCGCCGGCCGTCACCTCCACCTCTTCATAGCCGGTGCGGCCGTGCAGCTGCTGCTCGTAGCTTTTTTCCAGCCCCTCTTTGCCGATATGGTCGGTGCCCTTGTAGTTGGTGGCGTCCTCGCCGTCGTCGATGGCATTGGCCTCGGCGCGGCTGATGCGGCCGATGTAGCCGATCACGTGCGACGCCGTCTCGCCCAGCGGGTACTGGCGGAACAGGCGCGCCTGCACCTCGACGCCACGGAAGCGGAAGCGCTGCGCCGAAAATCGCGCCACCTCCTCGTCGGTCAACCGGGTGCGCAACGGCACGCTCTCGAAACGCTTGGACTCCTCCATCAGCTTCTTGAAGCGCTTGCGGTCCTTTACTTCGATGTTGACCAGTTTGGCCAACTCATCGATCGTCTCGTCCAGCGTCGCCGTCAGCTTGGACGGCGTGATCTCCAGCGTGTAGGCCGAGTAGTTGCGCGCCAGGACAACGCCGTTGCGGTCCAAAATCAGCCCGCGATTCGGCGTGATCGGGACGATGGCGATACGGTTCTCCTCCGCCTTGACGACAAAATCGTCGTGCTTGATCACCTGCAGCCAGATGAAGCGCGCCAGCAGCAATCCAAAACAGACGAAAACCGCCAGGCCCAGCACCGCGATCCGCGTGCGGAACTCTTTCAGTTCGCGCTCGGTGTCTTTGATCTCCATCATGCCAGCGCACCCCACGCCGGCGCGCCGGAACCGCTACGCACGCTGCGGCTGTGCCGCTGGATGCTCATTAAAATGCCGGCGCCAAGGCCCAGTGTCAGCAGCGCGGTGCCGCCATAGCTCATGAACGGCAGCGGCACGCCGACCACCGGCACGATACCGCTGACCATGCCCATGTTGACGAAAGCGTAGGTAAAGTAAATCATCGTAATGGCGCCCGCCAGCAGGCGCGTGAAGAAAGTGGATGCATTCAGGGCGATGGAGAGCCCGCGCCAGATCAGCAGCAGGTACAGCACCATCAGCACCAGATTGCCGGTGAGGCCGAATTCCTCTGAGAAGACGGCGAAAATGAAATCGGTGGTGCGCTCGGGGATGAACTCCAGGTGCGTCTGCGTGCCGTGGGTCCAGCCCTTGCCCGCCGCGCCACCGGAGCCGATGGCGATCATCGACTGGATGATATGAAAGCCCTTGCCCAGCGGGTCGTGATACGGATCGATCAAGGTCAGCACGCGCTCGCGCTGGTAGTCGTGCATCACGGACCACAGCAACGGCATGCCGACGCAGGCTGCCGCCGCCAGCGCCGCCAGCGCCTTCCACGACAGGCCGGCGAGGAAGATCACGCAGGCGCCGGCCGCCACCACCAGCAAAGCCGTTCCAAGATCCGGCTGGCGCGCGATGAGGACCACGGGAACCGCCAGCAGCAGCGCGGCGACCGCGTACGCCTGCCAGCGCAACTGGCCGGCCTGGCGCTGGAAGAACCAGGCCAGCATCAGCGGCATGGCGATCTTCATGAATTCGGACGGCTGCAGCTGGATGCCGATGGTGATCCAGCGGCGCGAACCGCCTTTGATGGTGCCCACCAGCGCGACGGCGATCAGCAGCGCCACGGCCAGCGCGTACACCGGCACGGCGAGGCGCATCAGCGTTTGCGGTGGAATGTTCGCGGCCAGCCACATGACGAAGAAGGCGGCGGCGATATTGCGCAGCTGGTCCGACACCTTGCCCGGAATGGCGATGCCGGCCGAGTACAGCGTGACCAGTCCCACCGACAGCAAGGCGAGGATGATGACCGCCAGCGGAATGTCGAACACCATGACATGGGGGCGGAGGCGCTGCCATGGCGAGCGCCCGTCGTCGAAATGCATGCGGCGGCCCTTATTTGGCGCCGGCGGGCGGCTGCCCGGCCGGCTGCGCCACGGCGCGATTCTGCTCGGCCATGGCGGCATAGTCGTCATGCCGCACCACTTGCAGCCAGACCACGCGCGCCATCAGCAGACCGAGGCCGATCAAGGCGACGAGCGCCAGCCCCTTGAGGCGGCGGCGGAAGCGGCGAGCGTCGCCGTCGTGGCTATCGGTATGGGCGCGCATCACGTCTGCACCAGCTTGCGGTGGCGCTGGATGCTCATCAGGATACCGCCGGCGATGCCCAGGGTGAGCAATGCGGTGCCGCCATAGCTCATATACGGCAGCGGCACGCCGACCACCGGCAGGATGCCGCTGACCATGCCCATGTTGACGAACGCGTAGGTGAAGTAAATCATCGTCATGGCGCCGGCCATCAGCCGGCTGAAGAAATTGGGCGCGTTCCCGGCGATCATCAGGCCACGGCCGATCAGCAGCAGGAACAGCAGCATCAGCACCAGGTTGCCCACCAGGCCGAACTCCTCGGAGTAGACGGCGAAGATAAAGTCGGTGGTGCGCTCCGGGATGAACTCCAGGTGGGCCTGCGTGCCTTGCGTCCAGCCCTTGCCGGTGATGCCGCCCGAGCCGACCGCGATGGTCGACTGGATGATGTGGAAGCCCTTGCCCAGCGGGTCGGAGGTCGGATCGATCAAGGTCATCACGCGTTCACGCTGGTAGTCGTGCAGCAGCGACCAGATCACCGGCAGGCTGGCGGCGAAGGCGGCCAGCAGACCGGCCAGCGCCTTCCACGACAGGCCGGCCAGGAAGATGACCGAGAAGCCCGCCGCCACCACCAGCAAGGCGGTGCCGAGGTCGGGCTGCCTGACGATCAGACCCACGGGCATCATCAACAGCAGCGCGGCGATGCAATAGCTTTGCCAGCGCAGTTGACCGGCGCGATGCTGGAAGAACCAGGCCAGCATCATCGGGGTGACGATCTTCATGAATTCGGACGGCTGGATATCGATCCCCACGTGCAGCCAGCGCCGCGCGCCCAGCTTGATGGTGCCGACCAGCGCCACCGCCACCAGCAGGATCATGCCGACCGTGTAGGCCGGCACGGCGATGCGCATCATCATCTGCGGCGAGATGTTGGCGACGACCCACATGACCGCGAACGACAGCAGGATGTTGCGCATGTGGTCTTCCATCTTGCCCGGAATGCCGATACTGGCCGAGTACAAGGTGATCGAACTGACCGTCAGCAGCATCAGAATGATGAAGGTCAGTGGTCCGTCGAAAACCGTGAAGTACGGGCGAAGGCGGCGCCACAGGGAACGCCTTTCGTTGATGCGCATGCAGATCCTTTTATTCGGTGTTGCCCGGGGTTTCAGCACCCGGCTTTTTTTCATCGACCACGCCCTGTTCGGCCTGGAGTTCGGGCAGGGAGCGCAGCACCGCGTCCTCCTTCGGCACGGGCGTCGTATCCTTGTCGCCGGAGCGTTTGCCGAGCATGTAGTAATCCAGGGCCTTGCGCACGATGGGCGCGGCCACGGCGGCGCCGAAGCCGCCGTTTTCCACCACGACGGCGATGGCGATGCGCGGCTTGTCGGCCGGCGCGAAGGCGGTGTAGAGGGCGTTGTCGCGCAGGCGCTCGGCCACCAGGGCGGCATTGTACTTCTCGTTCTTCTTGATGGCGAACAGCTGCGCGGTGCCGGTCTTGCCGCCGGAGGTGTAGCCGGCGTTGGCGAACACGCGCGCCGCCGTGCCGCCGGTGGTCACGCCGACCATCGCGTTCTTGATAAAGTCGATATTCTGCTGCTTGAGCGGGATGCGGTAGCTTTCCTTGGGTACCGTCAGCCGGCGCGCGCGCGTGGTCGGGTCTTCGATGATCTTGACCAGGTGCGGTTTCATCACCACGCCGTTGTTGGCCAGGTTGGCCGTGGCGTGCGCCATTTGCAGCGGCGTGTAGTTGTTGTAGCCGTTGCCGATGCTGATGGAGATGGTGTCGCCGCCGACCCACTTCTGCGCCGCCACGTTTTTCTTGAAGCGGTTGCGCTTCCATTCCTTCGACGGCAGCACGCCCTGCTTCTCGTGTTCCAGGTCGATGCCGGTCAGTTGGCCGAAACCGAAAGGCTTCATGAAATCGCTGATCGCGTCGATGCCCATCTCGTTGCCGAGGATGTAGTAATAGGTGTCGCACGAGTCGACGATCGATTTGTACATGTCGACCGTGCCATGGCCGCCAGGTTTATCGTCGCGGAAGCGGTGCCCGCCCAGCGTGAAGTAGCCAGCGTCCGAGATCGACTGGTTGGGCGTGCGCTTGCCCAGCTCCAGCGCGGCCAGCGCCATGAACGGCTTGAACGTCGATCCGGGCGGATAGGTGCCGGACAGCGGGCGGTTGACCATCGGCCGGTCCAGCGAGGTATTGAGTTCGTTCCAGCTTTGCGAGTCGATGCCGTCGACGAACAGGTTGGGATCGTAGCCGGGCCGCGACACATAGGCCAGGATGTCGCCAGTCTCCGGCTCGATCGCCACCAGCGCTCCGCGCCATTCGCCGAAGGCCTCCTCGATGACCTTCTGCAGCTCGATGTCGATCGACAGTATCAGGTTGCTGCCCGGCGTGGCGTTGGTGCGCGACAGCGTGCGGATCGCGCGCCCGCCTGCCGACACCTCCACCTCCTCGTAGCCGGTGGTGCCGTGCAGGTGCTTCTCGTAGCTTTTTTCCAGGCCTTCCTTGCCGATATGGTTGGTGCCGTTGTAGTTGGCCGCGTCGTCGCTTTCGGCCAGGGCGCGGGCCTCGGACTGGTTGACGCGGCCGATATAGCCGATCACATGCGAGGCGATCTCGCCCTGCGGGTACTGGCGGAACAGGCGTGCCTGGATCTCCACACCGGGAAAGCGGAAGCGCTGCGCCGAGAAACGCGCCACCTCCTCGTCGGTCAGACGGGTACGCAGCGGCACGCTCTCGAAGCGTTTGGACTCCTCCAGCAGTTTGCGGAAACGCTTGCGGTCCTTGACCTCGATGGACACCAGCTTGGCCAGTTCGTCGATCGTTTCGTCCAAGGTCATGGACAGCTTGGCCGGCGTGACCTCCAGCGTGTAGGCCGAGAAGTTACGCGCCAGGACCACGCCGTTGCGGTCCAGGATCAGGCCCCGGTTGGGCGCGATCGGCACGATGGCGATGCGGTTGTCCTCCGCCTTGACGGCATAGTCGCTGTATTTGACCACCTGCAGCCAGATGAAGCGCACCAGCAGCAACCCGAAGCAAATGAACACCAGCCCGCCCAGTACCGTCAGGCGCAGACGGAACTTGTGAAGTTCGCGCTGGTTGTCCTTGAGCTCAGTCATGGCGGGGCTGGAATCAGATCGGGCGGGTGTGGTCGCGGTCGACCGCGCGCCGCTGTGGCGCCAGCAGCAGCCAGGTGGCGATCGGCCACAGGGCCACGGCGACCACGCTTTCGACGAAGTAGTACCAGCTCGGGAATTTACCGGAGACGAAGAAACGTATCACCAGCTGGATCGACTGCGCCATGACCAGCAGCGGGAACACGTGCATCGCCTGCGTCAACAGCGGGAACCACAACACGCGCCGGTGCAGCATGATGGCGAAGTATGACAGCAAGGTGTAGGCCAGCGCGTTTTCGCCCAGCAGGGTCGAGTCGTGGACGTCCATCAGCAGGCCGAGGAAGAAGGCGGTGCCGATGCCGACCTTGCGTGGCTGGTGCACGCCCCAGAACACCAGCACCAGTGCGACAAAATCGGGCACGCCGACGAACTGCCCCCATGGCAGCAGGTTCAGTAAAAAGGCGCAGAACAGGCTGAAGGCGATGAACAGCGGGCTGACCGGCAGCAGAATATAGTGTGGACGATTCATCGTGCCGGCTCCTTCGTTGTGGTGGCGGCGGCCGGCGCGGCGCGCAGCGGTGCCGTGGTCGCGGGCGCGGCGGCGGCAGGTGCGGCCGTGGGCGGTGTGGCGGTCGTGGGTTTGGCCGACCCGCCAGTGGCGGGCGCGGTGGCGCCGTCGGCCGGCGCGACCTTCGGCGCGAGCGGCGGCGGCATCACCGGCATCAGTCCCGGCGCGGCGTTGTTGACTGGAGCGGTGGCAGCGGCGGCCGGCGCGGCCTGGCCGTCGGCGCCCTCCTTCGCCGGATCCTTCACCGGCGCCATCTTGTTATTGCCCTTCTTCGGCGTGCGCGGCTCTTCGTCCGGCGGACGCGGAGGCAGTTCCGGTGTCGACATCAGGATCAGCAACTGGGTATTGTTGGCGACGCCGGCCAGTGGCTGGCAAATCACGCCGCCGAAGGAACCGCCGGCGCTGTTTTCCACCTGCGTCACGCGCGCCACCGCCAGGCCGGCCGGATAGATGCCGTCCAGGCCCGAGGTGACGACGATGTCGCCGACCTGGATATCGGCGTTGGGCGCGGTGAAGCGCAGCTCCAGCGCGCCGATCTTGCCGCGTCCATACGCGACGCTGCGCAAACCGTTGCGCAGCAGTTGCACCGGGATGGCCTGCTCCTTGTCGGTCAGCAGTGTGACCTCGGAGGTGAACGGGAACACCCGCGTCACCTGCCCGACCACGCCCTGGTTGTCGATCACCGGCATGCCGAGCATGACGTCGCTCTTGATGCCGCGGTCGAGGATGATCTTGCGGCTGTTGGCGTCGCGCGCGTCGTACAGCACCTCGGCCAGCATCGACTTGACGGGTAGCTGCTCGCGCGCGCCCATCAGCTTGCGCAGCTGGTTGTTCTCGACGGTGCGGAGCTGCGCCTGCTGCAGCGCCTGGGCGTCGGCGATCTGCTGGCGTTTGAGCTCATTGACCTGCTTTTTCATCGACGACAAGGTGGAGAAGTAGTCGCCGACGCCGTAGATGGCGTCGCGCGGCAGCAGCGCGACCATCTGCAGCGGATACAGCACGGTACCCGCGACCTGGCGCACGGTCGACAGGGTGCGCATGCGCGCGTCGACCAACAGCAGTGCAATCGATATGCACGCGAACACCGTCATCTTGACCCGGGCCGAAGCGCCTTGCTTGAAAAGTGGCGGAGGACTGTATTCCATGACTTCCAATAATCCGGCGCTCCCGCGCCAACGAGACTGTCAACTCATCCAAAGCACCGGGGCCGCTGTTTCGCGGCCCCGTCTTGATCATTCGTAGGAGAAGATCGAGCCCAGTTGGTCCATCCGCTCCAGCGCCATGCCCGACCCGCGCACCACGCAGGTCAGCGGGTCTTCGGCCACCAGCACCGGCAGGCCGGTTTCCTCCATCAGCAGGCGGTCCAGATCGCGCAGCAGCGCGCCGCCGCCGGTCAGCATCATGCCTTTTTCGGCGATGTCGGCGCCCAGTTCGGGCGGCGTTTGTTCCAGGGCGTTCTTCACGGCCGAAACGATGTTATTGAGCGGATCGGTCAGCGCTTCGAGGATCTCGTTGGACGAAATCGTGAACGAGCGCGGAATACCCTCGGACAGGTTGCGGCCCTTGACTTCCATCTCCTTGACTTCCGACCCCGGGAAGGCCGAACCGATGGCCTTCTTGATCGCCTCGGCGGTCTGCTCGCCGATCAGCATGCCGTAGTTGCGGCGGATATAGTTGACGATCGCCTCGTCGAACTTGTCGCCGCCGACGCGCACCGAACCTTTATAGACCATGCCGCCCAGCGAAATGATGCCCACCTCGGTGGTGCCGCCGCCGATGTCGACCACCATCGAGCCGGTGGCGTCCGACACCGGCAGGCCGGCGCCGATCGCGGCGGCCATCGGTTCTTCGATCAGATACACCTGCGAGGCGCCGGCGCCGAGCGCCGATTCGCGGATCGCGCGGCGCTCGACCTGGGTCGAGCCGCACGGCACGCAGATGATGATGCGCGGGGAAGGACGGAAGAATTTGGAGTCGTGCACCATGCGGATGAACTGCTTGAGCATTTGCTCGGTGACGGTGAAGTCGGCGATCACGCCGTCTTTCATCGGGCGGATCGCCTCGATGTTGCCGGGGACCTTGCCCAGCATCTGCTTTGCTTCCTTACCAACCGCCTGGATGGTTTTCTTGCCATTGGGGCCGCCCTCTTGGCGGATCGCGACGACCGATGGTTCATCCAGAACGATGCCCTGGCCGCGGACGTAAATCAAGGTGTTGGCCGTGCCCAAATCGATGGCCAGATCGGTGGAGATATACCTGCGTAAAAAACCAAACATGTGTGTCCTGTGGCGCTACTGGGTGCGCGTAAGCTGTAGAAAGATGTCCTGTGGTGAGCGGCGGCAGCAATGATTCAGCCCCGGCAACGCATCAACCCGCCATTCTACCTTATAATTTGAATGCGATTTGCCGAAAATCCACCCAAAAGTGTATCGGCCCAGCTTGCAAGTTAAGCGGCAATCGTCCGCTTTTGTCAGCGATTAGCCAGAACTTCAAGTTTTTTATCAATGTAACAATTAAACCCCGCGCGGCCCGTCCGCGCCATTCGCTATGTCCCTGACCCTATCCGACGTAACACGCATTGCCAAACTGGCCCAACTTGAGATGAGCGAGCAGCAGAGCGCCACCGCGCTCGAGCAGTTGAATGGCATTTTCGCGCTGGCCGAACAGATGCAGGCGGTCGACACCGACGGCGTCGCCCCGCTGAGCCACCCGCTGGCGGCGCACATGAACAACATCGCCCTGCGCCTGCGCGAGGACGCGGCCACCGAGGCCAATCGCCGCGAGGACTACCAGGCCGTCGCGCCGAAGACACAGGATGGCTTGTACCTGGTGCCGAAAGTGATCGAATAAGCAAAAAGCGCCGTGGTTTGCCACGTGTTTGCCCCCATCTTCGCCTCGATCCTCCCCGAATTGAATTGAAACGCCATGCACACCAAAACCCTTAAAGAGCTGTCCGCGCTCCTGCAGAGCAAAGCCGTCACCGCCACCGAGCTGGCCACGCACTTCCTCGACCGCATCGAGAAGAGCGACCTGAACGCCTTCCTGCACGTGGACCGCGCCCTGACCCTGGCGCAGGCCGCCGAGGCCGACGCCCGCATCGCCGCCGGCACCGCCACCGCGCTGACCGGCGTGCCGATCGCCCACAAGGATATCTTCGTCACGCGCGACTGGCGCTCGACGGCCGGTTCCAAAATGCTGGCCGACTACGTCAGCCCGTTCGACGCCACCGTGGTGGAAAAATTCCGCAAGGCCGGCATGGTCACCCTGGGCAAGCTCAATTGCGACGAATTCGCCATGGGCTCGGCCAACGAGAACTCGGCCTTCGGCCCGGTCAAGAACCCGTGGGACAAGAACGCCGTGCCGGGCGGCTCGTCGGGCGGCTCGGCCGCCGCCATCGCCGCGCGCCTGGCGCCGGCCGTCACCGGCACCGACACCGGCGGCTCGATCCGCCAGCCGGCCGCCTTCTGCGGCGTCACCGGCATCAAGCCGACGTACGGGCGCGTGTCGCGCTTCGGCATGATCGCCTTCGCCTCGTCGCTCGACCAGGGCGGCCCGATGGCGCAAACGGCCGAGGACTGCGCGCTGCTGCTCAACGCCATGGCCGGCTTCGACGAGCGCGACTCGACCTCGCTGACGCCGGAACTGGGCGGCGTCGACGAGGACTTCACGCGTGAACTGGGCCAGCCGCTGACCGGCCTGCGCATCGGCGTGCCGAAGGAATACTTCGGCGAAGGCCTCGCGGCCGACGTCGAACAGGCCGTGCGCGCCGCGCTGGCGCAATATGTGGCCCTGGGCGCGCAGTTGGTCGATATTTCGCTGCCGAACACCGCGCTGTCGATCCCGGCCTACTACATGATCGCGCCGGCCGAGGCCTCGTCCAACCTGTCGCGCTTCGACGGCGTGCGCTACGGCCACCGCGCCGCCGAGTACAAGGACCTGTCGGACATGTACCGCAAGACCCGCGCCGAGGGCTTCGGCGCCGAAGTCAAACGCCGCATCATGGTCGGCACCTATGTGCTGTGCCACGGCTACTACGACGCCTACTACCTGAAGGCGCAAAAGATCCGCCGCCTGATCGCGCAGGACTTCGAAGCGGTGCTCAACGGCCCGAACGCCGTCTGCGACGTCATCATGGGACCGGTCGCGCCGACCGTCGCCTGGGACCTGGGCGACAAGTCGGACGACCCGGTCGCCGCCTACCTGGCCGACATCTTCACCCTGTCGACCAGCCTGGCCGGCCTGCCCGGCATGTCGATCCCTTGCGGCTTCGGCCAGGGCGAGAAGAACGCCAACCGCCCGGTGGGTCTGCAAATCATCGGCAAGCATTTCGGCGAAGCGAAGCTGCTCAACGTCGCCCACCAGTACCAGCTGGCGACCGACTGGCACACCCGCGCTCCGGCCGGCGTCTAAGCATCCACCACACAGAATACAGCGAGAATCATATGGAATGGGAAGTCGTCATCGGTCTTGAGAACCACGTGCAGCTCACGACCGAATCAAAAATCTTCAGCGGCTCGCCGATCAAGTTCGGCGCCGAGCCGAACACGCAAGCCAGCCCGGTGGACCTGGCGCTGCCCGGCGTGCTGCCGGTGATGAACAAGCAGGCCGTCGACCGCGCCATCCGCTTCGGCCTGGCCGTCGGCGCCAAGATCGCGCCGGCGTCGATCTTCGCCCGCAAAAACTACTTCTATCCGGACCTGCCGAAGGGCTACCAGATCAGCCAATTCGAAGACCCGGTGGTCATCGGCGGCTCGCTGACGTTCGGCTTCGAGAAGGATGGCGAATTCGTCACCAAGACCGTCAACCTGACGCGCGCGCACCTGGAAGAAGACGCCGGCAAATCGCTGCACGAGGACTACGCCGGCATGAGCGGCATCGACTTGAACCGCGCCGGCACGCCGCTGCTGGAAATCGTCTCGGAGCCGGAGATCCGCAGCGCCGCCGAAGCGGTGGCCTACGCCAAGGCCTTGCACTCGCTGGTGATGTGGCTTGGCGTCTGCGACGGCAACATGCAGGAAGGCTCGTTCCGTTGCGACGTCAACGTATCGGTGCGTCCTAAAGGCCAGAAGGAATACGGCACCCGCTGCGAGATCAAGAACCTGAACTCGTTCCGCTTCATCGAGGAAGCGGTGCACGTCGAAGTGCGGCGCCAGATCGAATTGATCGAAGACGGCGGCAAGGTGGTGCAGGCGACGCGCCTGTACGATCCGGACCGCAAGGAGACGCGCGAGATGCGCAGCAAGGAAGACGCGCAGGACTACCGCTACTTCCCGGACCCGGACCTGCCGCCGCTGGTGATCTCGGACGAATGGATCTCGCAGGTGAAGGCCTCGATGCCGGAACTGCCGGCCGCCATGCGCGCGCGCTTCGTCAGCGAATACGCGCTGCCGGAATACGACTCGTTGGTGCTGACGGCGTCCAAATCGATGGCGACCTACTTCGTCGCAGTGGTGGAAAAAGCCGGCAAGGAAAACGCCAAGGCCGCCGCCAACTGGCTGATGGGCGACGTCTCGTCGACCCTGAACCGCGAAGGCGTGGACCTGGACGATGCGCCGGTATCGGCCGCGCAGCTGGCCGCGCTGCTCAAGCGCATCGCCGACGGCACGATCTCCAACAAGGCGGCGAAGGAAGTCTTCGCCGGCATGTGGGAAGCCAAATCGGCCGATGAAAACCTGGTCGACACCATCATCGAAGCCAAGGGTCTGAAGCAGATCTCCGACACTGGCGCGCTGGAAGCGATCGTCAACGACGTCATCGCCGCCAACGCCAAATCGGTGGAACAGTACCGCGCCGGCAAGGAAGCGGCGCTCAACGCGCTGATCGGCCAGGCGATGAAAGCGTCGCGCGGCAAGGCCAACCCGGCCCAGCTGACCGAGCTGCTGAAGGCCAAGCTGGCCGGCTAATCCGAGCAGGCGCAGTGCCGCAGAAATGGAAACGCCCCCCAAGCCGCAAGGCTTGCGGGGGCGTTTCCACAAAATCCGGAGGGTCAGTGCCGACATTCGGACATCAGGGAACTTTTATCAGCCTAAAAAGTTTCGAAATGTCCGAATGTCGGCACTGACCCCGTCGTTTAAGCCCCGCGCGTGGGCACGGCTCAGCGCTTGACGTTACGGTTCAAAAATTCCAGCATTTGCGTGGCGATCTCATCGCCGTGGGTCTCGATGGCGAAGTGGCCCGTGTCCAGGAAGCGCACTTCGGCCTTCGGATTGTCGCGCTTGAACGCTTCGGCGCCGGCCGGCACGAAGAACGGATCGTTCTTGCCCCAGATCGCCAGCGTCGGCGGGCGGTGGCTGCGGAAAAATTCATGCAGCTGGCTGTACTGCTTGATGTTCTGCCCATAGTCGAGCAGCAAGTCCATCTGTGCCTCGACGCCTATGCGCTCGATGGCCGCGTGCGCCAACAGCCAAGTCTCGGGCGCGATCAGCGACGCATCCCGCACGCCTTCGGTGTACTGCCATTTGGTCATCTCCAGCGTGTTGAAGCGGCGTAAGGACTCGCGGTTGGCGGCGGTCGGCTCCGCCCAGGCCTTGCGCATGTCGGCCCAGCCCGCGCTCAAGCCCTCTTCGTAAGCATTGCCGTTCTGGCTGATGATCGCCGTGACCTTTTGCGGGTTTTTCACCGCCAGGCGCCAGCCGACCGGAGCGCCATAATCAAACACATACATGGCATAGCGCTCGGCCCCCTTGTCCACGGTAAAGGCGTCGATCACGGAGGCGAGGTTGTCGAAGGTGTAGGCGAGCGGCTTGCCGGGCATGACGCTCGTCTGGCCGAAGCCCGGCAAATCCGGCGCGATCACATGGTACTTGACGGCCAGTTGCGGGATCAGGTTGCGGAACATGTACGACGAGGCGCCGAAGCCATGCAGCAGTAGCACAACGGGCGCCTGGGCCGGGCCGGCCTCGCGATAGAAAACGTTCACGCCCTGGACTTCCATCGTCCGGTGATGGACTTGCGGGGGAGTGTCGGCGGCGTTGGCGACGAGCGCGGTGGCCAGGCTGGCGGCAGCGAACAGCGACGATTTGATGGTCATGATGGTTCCTTCGGTTGGTAAACGTTGAACGGCTGAATAACCTGTATAATTCGATTGAATTGGTTACTTTGAACCGAGTATCCTCAGTTTAAAGTAACCTGTCAACATAATTTTTAACGGTTACCAGATCATGACAAGAGAAGAGCAATCAAGCGGCGGCTCCGAGGCGCCGATGGTGGGCGACCATCTGGCGATGGATCTGCTTAACACCGAGGCCAGCGTGGACGGACAACCGGTCGATTATTGGCAAAGCGGAGAGGACGTTCTCAGGTGGTTGGGGCGGCACGGCATCGCGCCGGTGCGCAAGGACAGCCCGATCGACCCGGCTGCGCTGCTGACGCGCGCGAAAACGCTGCGCTCGCTGGTGAGGCGGCTGATCGTGGAACGCAAGGAGGACAGGCTCGGCGATGTCGCCGGCCTGGACGCGTATCTGCACGCCCACGTCAGCGCGCCCCATCTGGCGCGCGACAGCGAAGGCGGTTTGACCCTCACGCGCCTGGTCCGCGCCGATCCGCTCGCGTCGATGTTGGGCGCGGTTGCCGAGGCGGCGGCGCAACTGCTGGTCGACGGCGATTTCGACCTCGTCAAGCAATGCCAGCACCCCGAATGCATACTATGGTTTTACGACCGCACCAAGGCGCACAAGCGGCGCTGGTGCAGCATGGCCCTGTGCGGCAACCGCTACAAAGCGGCCCAGTTCCGGAAGAAGGCGGCACGCGGGGCGGATGCCGGGGAATGACGCGTTCACTGCAAGTGGGGTCACGTCAGGCTGGTGCTTGCGTGGTGGGCGGCAGCCGGCTACACCCCCTTGAGGAACGCCAGCAACCGCTCGAAATAAAACGCCTGGTCGTCCCACATGCACAAATGGCTGCCGTTGGCGCAGATGACCGCCTTCGCGTTGCCCATCGCCGACGCCATCTTCGGCATGTCACGCGGGTCCATCTCATCGTAGGTGGCGCCGATGACCAGCGCTTTGACCTTGATCTCGCCAAGCCGATCCCAACGCTCCCAGTCCTTCAGGTTTCCCGTCATGACGAATTCGCTCCGCCCCTGCATCTGGTGATAGATTTTCAGGTTGGCGTGCGCGAACGTGCGGTTGACCGCGTCCGGCCACGGCGCGAGGCGGCAAATGAATTTGGGATAGAGCTCCTCCATCATGATTTGCTCGTAGTCGGGCGAGTCGTAGGCGTCGGCCGCCTCCAGTGCCTCGAGACGCGCCAGCGCCGCCGGCGGCAACTGCTGTTTGAGCACGGCAAGATGGCGCTTCAGCGCCTGCATCCCGGCCGTCATGTTCGAAATGACGAGGCCGCGCAAACGGGCTTGATGGCGCAGCGCGTAGTCGATCGCCAGCACGCTGCCCCACGAGTGGCCGAACAACACGAACGATTCCAGCCCGAGGCCGGCGCGCACCTCCTCCACCTCGTCCAGGTAGCGCGGCAGCGTCCACAGCGCGGGATCGTCGGGACGGTCCGAGTTGCCGCAGCCGAGCTGATCGTAGTAATACATCTCGATGCCCGCCTGCGGCAGGAACGACTCCATCGCCTCCAGGTACTCGTGCGAGAAGCCCGGCCCGCCGTGCAGCAGCAACACCTTGACCGGTCCGCTGCCGATCTTTTTCGTCCATACCTTGTATTTGCCGCCCATGACCGGCACCATGCGCACACCGGCCGTCCTGATGCCGGGCGGGTTCAGGCCGTCGGCCTTGGTGATGGTGGGGGGTTGCGGCGCCGGGCGCGACGCGGCGCTGGCGGCCGGGGATGCCACGGCGATGCCGGTGGCGATAAAATGACGACGATCCATTGCGTTCCAGGTGGGTTGCGATGACGGCATTTTGCGCAATACCGTCCGAAACCAGAATGGCCGCGCCGCGCAACACACTATTTCGCCCAGCGCGGCAATGGCTGCGCGACCGCCCCTGGGCGCGCAGCCCAGGACGCGATACCTCCCCATGTCATCAGCCGGTAACGCTGGCTATCTAAGCTACGCCTTCTTTCACTTTCGGCAACAGCCCAGCCATGACACCATCGAATTCGCGTCGCAAGTTCATCCGCAACTTTTCGGTCGGCACCGCCGCCATTTCGCTCAGCGCCTGCGGTGGCGGCGACCCGTACTACCAGCCGATCAGCTTCGCGCACGGCGTCGCCAGCGGCGACCCGCTCAGCGACCGCGTGATCCTGTGGACCCGCGTCACGGCCACGCCCGGCGCGGACGACATGGATGTGGGCTGGATGGTGGCGGAAGACAGCGCCTTCGCCAAGATCGTCGCCTCCGGCACCGCCCGCGCCGGCGCCGCAGGCGACTACACGGTCAAGGTCGACGCGACCGGCCTGTCGGCCAACCGCGGCTACTACTACCGCTTCCGCTGCCAGGGCGTGGACTCGCCGGTGGGCCGCACCAAGACCTTGCCGACCGGTTCCGTGTCGCGCGCCCGCTTCGCCGTATTCAGCTGCTCGAACTACCCGACCGGCTACTTCAACGTCTACGGCGACGCCGCCAAGTTCGACGACATCGACGTCGGCCTGCACCTGGGCGACTACATCTACGAATACGCGGCCGGCGGCTACGCGTCGCAGAACGCCGCCACGCTGAACCGCGTGTCGCAGCCGGCCACCGAGATCATTACCCTGACCGACTACCGCCGCCGCTACCAGCAATACCGCACCGATCCGGACCTGCAGGCCGTGCACGCGCGCATCCCGTTCATCGCCGTCTGGGACGACCACGAACTGGCCAACGACACCTGGCGCGAGGGCGCGGAGAACCACAACCCCGCCACCGAGGGCCTGTGGGCCGCGCGGCGCATGATGGCGATCCAGGCGTATCACGAATGGATGCCGATCCGCTTGCCCGACGCGGCGCGCCCGGACCGCATCTACCGCTCCTTCGACTTCGGCAACCTGCTGTCGCTGCACATGCTCGATACCCGCGTCATCGGCCGCGACAAGCAGCTGGCCTACGCCAGCTACGCCGGCGCCGATGGCAGCTTCAATAGCGCGGGGTTCACGGCCGACGTGTCGAACCCGACGCGCCAGCTGATGGGGACGGAGCAGACCGCGTGGCTGCAAAACCAGATGAGCAAGTCGACCGCCACCTGGCAGGTGCTGGGCCAGCAGGTGCTGATGGCGCGCATGCTGCTGCCGGCGCCGATGGTGCTGACCGCCACCGGCTACGCGTCCTACCTCGCCATCGCGGCCAAGGTGCGCGCGGGTGTGGCGCTGAGCGAGGCCGAACAGCAGCAACTGGCCGCGCCCAAAGTGCCGTACAACCTCGACGCGTGGGACGGCTATGCCGCCGCGCGCGAGACGGTGCTCAACATGGCGCGCACGCTCGACAAGAACCTGGTGGTGCTGGCCGGCGACACGCACAATGCCTGGGCCAGCGACCTGGCCGACCTCAACGGCCAGGCGGTCGGCGTCGAATTCGGCGTGCCGTCGGTAAGCTCGCCGGGCTTCGAAAGCTACTTCCCCACCGCCGCGCCGGCCACGGTGGCCGGCGGCATGGAACAGCTGATCGGCCCGTTGCAATACGCCGAGACGGCCTCGCGCGGCTTCGTCGTGCTGACGGTCACGCCGGCCGAGACGCGCGCCGAGTACCGCTACGTCGACACTATCCAGTCCAAGACCTACACGGCGTCGGTCGGCAAGACCTTGCGCATGTTGCCGGGATCGGCCAACCGGAAGATCGTGGCGGCCTGACGGGAATTGGCCATGACTTACTCGACCCGGGTCCAGCGCTGGTTGCGGAAGAACGGACCGATGTAGCCGCGCACCTCGAGCGCCTTGCCGCCCTCGATCGGCTTCAGGCGCACGCGATAGACCTTGCCGTTGTTCGGGTCGAGGATGTCGCCGCCCTCCCAGGTGCCGTCGCCGGACGCCTTGACGTTGCGCATGATCGTCATGCCCAGCATCGGCTGGTTTTTGCGCTCGTCGGCGCACAGCGTACACTTGTCGTTCTGGCGCGCCGGGTCGAGCAGCTTTTCCAGCTTGCCGCTCTGGACGCCTGCCGTCTCGCTGATGCGCACCAGCGACAATGGCTGCTTGGTGTCGTCGTCGAGCATCTGCCACAGGCCGACGGGGGTGCCCTGCGCCATGACGGCGCCGCCGGCCAGGCCCAAGATGAGCGCCAGCATGGTCATCAAACTACGTTTCTTCATCATGTTTCTCCAGGTGGTGGTGAGGTTGCGGCATGGCGTTTATCTCGGCTGGACCAGCGCCTCGCTGACGCTCCACAGCCGCCCGGCGACGGCGTCGTCGTGCGCCACCGGGTTGGGTGAGCGCAGCGGCCAGCCGCCGGCGCGCGAAGCCTTGTCCTTGTAGCGGGCGATCTGGCTGTAATAGGCGCCCGACTGTTGCTCCACCTCCGGCGCCAGCAGCGCGTGCAGGGTCGTCTGCGCGCCCTCCCACGGCTCGAGCATGCCGCCCAGGCGCAGCACCGGGATCACCAGTAGACGCTGCAGCCACATCGGCAGCGGGATCGTCATCAGGTTGGTGCGCACGAAGCCGGGATTGACGCTTGCGGTGGTCACGCCGGTGCCGGCCAGGCGGCGGCCCAGTTCGCGCGCGTGCAGCAGGTTGGCCAGCTTCGATTGCGCGTACGCCTCCCACGAGTCGAACGGTCGGCTGTGGTAGTTCAGATCGTCGAAGTGGATCTCGCCCTTGCGGCCCATCGCGAACTCGTGGAAAAAGCTCGACAGGTTGACCACGCGCGACGGCGCGCCGGCCTTCAGGGCGTCGGTCAGCAGGTTGGTGAGCAGGAAGTGCCCCAGGTGGTTAACGCCGAACTGGGTCTCGAAGCCGTCCTTGGTATGGCCGAACGGCGTTTTCATCACCCCGGCGTTGTTGACCAGGCCCTGCAGCTTCGGATGGTGGCGGTTGACCTCGGCGGCGAAGGCGCGCACCGATGCCAGCTCGGCCAGTTCGAGCTGGTAGACGAACAGCTTGGCCGATGCCGTCTCGCGGCGGATCCCGGCGGCCACGCGCTGGCCCTCCTTGACGCGCCGCACGCCCATGACGATGGTGGCACCCTGCTTGGCCAGTTGCTGGATGGTGACCAGGCCGATGCCCGAATTGGCGCCGGTGACGACGTAGGTTTTGCCGGTCAAGTCTTGGTTGAGCAGTTCCGAACGAACCATGAGTGGGGTGGGCATATCGCGCTCCGATAAAATACGAAAAATAAAGAACCAGTGGTCTTCAATATATAAGACCACCAGTCTCTTGTCAACCGGCGCCGCACCCGATACAGTTGCGCCATTCCGTAATTTTTATCGATTGATCTTTATGACAACGCCAGAACCCTTCCAACGCGCCCGCCGACCGGAGCAAAAGGAGGAGCGTCGCCAACATCTGCTGGACACGGCCCGGACGGCTCTGCACGGCGGCATGGAGCTGAGCGAGCTGGGACTGAACGAGCTGGCGCGCCAGGCCCAGATGACCAAGTCGAACGTGTACCGGTATTTCGAGAACCGCGAGGAGTTGCTGTTGGCCTTGCTGGAGGAGGAATCGGCGCGGTGGAGCGCCGAGCTCAGCGCCAGGCTGGCCGCCGCCACGCGGGTCACGCCGGAACAGATCGCGCGCGACTTCGCCGCCGCCAGCATGGCCTGCCCGCTGATGTGCAGGCTGTTCAGCATCCTGCCGTCCATCATCGAACGCAACGTCTCGCCCGAGCGGCTGACGGAATTCAAGCGCAATTCATTGGCGTCGATGGCGGGCGTGGCGGAGCAACTGCACCAGCTGGAGCCGGCGCTAACGTTCACCACCTATATGGAATTCCTGCGGCTGGCGATCCCGCTGATGATCGGCTTGTGGCCGCTTGCGACCCCCGCCGTGGCGCTGGCCGGCGTGCTGGAACTGCCGGAACTGCGACCGCTGCGCTACGACTTCGAAGCCGATCTCGGGACCGGCCTGCTAGTGCTGCTGCGCGGCCTGGAAACGCGCGCCGTCTGAACTATACATTCCTGTCTAGATAAAACAACACCGCCTTTCAGCCCTGAAATTTAAAGTATACATTTTTGTCTAGACAGACTAATCTACAAATACTTTAGCAAGCTGGCAAGAGGCGAAGATGTCCATTCCTAAACCCACGGCGGCCGAGCTCGACCTGCTGCAAACGTTGTGGCCGCTCGGCTCGGCCACCGCCAAGCAGGTGCACGAGGCCATGCTGGCCGACAAACCCGACCTGGCCTACGGCACCGTGCTGCGCCTAATGCAGATCATGCACACCAAGGGCATCCTCATCCGCGACGAAAGCCAGCGCTCGCACGTCTACGCGCCGGCCCAGGCGCAGGACGCGCTGCAAACCAATCTGCTCAAAGACCTGGTGCAAAAGGCCTTCGCAGGCTCGGCCAAGGCGCTGGTGCTGGCGGCGCTGCGCAGCGGCATCTCCAAAAAGGAGCGCCAGGAAATCGAGAAAATACTCAAGGAGGACGAGCAGTGAGCCCCTTTATCGTCGCCCTCGGTTACACGCTTATGCACTTCCTGTGGCAAGGACTGCTGCTGGGCTGCGCCACCGCCGCCGTCCTCGTCCTGCTGCGCAACAGCGGCCCGCACCTCCGCTATCTGGTGGCCTGCTCGGCGCTGATGGCTTGCCTTGGCTGGCCGGCGCTCGATCTGTACCAGCGGCTGGCGGGCAACGCGCCCGGCAACGCCGGCGGCGCGTCGGCGATGCTGCTGGCCGCGCAAGCGGTCATCGGCACCGTCCAACCGTTCAACCTGCGCGGCATCGTCAGCCTGTGGGCGCTGTGCGCGGCGCTGCTGTCGCTGCGCATCTTGCTCGGCTTGCTGTGGATCGACCGCACCGCCCGCCGCGCGGACGGCAGCCACGGACCGGAACAGGCCCGCTGGGAAGCGACCTTGTCGGCCCTGGCGCTACGCTTCGGCGTGACGCGCCCGGTGCGGCTGCGCATCATCGACACGCTGGCCAGTCCGATCACGGCCGGCTGGTGGCGGCCGGTGATCCTGGTGCCGGCGTCGCTGGTCTCGGGCATGTCGCCGCATCTGCTCGAAGCGCTGCTGGCGCATGAAATGGCGCATATTCGGCGCCACGATTTTATTGTCAACCTGCTGCAAAACGCCATCGAAGCGCTGCTGTTCTACCACCCTGCCGTCTGGTGGATATCGCACCGCATCCGCGTCGAGCGCGAACTAATCGCAGACCATATCGCGGCGAGGGAACTAGGCGAACCGCGGCGCCTGGCCCTTGCACTTTCTGAACTGGAGCGACTCCAGTTCTCCCACCACCACCTGGCCCAAGCGGCCAACGGAGGAAATCTGATGGAACGTATCAAGCACTTAGTACAACCGGCGCCGCGCGCGCTCAACTGGAAAGCGGCGATCCCGATGCTGGGACTGGCGCTGGTCTGCGCGTCGATCTATACCCAGGCCAACGCCGCCGACCCCGCGCCGGGCAAGCAAGTCCCGGCCGTGGTCAACTTCGGCAGCTGCGCCAAGCCCGTGTGGCCGGCCGGCGCCATCGCCGCCAACAAGACCGGCACGGTAACGCTGTCGTTCCTGATCGGCGCCGACGGTAAGTCGAAGGAGTCGAAGATCATCAAATCCAGCGGCCACGGCGAGCTGGACGAGGCGGCCCGCACCGGCATCGAGAAGTGCACGTTCAAGCCCGGCACGCTCGACGGCAAGCCGACCGAAGCCTGGATGATGATGCAGTACGTCTGGACGCTGGACTGATCCGGCGCTGACACCGCCGCCGGCGCGATGACGATCAGCCGGCGGTCGGCAGCCGCATCCACGCAAGGATGTCGGCAAAGATTTGCTCGCGATTGAGCTCGTTGAAGTTCTCGTGATAGTTTTGCGGATGGCGCTGATACGTCAACAGCGCCGCCGGCACCGATTTAAGCATCGCTTCGGCCGCGTCGGCGTCGGCCAGCTTGTCATCCCCCGCCACGACGGCGAACAAGCGATGGTTCCACGCCGGTAGCCGCGCCGCCAGCCCCCGCTGGGCCGCCGTCAGCGCGTTGCCGAAGCGGACCGTGATCTCGGTGGCGCGCACGCCGTCGCGCTCGTCGGCATGATGGCGCGCGGTGATGGCGCCGTCGTGCGTGAGCACGTCGGTCAGCGGCGCCAGCGGCACCTTCATGCGCGGCGCCAGCGCGCCCAGCACGCCGGCCAGCGCCAGCAGCAGCGGCGATACCTTGATCGCGTTGACATAGTAAGGCGACGACAAAATGAAGCCTTCGATCGCGGTGTCGCCGGCGAAGCCGCCCAGCCCCAGATGGGTGGCGATCAGCGCGCCCATCGAGTGGCCCATCACGAAGATCGGCACGCCGGGATACTCGCGCTTGACCCATTGCAGGAACAGCACGCTGTCGTCGAGGAACACGTGGAAGCCCGGAATGTCGACCCGGCGCGCATCCTGATGCCCGCACAGGTCGTAGGCGACGGTGGCGACGCCGTGCCGGCGGAAGTACAGCGCCGGGGTGACGTAGTCGCCGCCATGCGCCATGCCACCGTGGATGGCGAGCAGCACGGCGCGAGGCGGCGCCGGCGCCGCCGGTTCCCAGATGTGGATGCGCCGCTCGGCCTGCCCGCAACGAAAACCGGCAAGCCGCGTTTCGGCGAAGCGCATCAGGCGATGATGCTGAGCGTGATGCCCATTTCGACCAGCAAGGTCAAATCGGCCAGCGTAAAGTCCAGGCTGGGCGTCGCCGCGCCACGCTCGGTGGTGAAGGAGATGCGCAGTTCGGCCGCAACGTCCGAGCGTTCGAAGTGGATGCCGCGCGCCTGGCATTCGGCCAGGTAGTGGCGGATCTGCTTGAGCAGCTCGTCCGGGTTCTCGTCCGTGCCTATGCCGACGTAAAAGCCGGAATCGATGCGTACCCGGCCGTCGGGCTTGACGTCGCCCTTCTGCCAGTCGCTATCCGGTTCGGTTGGCAAGCCGTCGCGGATGTCTGCCAGTCCGGCGTCGTCGCCGTGCACCTTCATTGTTGCGATGTTCATGGATCTGCCTTGTTTGTCGACGGCCTATATACCGTCTCAAAAGGTTACACCATAGAAATATCAAAGTCTAGCAATATGGCCGATTCAACAAGGCATCAGCGCCAGACGGACCGATAGATCAGGCAATCCCGTAGCGTTCGCGATACGCCGCCACGGCGTCTTTATGCTGAAGCAACTGCGGATCGGCGCCCTTGCCGTTCAAATAGGCGAACAAATCATCCAGGTTGCCGATCGAAATGACC
This sequence comes from Duganella sp. GW821-FHT07F09, assembly GCF_059418705.1. Classification (NCBI taxonomy): domain Bacteria; kingdom Pseudomonadati; phylum Pseudomonadota; class Betaproteobacteria; order Burkholderiales; family Oxalobacteraceae; genus Duganella; species Duganella sp. GW821-FHT07F09. Next base: position 35,975 of record NZ_JBWKQJ010000010.1, on the reverse strand, counting down.
GGGATATTGTAGAGTTTGGACACCTCCTGCACCGCAGAATTCGGCGACATCACGCCGTCGGCGTTGGCGGAGCGCTCCATGCGGTCCAGTGCGATCAGCACGGCGCACGGCTCGGCGCCGGCGGCGCGTATCATGTCCACCGATTCGCGCACCGAGGTACCGGCCGAGATCACGTCGTCGATGATGACGACCTTGCCTTGCAGCTTGGCGCCGACCAGCGAGCCGCCCTCGCCGTGGGCCTTGGCTTCCTTGCGGTTGAAGGCGAACGAGGTGTTGCGGCCCTTGCCGGCCAGCGCCACCGCCGTGGCCGACGCCAGGGTGATGCCCTTGTAGGCCGGGCCGAACAGCATGTCGAACTCGACGCCCGAATCGAGCAGGGTCTGGGCGTAGAACTGGGCCAGCTGGGCCAAGGTCGCGCCGTCGTGGAACAGGCCGGCGTTGAAGAAGTACGGCGACTGGCGCCCGGCCTTGGTGGTGAACTCGCCGAAGCGCAACACACCGGTGTCGACCGAAAACTCGATAAACTGCTGACGTAAATTGTTCATGCTGCCTCATTTCTTTAAAGTGGCCGTATTTTAACGCTACACTAACGCATTCTGAAATTCCGACCCATTTTTAAGCACTTATTTAAGCACTACTTCCATGCCAAAAATCATTTCAGCCAATCTGAACGGCATCCGTTCGGCATCCTCCAAAGGCTTTTTCAAGTGGATGGCCACGCAGGACGCCGACTTCATCTGCGTACAAGAACTCAAGGCGCAAGCGCCGGACATGACGCCCGAGTTCCTGAACCCGGGCGGCTACCACGGCCACTTCCACTATGCCGAGAAAAAAGGCTACTCCGGCACGGGCGTCTACAGCAAGATCGAACCGGACCGCGTGGTCATCGGTTTCGGCGCGCCGGAATTCGACGCCGAGGGCCGCTATGTCCGTTGTGATTTCGGCAATCTTAGTGTGATTTCGGTGTATTGCCCGTCTGGATCTTCCGGCCCCGAGCGTCAGGAGGCCAAATTCCGCTTCATGGCGCTGTTCCTGCCGCACCTGCAGCAGTTGCACGCCGAAGGGCGCGAAGTGGTCATCTGCGGCGACTGGAACATCGCCCACAAAGAGATCGATTTGAAGAACTGGAAGGGCAACAAGAAGAATTCCGGCTTCCTGCCGGAGGAACGCGAATGGATGACGCGTGTGTTCGACGAGGTGGGCTTCGTCGACGTGCACCGCGGCCTCGACCCGCGCGAGGAGCAGTACACGTGGTGGAGCAACCGCGGCCAGGCGTACGCGAAGAACGTCGGCTGGCGCATCGACTACCACGTGGCGACCCCGGGCATCGCCGCCAAGGCCACCACGGTGGCGATTTACAAGGAAGAGAAGTTCTCGGATCATGCGCCGTTGATCATTGATTACACGCACGACTGAATACAGCGCCCTCGGAAACACCTCGGAAACACGTAGGGCGGATTAGGCGGAACGCCGTAATCGGCCATGCATGCGCCGTCGAGACGCATGCATGGCCGATTACGCTGCGCTAATCCGCCCTACGTAATCACAGGCTGCGTCGGCTGCTGAACTCGCGCCAGTCGCGGGTGAGCGGATCCAGGAAGGAGATGCGCCTTGCCAGCAGTTTCAATGGCTGCGACACGTCGTCCGCCTTGCACGGCAGCGCCACCGGATAGAACGCGTCGTTGATGATCGGGATGCCGAGCGACGACAGGTGCAATCGCAACTGGTGCTTGCGCCCCGTGTGCGGAAACAGCCGGTACAAGGTGCAATCGGCGCGGTGCTCGATGACCTCGATGATGGTCTCGGAATTGGGCTCGCCCGCCTCCTCCTTCATGATGAAGAACTTGTCGCCGTCGACCATCCGGCTGCGGTACGTGAACGGATACTCGACACCTGTCAACGTCGGCGCCAGCGCCTCGTATTCTTTCTCGATCACCCGCTTCTGGAACAGCGACTGATACGCGCCGCGGCTTTCCTGCTTGCGCGAGAAGATCACCACGCCGGCCGTCTCGCGGTCGAGCCGGTGGATCGGGGTCAGCGCCTCCTCCCCCAGCGTTTTCTTGAGCCGCACCAGCAAGGTCTCGTGCAGGAAGCGCCCGCCCGGCGTCATCGGCAGGAAGTGCGGCTTGTCGACCACCACCAGATGCTCGTCCATGTGCAGGATCTCTTCGGTGAACGGTATCGGCGTCTCCGCCTCCAGCTCGCGATAGTAGAACATGCGCATGCCGCGCTTGAAGGGGCTGTGCGGCGCCAGCGGCTTGCCGTCGCCGTCGACGACCTCGTCGCGCGCCATGCGCTCGTACCAGGTCGACGCCTCGACGTCGGGAAAGCGCGCCACCAGAAAAGTGATCAGGTCCGGCCACTGTCCTTCCGGCAGCCACAGATAACTCGGCGCGACCCCGTCGCGCATCGGCAACGGTGGCCGCGACATCAGGACTTCGGCAGCGCCAGCGAGTGGTACTTGGGCAGGTTGTTCGGGTCCAGCCCCTTGGCGCGGGCGTACACCGGCAGCACCAGCGGCATGTTCTTGTTCATGTTGGCGATGCGGTCCTTGCCGGTCGGGTGGGTCGACAGGAAGCTGATCGGCTGGCTCTTGTTGATAGCGCCCATCTTCTGCCACAACGCCACGCCGGCGCGCGGATCGTAGCCGGCGCGCGCCGCCAGGTCGATGCCAACCAGATCGGCCTCGCTCTCGTCGCCGCGCGAATAGGTCAGTGCGGCGCCCTGCGCGACCATGCCGGCGGCGGCGTCGCCCAGGCGCGGATCGACGCCGAAATAGGCCGAGCCGATGGCGCCGAGGATGCGCGAGCCGACCTGAGTGACGGTGTTCTTGCCGGCCTGCTCGCGCGCGTGTTCGCGCAGCGCGTGGGCGATCTCGTGCCCCATCACCGCCGCCACTTCATCGTCGGTCAGATTGAGCTTGGTCAGGATGCCGTTATAAAAGGCGATGCGCCCACCCGGCATGCAGAAGGCGTTGACGGTGTCCGACTTGAGCAGGTTGACTTCCCACTTCCATTGCGCCGCGTCCGGATTCCAGCGCGTGGTGAACGGAATCAGCCGCTTGGCGATGGCGCGCAGGCGTATCAATTGCGGATTGTTGTCGCTGGCGACGGCATCCTTGTCGTGCGCCTGCTTCAGCATCTGATCGTACTGCAACTTGGACTGTTGATCGAATTGCGCGGAATCGCCGCCCAGCCCGCGCATGCGCGACAGCTTTTCGACCGGAATGCCGTCGTTTTGCGCGTAAACGGGCATGGCGCCCATCACGCAGACCAGCGCCATGGCGGCGCCCTTCAATTTAAGCTTTTTCATTTGCACTATTCCAAGGAGCGATTTTCGGCAGCATCATCATCGCCGGGAAGGCGAGGATGAAACACACGATAAAGAACCAGAACCAACCCGTTTCGGCAACAATATAACCCACGGAGGAATTAATGAATGTGCGCGGGACCGCAGCCAGACTGGAAAACAACGCGTACTGGGTGGCAGTATAACGGGGATCGGTCGCCCTTGACATAAATGCCACCAGCGCCGCCGATCCCAGCCCCAGGCTGGCGAACGCCTCGAACCCGAATACGGCGCTGAGCAGCACCGGGTCCGGCCCCACCTCGGCCAGCCAGGCGAAGCCCAGAATGGCGATCGCCTGCAACACCCCGAACACCCACAGCGCACGGTTGATGCCCAGTTTGATCATCCAGATGCCGCCGACGGCGCCGCCGGCCAGGCTGGCCCACCAGCCGGTGGCGTTGGCCGCCAGCCCGATCTGCTTGGTGGTGAAGCCGACATCGAGGAAGAACTTGGTCGACAACGCGGTCGCCATGCTGTCGCCGATCTTGTACAGCAGGACGAACATAATGATGATGATCGCCTGTTTCAAGCCGTCGCGCAGGATAAATTCGCGGAACGGGAGCACCACCGCCTCCTGCAGGTTCTTGGGCGGCGCGCCGTAGACGGCCGGTTCCTTCGCCAGCAAGGTGCAGATGAAGCCCGGCAGCATGAATGCGGCGACGATCCAGAACACCGCCTGCCACGACATCGTATCGGCCAGCACCAGCCCCAGCGCGCTGGGGATCAGGCTGGCCGCCTTGTAGGCGTTGACGATGATGGCCGCGCCCAGGCCCTGCTCGTCCTCGGCCAGGATCTCGCGGCGGTAGGCGTCGACCACCACGTCCTGGCTGGCCGACAGGAAGGCGATGACGCCGACGAAGACGGCGATCAGGGTCAGCTCGAGCTTGGGGTCGAGCATGCCCAGCCCGCCGATGACCAGGAACAGGCCGATTTGCGTGACCGCCATCCAGCCGCGCCGCCGGCCCAGCGGGCCGATGGTGTAGCGGTCCATGAACGGCGCCCACAGGAATTTGAACGTGTACGGGAACGTCACCAGCGCGAACAGGCCGAGCGCCTTCACATCCAGCCCGGACTTGGCCAGCCACGCCTGCATCAGGTAGATCAGCGTGTACAGCGGCAGCCCGGAGCTGAAACCCAGGAACAGAATCGAGACGGTGCGGCCGTTCAGATACGACAACCAGTGTCGCTGCTGTTCCCGGGCGGCCATCAGTGGGACGCCTTGGTGGAGACCTTTTTACGCAGACGGAACACCGCCAGGTCGCCGCGCAGATTGGGCAGGAACGACACGCGCCGGCCTTCCGCCAGCGCCACGTACTCGATCACTTCCAGCCCGCATTCGACGGCCAGGTCGCGGAAGTCGTTGATGGTGGCGCAGCGCAGGTTGGGTGTGTCGTACCATTCGTACGGCAGCGACTCGGACACCGGCATGCGGCCCTTGAGCAGCGCCACGCGGTGCGGCCAGTAGGCGAAGTTGGGGAACGAGACGATGGCCTCCTTGCCGACGCGGACGATATCGCGCAGCAGCGCCTCGACGTGCTTCATCATCTGCAAGGACGACAGGCACAGCACCGTGTCGAAGGAGTTATCGCCGAACAGCGACAGGCCGTTCTCCATGTCCTGCTGAATCACCTGGACGCCGCGCTTGGTGCTGTCGAGGACCTTGTCGTCGGCGATCTCGATGCCGTAACCGCTGCACTGCTTGTCGCTTTGCAGGTAGTCCATCATCACGCCGTCGCCGCAGCCGACATCCAGCACGTGCGCGTTGTTCGGCACCCAGTGGGCGATGAAGGCCAGGTCCGGCCGGGCCGTGCTTAATTGGGTGAAGTTCATACCTGTTCTCCCGAATTCGCCTTAATATCGTTCCATACCTGGTCGTAGTAGGCGCGCACCAGCTTCAGGTAGCGCGGGTCCTCCAGCAGGAAGGCGTCGTGGCCGTGCGGCGCGTCGATTTCCGCGTAGGTCACCCGGCGGCGGTTGCTCACCAGCGCCTGCACGATCTCCTGGCTGCGCTCGGGCGAGAAGCGCCAGTCGGTGGTGAACGAGGCCACGAAAAACTTGGCGCGGGTGCCGGCCAGGGTCTTGGCCAGGTCGCCGCCGTGGTGGCGCGCCGGGTCGAAGTAGTCGAGCGCCTTGGTGATCAGCAGGTAGGTGTTGGCGTCGAAGTATTCGCTGAACTTGTCGCCCTGGTAGCGCAAATACGATTCGATCTCGAAGTCGACGCCGAAGCCGAATTTGTAGTTGGCCGGATTGTCGCCCGGGACGCCGGCGATGTCGTCCACCGCCGCGCGCAGCCTGCGGCCGAACTTCTCGGCCATGTCGTCGTCGGACAGGTAGGTGATGTGGCCGACCATGCGCGCCACGCGCAGGCCGTTCTTCGGCACCACGCCGTGTTCATAGAAGTCGCCGCCATGGTAGTCCGGGTCGGACAGGATGGCCTGGCGGGCGACGTCGTTGAAGGCGATGTTCTGCGCCGACAGCTTGGCCGTCGAGGCGATCACCACGCAGTGGCGCAGCCGCTCCGGATACATGATGGACCAGGCCAGCGCCTGCATGCCGCCCAGGGAGCCGCCCATGACGGCGGCGAACTGCGTGATGCCCAGCGCGTCGGCCAGGCGGGCCTGCGCGGACACCCAGTCCTCCACCGTGACGACCGGGAAGGCGGCGCCGTAAGGCTTGCCGGTGGCGGGGTTGTTGTGCATCGGCCCCGTCGAGCCGAAGCACGAACCGAGGTTGTTGATGCCGATGACGAAGAACTTGTCGGTGTCGAGCGATTTGCCGGGACCGACCATGTTGTCCCACCAGCCCAGGCTTTTCGGCACGCCCTCGTATTCGCCGGCGACGTGGTGCGAGGCGTTGAGCGCGTGGCACACCAGCACCGCGTTCGATTTGTCGGCGTTGAGGGTGCCGTAGGTTTCGTACATCAGCATGTAGTCTTGCAGCGCGGCGCCGCTTTGCAGCGGCAGCGGCTGCGCGAAATGCATGGTTTGCGGTTTGACGTATCCCAGGGATGACATGTGTGGTTTAGTTTTTATTGGGGGCGGCCCCACGGGCCATCTATCAAGGCGGAACCGCGAGGATGGGTTCCGCCACTTACTACATCAGTTGCAATTGTTCGACCGCGTCTGCAATTGCCCCTGGTTCCATCGAGCGCATGATCTTGCGGGTTTGCGGAACGATCCGCGCAAGGTCGCTGTTCAGGATTTCCTGCTTGACCGACAGCAGCTGCGCCGGGTGCATCGAGAATTCGCGCAGTCCCATGCCCAGCAGCAGGCGTGTCAGCTTGACGTCGCCCGCCATTTCGCCGCACACGGCGACGTCGATCCCGGCTTTATGCCCGGCCGCGATTGTCATCGAGATCAATTGCAGCACAGCCGGATGCAGCGGATTGTAAAGGTGCGCGACCTCATAATCAACCCGGTCGATCGCCAACGTGTACTGAATCAGGTCGTTGGTGCCGATCGACAGGAAGTTCATGCGCTTGACGAACATCGGCAGCGACAGCGCCGCCGCCGGGATTTCGATCATCGCGCCCACCGGCACCGTATCGTCGAATTTGATCTTCGCCTCGCGCAGTTCGGCCTTGGCCTGGGCGATCATCGCCAGCGACTGGTCGATCTCGAACGCGTGCGCCAGCATCGGGATCAGGATCTTGACCTTGCCGAAGGCCGACGCACGCAGGATGGCGCGCAGCTGGGTCAGGAAAATCTGCGGCTCGGCCAGGCAATAGCGGATCGCCCGCAGGCCCAGCGCCGGATTGAGCGCCGTGTGTTCGGTCTGGTCGAGCGGCTTGTCGGCGCCGATGTCGAGCGTGCGGATCGTCACCGGCCGCCCCTTCATCGCCACCACCGCGCGCTTGTACTGCTCGAACTGCTCGTCCTCGGACGGGATCTTGCTGTTGCGGCCCATGAACAGGAACTCGGAGCGGAACAGGCCCACGCCGTTGGCGCCCGCCTCCATCGCCGCCGGGCAGTCGTCGGGCAGCTCGATATTGGCCAGCAGGGTGATCTCGGTGCCGTCCCTGGTGATGGCCGGCGTTTTCTTGAGCTTATTGAGCTTTTTGCGGGCGCGCAGCGCGGCGCCCTGGCGCTCGCGGTACTGCTCCAGCACCAGCGCGCTGGGGTTGGCGATGACCACGCCGGCGTCGCCGTCGATGATCAGCCAGTCGTCCTGCTCGATCAGCGTCGAGGCGCCGGACATGCCGACCGCCGCCGGGATGTCCAGGCTGCGCGCGACGATGGCCGTGTGCGAGTTCTGGCCGCCGACGTCGGTGACGAAGCCGATGAACGAGCGGTCGCGGAACTGCAGCATGTCGGCCGGCGAGATGTCGTGGGCCACGATGATCATCTGCGCCTGGAATTCGTCGCCGCTGTTGGTGGTCGGCGGCAGGATCTGCGCGGTGCCCATCAACACCTTGAGCACGCGCTCGGCCACCTGCTGGATGTCGGCCTTGCGCTCGCGCAGGTACGGGTCCTCGATCTCGTCGAACTGCGCCGACAGCTCGTCGATCTGGGTCAGCAGCGCCCATTCGGCGTTGTAGTGGCGCGCGCGGATGATGTCGAGCGGCGCCTCCGAGATCATCGGGTCCGACAGGATCAGCGCGTGGACGTCGATGAAAGCGCCCAACTCGGTCGGCGCGTCCTTGGGCAGCTCGTTCCACAGCGTTTGCAGTTCCTTGTGCACCTGGGCCAGCGCCTCGCGCAAGCGCGTCACTTCCGCTTCCAGATGCTCTTCGGCCACCAGGTAATGCTTGACGTCGAGCGCCGCCGGCGCCAGCTTGTGCGCGCGGCCGATGGCTATGCCGCGGGAGACGGGAATGCCGTGCAGTGTGAAGGAAGCCATGGGTGGACCAGTGAAAATGCGGGAACGGCTACGATCCGAGGGCATTACTCGCCTTCGCCGAACTTGTCGTTGACCAGCGTCGACAAGGCGGCGATGCATTCGCTTTCATCGGGGCCGTCGGCCTCCAGGGTGACCTTGGCGCCCTTGCCGGCGGCCAGCATCATCACGCCCATGATGGACTTGGCGTTGATGCGGCGCGCGTTGCGGGTCAGCCATACGTCGCTTTGAAACTTTGCTGCCAGTTGGGTAAATTTGGCGGAAGCGCGGGCATGCAGTCCGAGCTTGTTGATAATCTCAAGTTCTTGTTGAATCATTTTTCTTTTGTCTCAATGAGAAATCGGCGCAAAAATACCGCGCAAATAAGCCGCACAAAAAATTCCCGCGTCGTCACTACACGACGCGAATCCGGTTGTCGACGCGCACCGCTCCGCTTTGCGCGCCGGCCAGGGCCATCTCAACGACCACGTCGAGCGTGTCGCGCCGGTAGGTGATGGCCCGCAGCAGCATCGGCAAACTGATGCCGGCGATGACCTCCACCCGGCCCGCGTCCGCCAAACGGTCGCAACAATTGGCGGGGGTACCGCCCTTGACATCGGTCATGATCAAAACGCCGTCGCCGTCGTCGAGGCGCTTGATCGCCGCCGCCGCCAGGGACTGCACTTCGCCGAGGTCCTGGTCGGCGATCACATCGATCGCCTCGAGCCGCTCGGTCGGACCACGGAACACATGCGCGCAGGCGGCGATGAAGGCTTGCCCCAGTGGTGCGTGCGTCATAAGCAGTATGCCAACCATATTCTTAAACCGCCAGTGAGCGCGGAGGTTTTTGAGGCCGTCCGGCAAATTTATTTTGAGTAACCATCATCGGGCCGCTGCCACCGCCGCTTCCACCGCATCCATGAACATCGCCGCCACCGGGAAACCGGCTTGCTGGGTGATTTCCTGGAAACAGGTCGGGCTGGTAACGTTGACTTCCGTGAGGCAATCCCCGATCACGTCCAATCCTACCAGCAACAAGCCGCGTTCGGCCAGTATCGGGCCCAGCGTATTGGCGATTTCGAAGTCCCGTTCGGTCAAAGGTTGCGCCACGCCAATGCCGCCGGCCGCCAGGTTGCCCCGCACCTCGCCGTTTTGCGGGATGCGCGCCAGCGAAAACGGCACCGGCTTGCCGCCGATGACGAGGATGCGCTTGTCGCCCTTGGCGATATCCGGGATGAAGCGCTGGGCCATGATGGTGCGCTTGCCGTTGTCGGTCAGCGTTTCGATGATGGCGCCCAGGTTCATCGCGTCCGGCTTGACGCGGAAGATGCCGGTGCCGCCCATGCCGTCGAGCGGCTTGAGGATGACGTCGCCATGCTCGGCCTGGAAGGCGCGGATGCGCGCCTCGTCGGCCGTCACCAGCGTCGGCGAGGTGAACTCGCTGAACTGGGCGATGGCCAGTTTTTCGTTGTGGTCGCGGATGGTCGCCGGCTTGTTGAAGACGTTGGCGCCCTGCTTCTCGGCCAACTCCAGCATGTAGGTGCCGTAGATGTACTCCATGTCGAACGGCGGATCTTTGCGCTGGATGATGGCGTCGAACTCGCCGAGGTTGGTTTCCACGGCCGGAGCGGCGCGGAACCAGTCGGTCGCGTCGTCCAGAATGGTGATTTGGGCAACGTTGGCATACGCCACGCCGCCGTTGACGGCCATGTCTTTTTGCTCGAAGGCGTAGACGGTGTGGCCGCGCTTGGCGGCCTCCACCATCATGGCGTAGGTCGAATCCTTGTAGGTCTTGAAACTGGCCAAGGGATCGGCGAGGAAAGCTATTTTCATGGGCGCATCCAGTCTGGGTAATGCCTGATTTTAGCCGAGATTCGCCGCCGGCACCGGGGAGCGGATCTGGCCGCACGCCCGGTGACGTTTGTAAAACAGTTAATACACTTCCGGATTCGGATCGGTGCGTTCCATTTCCAGCGACGCCGCCAGCAGCGCCAGCCGCGCCACCACGCCGTAGACGTAGAAGCGGTTCGGCGCCGCCGTGCCCGGCTTCGCCTTCAAATCCGGCACCGCGTGCTGCTGCGCGAACGCCAGCGGCACGTACTGCGAACCGGGCGCATTGAGGTTTTGGTCGATGCCCTTTTCCGCGTGCACGCGGTAGAAACCGCCGACCACGTAGCGGTCGATCATGTAGACCACCGGCTCGGCGACGTCGTCCTTGATGCTCTCGAAGGTCGGCACGCCCTCCTGGATGATGAAGTCGGTCACTTCCTTGCCATCCTTGATGACGATCATCTTGTCGCGCTGGGCCTGGCTCAAGTCCTTGATTTCACTGGAATCCTTGATCGTCAGGATGCTGGTGCCGTAGGTCCCGGCGTCCGGCTTGACGATCACGAACGGCTTGTGGTCCTTCATGCCGTATTCCTTGTACTTCTTCTTGATCTTGGCCAGCAGCGCGTCGACATTGGCGGCCAGGCAATCGTAGCCGTCGCCGGTGCGGAAGTTGACGGCGTCGCACTTGGCGTGGAACGGGTTGAGCATCCACGGATCGACGCCGATCAGCTTGCCGAACTTCTTGACCACCTCGTCGTAGGCGTTCAGGTGGTTGCTCTTGCGGCGCACGGCCCAGCCGGCGTGCAGCGGCGGCAGCAGGCTCTGCTCGTGGATGTTCTGCAAAATCTCGGGGATGCCGGCCGACAGGTCGTTGTTCAGCAAGATCGTGCACGGATCGAAGTCCTTGAGCCCGACGCGGCGGCCGTTGGCCGAGCGCACCAGCGGCTCGACCACCAACATATTGCCATCCGGCAGAGCGATCGGGGTCGGCTGCGTCACCTCCGGCGACAGCGAACCGAGGCGCACGTGCAGGCCGGTCTGGCGGAAGATCTGCATCAGACGAGCGACGTTTTGCCAGTAGGTCGGGTGGCGCTGGTGGATTTCCGGGATCAGCAGCAGATTGCGCGCGTCCGGGCAATATTTGTCGATCGCGGCCATCGCGGCCTGCACCGACAGCGGCAGCATTTCCGTGGCCAGGTGGTTGAAACCACCCGGGAACAGGTTGGTATCGACCGGCGCCAGCTTGTAGCCGGCGTTGCGCATATCGACCGAGCAATAGAATGGCGGCGTATGTTCCTGCCACTCCAGACGGAACCAGCGCTCAATGGCCGGCGTGGCGGCCAGGATTTTTTCTTCGAGATCGAGCAGCGGACCGGTCAGAGCCGTGACGAGATGGGGAACCATGATTACTTCCTTAAATGTGCGGGAGGACGGCCCTCCAGGCAACAGAACCTCAAATATTACCTTGCAGATAGCCCAAATCAGGGCGAAAACCCTATTTTAAAGGTGGAAATGCCGCAGAAATGAAAAAAGCGCCTCATTCGAGGCGCTTTTGTAGGCACCCGCCGAAGCGGGTTATTACAACAACAACGATTAAGCGTGGTAAGCGGACTCGCCGTGGGTGGTGATGTCCAGGCCTTCGCGCTCTTCCTCTTCAGGAACGCGCAGGCCGATGACCACGTCGACCAGCTTGTAGGCGATGAACGAGACGACAGCCGACCACAGGATGGTGACGCCGACGGCGGTCGCCTGGGTGGTGACCTGGCCCATGATCGAGTAGTCAGCCGATGCCTTGTTGGCAACGTAGTCCCAGATGCCCTGGCCGCCCAGCGACGGCGAAGCGAACACGCCGGTCAGCAGCGCGCCGAGGATGCCGCCGACGCCGTGGACGCCGAACACGTCCAGCGAGTCGTCGGCGCCCAGCAGGCGTTTCAGACCGTTCACACCCCACAGGCAGATGACGCCGGCGGCCAGGCCGATGACCAGCGCGCCCATCGGACCGACGAAACCGCAGGCCGGGGTGATGGCGACCAGACCGGCCACCGCACCCGAGGCGCCACCCAGCATCGATGGCTTGCCTTTGAAGATCCATTCGGCGAACACCCAGGCCACGGTGGCGGCGGCGGTTGCCAGCAAGGTGTTGACGAAGGCCAGCGCGGCGATATCAGCGGCTTCCAGCGCCGAACCGGCGTTGAAACCGAACCAGCCGACCCACAGCAGCGATGCGCCGATCATGGTCATGGTGACCGAGTGCGGGGCCATCGATTCGCGGCCGTAGCCGACGCGTTTGCCGATCATGTAGGCGCCGACCAGGCCGGCAACAGCGGCGTTGATGTGCACCACGGTGCCGCCGGCGAAGTCCAGCGCGCCTTTTTGGAACAGGAAGCCCGCTTTGGCCGCTTCGGTGGCGGCGGTGGCCGCGTCCTTGATCGCGTCCGGACCGGTCCAGAACCAGACCATGTGGGCGATCGGCAGGTAGGCGAAGGTGAACCACAGCACGACGAAGGCGAGCACGGCGGTGAACTTGGCGCGTTCGGCGAAGGCGCCGACGATCAGGCCGCAAGTGATGGCGGCGAACGTGGCCTGGAAGGCGACGTAGATAAATTCAGGAATGACCACGCCCTTGCTGAAGGTGGCGGCGTACGAGAACGCGCCCTTGGCCGGATCGAAGATGCCGTTCAGGAAGGCACGGTCGAATTTGCCGTAGAAGGCGTTGCCTTCGGTAAATGCCAGCGAATAGCCGTACACGCACCACAGCACCACGATCAGGGCGAAGACCATGAACACCTGCATCAGGATCGACAGCATGTTTTTGGAACGGACCAGGCCGCCGTAGAACAGCGCCAGGCCGGGAATCGTCATCAGGATCACCAGCAGGGTGGCGACCATCATCCAGGCGGTGTCGCCCTTCTGTGGCGCGGGGGCCGGCGCCGGTGCGGCCTCGGCGGCGGCGGGCGCGGCTGCGGCGGGCGCGGCGGCCGGAGCGGCAGGCGCCTCGGGCGCGGCGGCGGCGGGCGCGGTGGCGGCGGCGGCCGGCGCGTCAGCCGGTTTGGCCTCCTGGGCATGGACCGGCGCGGCGAGTGCAAACAGGATGGATACCCCAGCGAGCAATGTTGTTATAGTTTTCTTCATCAATCTTCCCCTTAAAGAGCTTCGTGGCCGGTTTCACCGGTACGAATACGGATCACCTGTTCCAGGTTGTATACAAAGATCTTGCCGTCACCGATTTTGCCGGTGCGGGCAGCGCCTTCGATCGCTTCGATCGCCTGTTCGACGATCGCGTCGTCCACCGCCGCCTCGATCTTGGTCTTCGGCAGGAAATCGACCACATACTCGGCGCCGCGATACAGCTCGGTGTGGCCTTTCTGGCGGCCGAAGCCTTTCACTTCGGTCACGGTGATGCCTTGCACGTTGATCGCCGAGAGGGCCTCGCGGACCTCGTCGAGCTTGAACGGCTTGATAATGGCGGTAATCATTTTCATGCTGGCCTCGCTTAGAAGGTTTTGGAAATAGTAAGCACAGCCCCGGTTTTGCCGAGGTTTTTACCGCGTCCGACGTAGGTGTCCGTATTGGTAAAGACCGCCGCCAATGCCACCGTCGCCACGCCGAAATCTTTGGTGAAACCTACTTTGTAATCGCTGTAGCTGGACGCGCTGTTGTTCTTGACCTTCTGATGGCCGGCGTGCAGGTTCAGGATGTAGCCGTCGTACACGTCCTGGTTAAACTGGGCATCGACATAGCCGCTGTTCTTACTGTCGGCAAAGCCGAACAGATTGGTCGTCGAGTGCGAATACTTGATCGAGAATGGGCCCGTGCCCACTTGCGCGTACAACTCGAAGGTGTTGGCGCTCGGGGTCAGGCCGTTCGACGGGTAGATGTAATACAGGCCGCCGACGTCATAGGTGACGTCCTTGGCGATCTCGCCGCGCTTGCCGGCGTAGACATCGATTTCCACATCGGCGTCGCCGCCGCCGTCCGTGACCCACTTGATGGTCGAGGCCCAGGTGCCGACATACAAGCCGGTTGGATTGTTGACGTAATCCACGCCGCCTTGCAGCGCTGGATTCAAACGTGTTTGCGAGATGCCGCGATAGCGGTAGTCGCTGGTCACAGCAACGTTGTAGCTGATCTGGTTGTCCGGTGCCGGTTCGGCAGCGGCCGGGGCCGCAGGCGCGGGTTGCGCGTCCTGGGCCTGCGCCACGGAGGCGCCCATGGTGGCGAATGCGAAGGTCAATGCTGCGATCAGAGTCAGGTTCGTGCTTTTCATAATTTTGTCCTTGTAGTTATCGAACTTAGTCACAGATAGAGAATACGGTTACGGGTAAAATCCTTATGAGGCAAAGCAGTGAGCGGCATTCATTTACTTCTTTAGCAGAATGCGTGCCAGCTAATGTTGCTCGCTGGATAGCCGCTGTAGCATCCGCGACAACGTACGTACTCCGACGAAAGTGATAATTCGAAAGTGTCGAACGCAAGAGTCTTTGGTTTTGCACCACAATGAAGCATGAATGCACTTTTATGGTGCATACATAACCCCACCAGATCAAGGAATATTATGGATATGAACACTTTTTTTAACGACTTGCAAAACAAGATCAGCCAAGCCGTCCAAAACTCACCAGCAAAGGACATTGAGAAGAACGTCAAGTCCATGATGACGCAGGGATTCTCCAAACTGGACCTGGTGACGCGCGAGGAATTTGATGTTCAAACGCAAGTCTTAGCGAAAACCCGCGCGAAGTTGGAAACGCTGGAGACGCGTCTGGCGGAACTGGAAGCGAAGGCGGCGGCGCCTAAGAGCGATATCATCATTTAAGATGACCACCGATGCCGCCAAGTAAGTCATTAGCCCCGATGACGGGGCGAGGCGGCCCATGACAATGCCGGGTTACGAAGCCTGCGCAGTAGGACTGGCTCGCCATCCCGTCGGCGTTTCCCAGGCGCCCCGCCCCCATCGCGCGCGGCGCCGCGTTCCGGCGGTTCAGAACTTCACGTCAAGCTTGACGCTGAAGTAGCGGAACACATCGCGCGGCGGCACCCAGCTGTCGACCGTGATCAAGGGCGACGTGGCCGTCGGCCCGGCGCGGTAGGTCGGCCCGCTGGCGTTAGCGTTCGGAATGTAGAAGCGATCGAACAAATTATTGATACGGAAGCTGAGTTTGTACCGATCGCTCGGCGCCCGTACGCCAAAACCGAGATCGGCAATGGTGTAGCCGGCGTTGATCGCGCGCGGATCGTTGTTGATGTTGTTGCTGTACTCGCTCTGGTATCGCACATTGCCGTCGACGAAACCGCCCCACGTCATGCCCGGAAGCTTGAAGTCCGCGTTGGCGCCGATATTGACCTTTAGCTTGGAAGTACCCGGGAACACACCGCCGCTCAGATCCTGGATGCCGGTGGTCGAGCCGGGCTTGATCGGGAAGCAGGCGCTGTTACGGCCGGGGATAGATCCGTTCGCTCCCGGTCCGCCCGGGGTGACGGCGACGTTGGTCGCATCGTTGTAGCAGGGGCCGTTCTTCCAGTCCTCGATGGTCGGACGGGTGTAGGCCAGCGAGGCGTTCACGGTAAAGCCTGGACGTACCAGCATATGGGTGTCGAGTTCAACGCCACGGGTCTGGATCAGCGGAATCGAATTGAGCTGCGTGTAGATGGTCGGGTCGTCAGGCAGCACGAACGACACATTCTGCTGGTAGCCGCGGAACCGGGTCCTGAACACGGTGGCCGCGACCGACATGCGATTGTCGAACAGGTTGGCCTTCGCTCCGAGCTCGATGGTGCGGCTCTTTTCCGGAGCGACCGGGAACGCGGCCGACGCCGTCAGGCCGCTGGTGACATCGTAGGCGCGGCCCTTGTGGCCGGTGGCCGTCATCACATAGGCCATGAGGTCGGGCGTGATCTGCTTCTGGATACTGAGCTTGCCCGTGGTCGCGTAATCCTTGTTGCCGGTGCTGGCGAACTGGTCCACGCCAACCGGGCCGGGAACGAAGGTCGAGCGGTCCAGCTGGTCCGTGTAGAAGCTTCGGCTGTAGTGGAAGCCCGATTCCTCCATGTTGCGCCGCGCGCCCGCGACCAGCGTCCAGGTCGGCACGAATTCCCATGTCGCCTGGCCGAACGCGGCCTTGTTGACGTTGTAGATATCGGTATAGTAATTGGTCGGGCTTGACGGTGAGTTGGCCGCGCAGTTGCTCGGCGCCACGCAGAAGCCCCGGATGAAATGGCGGTCGATCTCGTTGCGCGCCCACCACAAGCCGGCCACGTAGCGCACCGTTCCACTGTCGGGCGACACCAGGCGCAGTTCCTGCGTTTTGGAACGGATGTCGTAGGTGCCGAACTGGTTGTTGCCTATAGTAAGGCCAGGGACGCCTGGGCGGGCCAGGGTCGGCACGTCGACGAAGTCCTGGTCGCGCGAGTCGTTGGCCTTGTACTTGCTGTACGAGGAGATCGACATCAATTGGGCGTCGTTGGGCAGCGTGTAGGCCAGCTTCAGGCCCAGACCGTTGGTCTTGGACGCGATGCCGGTCGGGAAGTCGCGCCGCACGTTGCGGTTATTGCGGTCGGTCGGATCGATGCCGGCCATCGTGGCCGTGGCGGGCAGCAACGGATTGCCGTTCAAGTAGGCGGTCGATATGTCGGCCGGCGTGCGCACCTGGTTGCCGGCCGTGCCCGTTGTCCGGTAAAAGCCGTTGACGGCGGTGACGCCGCGCGTGTTCTGCTGCTTGTTATAGCTCGGCATCAGGTCGACGTCGAGCGAACTGGTCGGACGCCAACTGAACTTGGCCATCAGGGTCGTGCCGCCCGAACCGTTGACATCGTCGCCGGTCGTCAGGTTGGTGAAATTGCCCGGCATGCGGCTGCGGTTGGCGGCCACGCGCACGCCAAAGGTATCCGAGACCATGCCGCCGGCCGACAGACCCAGGCGCCATTCGCCGTCGTTGGTGTACAGGGAGCTGCCACGATAGACCATCGGTCCACTGATGGGCTTGGTGACGATGTTGATCGCGCCGGCGACGGCGGATTTGCCGAACAGCGTGCTTTGCGGTCCCTTCAACACTTCGATGCGGGCCACGTCCGCCAAGTCGCGGAAGGCCTGGAATTGCGTGGCGATCGGAATGTCGTCGATGATGACCGAGACGTCCGATTCGACGCCGATGCCCACCGAGACGGTGCCGATGCCGCGCATAAAGATGGCGTTGTTGGCCGCCGTCGTGCCCGAGGCCATCGTCAGCGAAGGCGTCAGCGCCACCACGTCCTCGATTTCGCGAATGTTGGTGCGGGCGATCTCCGCCTCGGTCAGCACCGAGATGGCCATCGGCACCGACTCCAGTTTTTCCACACGCTTGTTGGCGGTGACGACCACGGTCTCGAGCCGGGTGCCGTCGTTCGGCCCCTCCTGGGCGATGGCGCCGTTCGCCACGCCCAGCACCGCCGCGCCGACCAGCGCCGCCAGTGGTTTCATGCGGATGCGGCCGTGTTGATTTTCGCTATAGTTATTCAATGCCACGATTGTCTCCCCTCTTATAATCAAACACCAAAACCTGCGGCCCGTTAAGGCGATTTCGTCGGCCGGGCAAGCCCCTTGAAGCGCAGCAGCGCTTCAAGAAAGTAGTAGTCGCCATAGTTGAGCGGGACGTCGATTTCCTTGCCGGCGGGCTTGTGGCCTGTGGCATGCTTGAGCAGGAAACCGCCGTTCTCGCCCGGCGCCGCCAGGTAGGCCGGCGACGACAGGCTGCGTAGCTGCTGTTCGGCCAGCGCGAGATAGCGTTGCGCCAGCGGCGGCTGGACGAAACCGGAGAGTTCCAGCAAGGCCGACGCCATGATGGCGGCCGCCGACGAGTCGCGCGGCGCGTGCGGAATCGCCGGATCGTCGAAGTCCCAGTACGGCACCTTGTCGGTCGGCAGGCGCGGATGGTTCATCATGAACGAGGCGATTTTGTTGGCCTGGGCCAGATACTCGGGCTTGCGGGTCTCGCGGTACATCATCGTGTAGCCGTACAGCCCCCACGCCTGCCCGCGCGCCCAGGCCGAGCCGTCGGCGTTGCCCTGCTGCGTGACGCGCGCACGGACTTTGCCGTTGGCCGGATCGTAGTCGACCAGGTGGTAGCTCGAGCCGTCGGGCCGGAAATGCTCGCGCAACGTGGTATCCGCATGGGCGACCGCGACGTCGCGGTAGTAGTTGTCGCCCGAGGCGCGCGCAGCCCACATCAACAGCTCCAGGTTCATCATGTTGTCGACGATGACGGGAAACTTCCAGTCCTGATCGGGACGCAGGTTCCAGGACTGGATGCTGCCGACCGTCGGGTTGAACCTCGTCACCAGCGTCGTGGCGCCGGCCAGCAGCGCGTCCCGGTACCCAATCCCGCCAGCGCCGCCCTCGCCCAGCCGCAGACCGTTGCCATACCCGCAGTTCAGGATGAAGCCGACGTCATGCTGGGATTTGTCGAATTTGGCGGAGGCGGTGGCGGCCGTGTAGCGCGCCGCCGCCGCGCGCCATTTGGCGTCGCCGCTCGCCTCGGCCAGATACCACAAAGCGCCGGGGAAAAAGCCGCTGGTCCAGTCGCGCGTGGGGATCATTTTGACTTCGCCGTTCTCCACCGTGCGCGGGAAGCCGGGCTTGCCGGCGATCTTGTCAAGCATGGCGCCGTACTGACGCGCCGCCACCGCGATGTCGCGCGCGATGAGGTCATCCATCGTTTCGGCCGCGCGCAGCGGACTCGCGGCCATTGAAATACCCAGCCCGAGGCCGAGCAGCCATCGTTTGATTTTCATTCAGTCTCCGTATCGGCGCGTGGCCGCGACAATCGGTCAAGCGCCGATTTCAGAGCAAATATACACGCAAAAACTGCTTAGTAAAACGTTTTTCTTCGTGATTGAAAAAGTCCCTGCCTTTAGGGATAAGCTGTGGTTTTTTAGTGCCGGGGGCGGCGCAAATACACGGAAAACATGGCCGTTGGGCGCCGGCAGAAAAATCGATTACCCCTGCGGCAGAACGCCACCGTAATGGGCTCAGCCGCCGTGCGGGGTCCGCCGCATGATGGACGACCGGAGAACGAGCTGCGGCTCGAGAAGCGACAGGTCGATGTTGGCGTCGTCGCCTATGGTGGAAAGCAAGGTGTTCATACCTACCACGCCCATCTCCTCGCTGCGCAGGTCGACCGTGGTCAGCGCTGGCGACGCGTAGCGGCCGAACTGGATATTGTCGAAGCCCGCGACGGAAATATCCTCCGGCACCTGGAAGCCGAGCGCTTGGGTGGCCTTCATGAAACCGAGCGCCATCAGATCGTTGTAGCAGACGATAGCGTCCGGCCGCTGCTCGCCCAACATGATGGCCGAACTCCGGCGTTCGCCCTCGGGCGCGGTGGGGGCGGCGCCGCTGAACACCTGCAATGGCAGGCCGTGTTTTTCCAGGCAGCCGCGCACACCGGCCATGCGGTCCTGGTCGCGGTGCGACTTCGGGAATCCCAGGTAGGCGATGCGCTTGTGCCCCATCGTCACCAGGTGCTGCGCGATCATGTAGCCGCCTCGCCGGTCGTCGCTGGTGACGGTGGGCAGCGTCATGCGGGACAGGCGGCCGAAGAATACCAGCGGCTTGTCGAGCCGGGCCATCCAGTCCATGTCCTCCTCGGCCAGCCGCGAGTACACCAGCAAGCCATCGACCCGGCGGCTCAGCGACTCCAGCAACATGCGCTCGCGGCCGGGGTTCTCGTCGATGTCGACCAGCAGCATGGTGTAGCCATGTTCGGCGGCCACCCGGTTAGCGCCCTTGACGATGCTGGTGAAATGAGGGTTGCTCACATCCAGCACCGACAGGCCGATGGTGTTGGTGCGCCCGGTGATCATCGATTGCGCCAGCGGATTGGAGCGGTAGCCGAGTTCCTCGATCACCGCCTTGATGGTGGCCTCGACCGCCGGCGAAAACCGCTGCGCCTGGTTCACGTACTTCGAGACGGTGGTCGTCGACACGCCGGCGGCGTTGGCGACATCGCGGATGGTGGGTACCTTGATTTTCATTATGTGTGGCGGGAACGGCTGTCCGGAAAGCGCAGATGATCGCACAGTTTATCGCCGCCCCGGCCCGGCCATTTTCCTTTTCAAGAAGCTGTTGACGTCCAAAACGATTAATATATACTCCGGTTAAACGTTTTACAAGCACCTCCTCCAACCGCCCCCACTCCTTGGACGACATCATGAACGACAGCGCCACCGAAAAACCCTTTGATCGACTGTTGCTGACCGGCGCCGCCGGTGGGCTAGGCCAGGTTTTACGGGACAGGATCAAGCCATGGGCACGCATCGTGCGCCTGAGCGACCGCGCCGACTTGGGCGAGGCGGCCGAGGGCGAGGAGATCGTCCGTTGCGATCTGGCCGACAAGCCGGCGGTCCTGGCACTGGCCGAGGGGGTCGACGCGGTGCTGCATTTCGGCGGCATTTCGGTCGAGGACCGGTTCGAGCCCATCATGCAAGCGAACATCCTCGGCCTGTACAACCTGTACGAGGCGGTGCACAAGGCCGGCGTCAAGCGGGTGGTCTACGCCAGCTCAAACCACGTCACCGGCTTCTACCGCAACACCGAAATCGTCGACGCCGACATGCCACCGCGCCCGGACGGCTTCTACGGCCTGAGCAAGTGCTTCGGCGAATCGCTGTCGCGTTACTACTACGACCGCCTTGGGATCGAAACCGTTTGCCTGCGCATCGGTTCGTCGTTCGCGCAACCGAAGAACGCCCGCATGATGACCACCTATCTCAGCTACGATGACCTGGTGGAACTACTGCGCTGCGCGCTGTTCACCCCGCGCGTCGGGCACACCATCGTCTTCGGCACATCCAGCAACGATACCAGTTGGTGGGACAACCGCAAGGCCAGCCACCTCGGCTTCCGGCCGAAGGACAGTTCGCGCCGGTTCAAGCACCTTTTTCCGGATACGGCCCAGCGCCCCGGCGACGATCCGGCCACCATCTTCCAGGGTGGCCCGTTTGTGACGGCAGGTCCGTTGTACTGACGGCGCCAGACACCGATATCAACCATCAGAGAACACGACCGGAGGCAGACGTATGCGCAGCGCGATAAAACCAACACCGGAGCCGACGCCAAAATCGATCAACGCCCGCCTGCTCGCCGCCGCGCTGGCCGGCGCGCTTTCGGTGAACGCCGACGCCGCCGACAAGCCGCCACCGCCACCGCCACCATCGTCGAGCTACCAGCCGCCGCTGGCGGCCGTCCCGATGAACCAGATCATCCAGCGACGGTTGTACCCGCAACTGGAGTATCTGTTCGACAAAATGGTGGCCGAGAAGGACCACTTCACCCTCGACGGCGTCGCGGCGCTGAAAAGCAACGACAAATTCTTGCAGGGCAAAATCGCCGTCGGCCTGGCCCATGTGTTGCTGAACATGCGCACGGACGACCCCCGCCTGCCCGAGCGCCTGCGCCAGTTCCGCGCCATCGCCGACATGACGATCGGCATGGACAACCAGACCTGGGGCATCCACTACTACCTGACCGCCCTGTACCAACTCAAGCAGGCCGGCTTGCTGGAACGGGCGGTCTCTCCGGCCACGCTGGCGGCGCTGCGCGCCAAGCTCGACTGGCGCCACTTCGTGACCCAGCCCGACTTCCAGCTGATACGCCTGCCCACCAATTACTACGGCGTGGCCTTTAGCGTGGCCCGCCTGCGCATGCTGCTAGGCTGGGAGGATGACAGCGCCGGCAAGATCCTCCTCGACAAGATGCTCGAACATTACAACACCTACTCGGGCAAGTTCGGCTTTTCCGACGAGACCGCCGGCGAAGGCCGTTTCGACCGCTACAGCATCCTGCTGATCGCCGAAATTTGCGAACGCTTCATCGAGACCGGCCTGACGGTGACGCCGGAACTCAAGGCGCTGCTGCGCAAGGCGGCCGACGTGGCCCTAAACATCGCCAACACATCGGGCGACGGCTTCACCTTCGGCCGCAGCCTGGGTCCCTATGGCGAGACGGCGGCGCTGGAGATCCTGTCGGTGTCGGCCTACCTCGGCGTGCTCACGCCCGAGGAAAAAAAGTACGCCTACGCCTACTCGAACCGCATCGTCGCCAGGTACGTGGACTTCTGGTACAACCCGGCGATGCGCTCGGTCGACATGTGGGGCCAGGGCCGGCGCACGGACGCCTACCGCGCCAAGCACCGCATCCTCGGCGAGAACTTTTCGCTGGCACACCAGTTGATCTTCACCACCGCGTTCTGGAACAAGGCCGGGATGGAGGGCGCCGAACCCAGCGCCGATTTGCAGGCATGGCTGGACCGGACCCGGCCCAGCTTCAGCCTGGTGCGCTTCGCGCAGGGCCAGTACGACCGCGCGCTCGCCATTTACCGCGACCGGCGCCACATCTTCAGTCTGCTGATGGTCAACGGCGGCGGCGGCCAGTACGACAACAGCCCCTACTACCCGTTGCCGTTCGCCACCGGCATCGTCGCCGGCACGCCGGACAGTGGCGCCGAGCATCCGCAACTGCTACCCAAGTTCAGGCTGGCCGACGGCACTGAGCTGATTGGCACCAGCTACATCAAGGATATCCGCGCCACCAGCGAAGGCGACCAGGCCAGCGTCAGCTATCGGCAGGACGAACTGGCCAGGCTCGGCGGCAAAGCGCCGACGCCCGACGGCCGCATCCGGCTCGAAACCACGTACACGATGGCGCCTGGCGTCATCGTGCGCACCGACACTTACACGCCGACGGCCCCGATCGAGGTTACGCGCGCCAGCCTGGAGTTCGCCTCGTTCTCCGACGGCGCCACGGTGCTAGGCAAAAAGGTCAGCTTTGCGCAAGGCGACGCCACCTCATTCGAGGTCGAAGGGCTGGACGCCTGCACGGTCGCGCCGACCAACGGCGCCGAACCGTTCCGCTCGCCGGCCGGGGCGATGCGTTCGCACGTGAGCTGCGCGACAACCAACTTCACCTTCGCCAGGCCGCTGACGATCCGGTGGACCTTGAAGTACCGTTAGCCGGAGGATGCGCCGACACGGGTCACAGCAATGCCTGCCAGACCGCATTGCCCTATCTGAACGTGACGCCTTCGACGAACTTGCCGATGTCGAGCACGTTCGCCTCGGCGCCCTTGATCTTGCGGCCGCCGACCGTCACGTTGTCGATCATGATGTTCTTGACCTTGCGCGTCTCGTCGTAGCCGTAGATCGCCGACGCGCTGGGCGAGCCGTTGCCTGAAAAATGGATGTTGCGCAACGTGATATTCTCGATGCCCCGTCCCGGGCTGGTATTGTATTTGGGCGTGAAGGCGATGTGCAGGTTGAACAGCTTGCCCTCCTCGATGCGCTCCACCCGGATATCTTCGAACAGCACATCCCGCACCAGGTTGTCGTCGGCCGCCATGATGCCGATCGCGCCCTCGTACTCGGGGTCGTCCTCGTCGTGATCGAGGATGTCGATGTTGCTGAAGCGGATGCGCTCCAGCACCTCCGGCTCCGGATGCGCCGGCGACGGCGTGTTGCCGTGGATGCCGATCATGACTGCGTGGGCGATGTCGGCCCACAGGGTCGAGTCCTTGACGACAATGTCGCGCGTGTTGCCCCATATATCCCAACGGTGGTTATACAAGGTGATGCAGTCGTCGGAGGTGCGGATGAAGCTGTCGGCCACCGTCACGCGCTCGCAGGCGAAGTGCCCCAACCCGTCCGACCACTTGCCGCCGCCGATGGTGCGGATGTTGCGCTCCTCGATATCCTGCGAGGTGATGCAACGCATCGTCCCATGTATCTGGTTGAAGAAGATCGGACCGTCGATCACCACGTTCTTTGAATCCTTGATCGTCAGCATATCGACGCTGTCGAACAGGCCGTCGCTGATGACCTTCACGTTTTGCACGCCGTTGATGATCAGCGGGCGCTTCAGCATGGCCGAGCCGTCGATGTACACCGTGGTGTTGGAACGCAGGTTGAAGTCGCCATCGTGCACGCCGGGGCCGAAGTACACCACCGGCTGGGTGAAGTCCGGCGTCTCGCCCTTGCCGATCGCCTCGTTGGGTTTGCGCGCTGGCGGCTTGGGCATGTCCTTGCGGATAGCGTGCGTGAACAGGTGCAGGTTGTGCAGGCGGTCGTCGTCGAATTCGATGCTGAGATTGGCGGGACGGTTCAGCGTGAAGAAGGCGGTCTGGCCTTTGATGACCGGTTTAATGCCTTTGGCGTCGGGACGGATCGCTACGCTGGAGAAGCGGCCGTTGTTCTTTTGTACCGCGACTTCCACCGGGCCGTCGAAGTTGAAGTAGACCATCGAGGCGGTGCTTTGTGTATCGAGGTCGACCTTGACTTTGTATTCGTACAAGTCTTGCCAGACGCCGCCAGGGGTGCGCACGCGTACCGTGAAGTCGTCGCTGTGGTGCGAGTACCTGATCTGCTCGGGGAAGGGGAATACCTGCACCTGCGCCGAGGACGACGCACACCACAACAAGGCGGCCGCCGTTAGTATCTTTTTAAACACGCTAGTCTCCTGATTTTATTTTCATGTTATCGATAACTCTATAACCGCTGATGCTATCACACTACCGAATCAACCACGCCCTTCAACTACGAAAAAACCACGGAAACACGTAGGGCGGATTAGCGCAGCGTAATCCGCCAATGTATGCGTTTCGACGGCTCATGCATTGGCGGATTACGGCGTTCCGCCTAATCCGCCCTACGTGGAACACGTGTGATTCCCGTGACGCGGAAATAATCGACGTCCATGTACGATGGCTTCTTGCCCGCCGCCGGCCAGCGCGTGCTGATCAAACCAACTTGTGCGCCCACCCAGCGTCCCACAGTCGCCTGGAACGGCTTGCCCGCCGGCGTAAACTCCTTGCCGTCCAAGCTGTACAAAAACGTCACCATCGCGCCGTCGCCAACCTCCGCGCGCAGATACACGGGCTCGCGGCCCACGGTGCGCAACGGTTCGACGCGCTCCTTGCACGTCAGCGCCGGCTCCTCGCAGGTGGACAACACCAGCCGCGTCACCCCATCGCTCTGGCGCAAGCCCAGCCACGCATACCGAATCCCCAGCACCAGCAATCCGGCCCGCTGAAGATCGGCCCCGCGCGCCTCGATCTTCGTATCGACCGTGAAGACAGGCGCGGGAAACTTCTGCGTCAGCACCGACGGCACCTCGCGCGCGCTGCCCTCCTCCGGTGCCGCCAAGGCCGGCAGCCGCAGGAAGCCCGGCCGCGTCTTCAGCGAATACCAACCGCCGAGAGCGTTCGGCGCCGGATTGGCATTCCATTGCCACTGAAGACCTAGCGACCCAACGCCGAACTCGTCGCCCGTCGGCGGCACCAGGATGCCGCGATCCTTGCCGGCCGGCTTGGCGTGGGTCGGCACCGGCTCGCCGACGCCGGTGTTGTCCTTGTCCACGCCGATCACCGGCCAGCCATCGCGCCATTGCATCGGCTGCAAATGAACCACGCGCCCATACGCCCCCTTGTCCTGGAAATGATAAAACCAGTCGCGCCCGTCCACCCCATCCACCCACGCCCCCTGGTGCGGTCCGTTGATCGTGGAGGTGCCCTGCGCCATGACGATCTTGCCCTCGTACGGCCCCTCGATATTGCGGGACCTGAACACGGATTGCCAGCCGTGCTCGACGCCGCCGGCCGGCGCGAAGATGTAGTAGTAGCCGTCCTTCTTGTGCAGCTTCGGACCTTCGACCGTGTGATAGCCCGGCAGTTTTCCGCCATCGATGATGTCCCTGCCGCGCTCGTCGAGCAGTTTTCGGGCGTCCGCGTCCATGCTGCGCAAGGTCAAAATATTGTTTATGCCGGAGCGGCTCTTGGCCCAGCCGTGCACCAGCCAGGCTTTGCCGTCGTCATCCCACAGCGGCGCCGGATCGATGATGCCTTTTCCCGCCAGCAGCAGATGCGGCGCGCTCCACGGACCGGCGAAGTTTTGCGCCGTCATCACATAGACGCCGAAATCCGGGTCTGGATAGAAAATCCAGAATTTGCCGGCGTGGTGGCGCAGCGCCGGCGCCCAGACGCCCTTGCCCGGCTGCGGCTTGGCGAACACATCCTCCGGCACCAGCTTCGGCAGCGCGTGACCCACCAGCTCCCAGTTGACCATGTCGGACGATTGCAGCAGCGGCAGCCCGGGCGCGTTGCTGAAGCTCGACGACGTCATATAGAACATCTGCCCGACGCGGATGGCGTCCGGATCGGAATAGTCGGCGTACAGGATGGGGTTTTGATATTGGCCGTTGCCCAGGTCGGCGACCCACGGCTGGCCGGACGGCGGCTGCGCGGCGGCCGAGGCGGCGCACAGGCTCAAAAACAGGGCGACAGCGCTTTTCAATGGACCACTCCTAACGAATCACTCTTCAAGTTGATTTAACCGGATCGCAAAAAACCACGATGCCCGGCTTCCTGTGCGTTGCTTTTCAAACGAGTATGCCATTATACTTGTTATCGATAACAGATATCAGTAGAATTCATTTTCAGGAGACTAAGATGTACGAAAAAATATTTCATGCCACTCATCCGGACATGATGACGCAAGTTAGCAATGAACAGTTACGCGAGCGCTATTTAATCAGCAACCTGTTCGTCAGCGACCGGATCAAGCTCAATTACTGCCATCACGAGCGTTTCGTGATCGGCGGCGCCGCGCCCGTCGCCGAGGCGATCAAGCTGCCGACGCACACGGAGCCGGTCTCCGCGCTCGGCCAGCCCTTCCTGTCGCGCCGCGAGCTGGGCGTGATCAACGTCGCCGGCGGCGCCGGCCGCATCACCGTCGACGGTCAGGTGTTCGACATGGCGCCGCTCGACGGCCTGTATATCCCGATGGGCAGCAACGACGTCAGCTTCGAATCGGTCGATGGTGCCAATCCGGCGCGCTTCTACCTGGCCTCGACGCCGGCCCATGCCCGCCACGAACTGACCAAGATCACGCACGCCCAGGCCGTTCCGCTGGAGCGCGGCAGCGCCGAGACATCGAACGCCCGCACCATTTACCAGTACGTGATTCCCGGCGTGTGCAAGTCGGGGCAACTGCTGCTCGGCCTGACGATACTGAAGACCGGCAGCGTCTGGAACACGATGCCGCCGCACCTGCACGACCGCCGCTCCGAGGTCTATTTCTACTTCAACCTCGACGAGCAGCAGCGCATCTTCCACTTCATGGGGGAGCCGGATTCGGCGCGCCACATCATCGTCGCCAACGAAGAAGCGGTGGTCTCGCCGCCGTGGTCGATCCACATGGGTTCGGGCACGGCCAACTACGCCTTCATCTGGGCCATGGGCGGCGAAAACCTCGACTACACCGACATGAACGTGCTCGATATCTGTCAGCTGAAATAAGGAGCATCGATGTTCGAACTGTTTAACTTGACCGGCCGCACGGCGCTCGTCACCGGCGCCAACACCGGACTCGGCCAGGCGATCGCGATCGCGCTGGCCGGGGCCGGCGCCGACATCGTCGCCGCCGGCCGCAGCCCCGCCGACGACACCGCCGCGCAAGTCCGGGCGCTGGGCCGCCGCTTTCTGTTCGTGCGGGCCGATTTCGGCTCCACCGAGCCGGTGCGGCGCGTGGTGGAGGAGGCGATCGCCGTCAACGGCCAGCTGGACATCCTGGTCAACAACGCCGGCACCATCCACCGCGCCGACAGTCTCGACGTCACCGAGGAGAACTGGGACGCGGTCATGAACACCAATCTGCGCTCCGTCTTCTTCCTGTCGCAGGCGGTGGCCGGGCACATGGCGACGCGCCACGGCGGCAAGATCATCAATGTCGCCTCGCTGCTGTCGTTCCAGGGCGGCATCCGCGTGCCGGCCTACGCCGCCAGCAAGAGCGCGCTGGCCGGGCTGACGCGCGCGCTGGCCAACGAATGGGCGACCAAAGGCATCAACGTCAACGCGCTGGCGCCAGGCTACTTCGAAACCAACAACACCGCCGCGCTGCGCGAGGACGCCCAGCGCTCCGAGGCGATACTGGCGCGCATACCCGCAGGACGCTGGGGCAAGCCCGACGACCTGGCCGGCGCGGCGGTGTTCCTCGCCGGCCGCGCCAGCGACTACGTGCACGGCATCACCCTGCCGGTGGACGGCGGATGGCTGGCGCGATGAACGAGACGAACCGCATGAGTGACCGGGCTGGAAAAGAAACGCGCCGCGCATGGCAACTGGCGTGGGACTTCGGCAGCGCCGAGGTGCAGGCGCTGGGCGGCATGCTCGGCCCGGTAAGCCTGCGGCTCGACGACGAGCGCGAGCTCGACATCATGCACGTGGCGCCATGGGCCAGCACCATCGGCGCCGCCGCCCTGCCCGGCCTGCTGAGGCGCATGCGCGGCGAATGGCCGTGCGTGCCTTTCGGCCGCACCGACGATCCCGGCGACTTGCCGGCCGACTGGCTGCGCACCATCGACAATGACAAGGCCAGCGGCGACGGCTGGATGCACGGCTACGCCGCCAACCACCACTGGCACTGCATCGAGGCCACGCCGCACCGCGTGCACCTGGCGATCGACTACCCGGCCGGCAGCGCCATCGCCCGCGTCGAACGGGTGATCGCGGTCGATCCGCACGCCGCCGCGCTCGACATCAGCCTGGGCATCTGGTCGCGCCGCCCGACGCGCATGCCGGTCGGCCTGCATCCGACCTTCCGCATTCCGCCCACGCCTGGACGGGTGAAGGTGGTGCTCGGCGAGCACGCCGGCATCCACAGCTATCCTACCGCCGCGCCCGGCGCCGTGTCGCGCCTGGTGCCCGACGTGCGCTCCGGTTCGCTGTCGGCGATGGCCGGCGTCGACGGCGCGCTCGATCTGGCGCAATTGCCGCTGACGATGCCGACCGAGGAACTGATGCAGGTGAGCACCCTGGCGGGCACCGGCGACGCGCCGCCGTTCGCGTTGCATTACCTCGATTACGACGCCTGCGTCGGCATGTGGTGGGACACCGCGCAACTGCCGGACCTGATGCTGTGGATCAGCAATGGCGGCCGCATCAATTACCCGTGGATGAGCCGCCATCTGGCGATCGGCGCCGAGCCGGTCAACAGCCTGTTCGACCTGGGCCGCGTCGCCCGCGCGCCGGCCGGCCATCCGCTGGAAGACAGGCTCGGTGTCGCGCTGCGGCCAGAAGAACCGTGGCACACGCGCTACCGCATCGCCGCCTGGCCGAACGCCACGCCCCCCACCCGCTAAGGAGAACCGGACCATGCATCCCGACTTTCGCTCGCGCGACATGCTGCTGTCGCACATCGCGCACACCATGCGGTTCTACCACCCGCGCTGCATCGACCCGAGCGGTGGATTCTTCCACTTCTTCCTGGACGACGGCACCGTCTACGACCACCACACGCGGCACTTGGTCAGCAGCACGCGTTTCGTCTTCAACTACGCCAAGGCCTACCGCCAATTCCGCGACCCGGCCTATCTGGAAGCGCTGCACCACGGCGTCGCCTTCCTGCGCAACGTGCACCGCAACGCGCGCACCGGCGGCTACGCGTGGCAGCTGTCGTGGCGCGACGGCAAGAAGCAGGTCACCGACGGCGACAACCATTGTTACGGCCTGGCCTTCGTGCTGCTGGCGTACTCGCAGGCGCTGGCGGCCGGCATCACGGAGGCGCGCATCTACATGAAGGAGACCTTCGACCTGATGGAAAAGCGTTTCTGGCAACCCGAACACGGGCTGTACGCCGACCAGGCCAGTGCCGACTGGCGCGTGCTCGACCCGTATCGCGGGCAGAACGCCAACATGCACGCCTGCGAGGCGTTGATCGCCGCCTTCGAGGCGTCGGGCGAGACGCACTACCTGCAGCGCGCCGTCACCCTGGCGCGCAACATCACGATGCGCCAGGCCGGGCTGGCCGGCGGCATGATTTGGGAACACTATCAGGCCGACTGGTCGGTGGACTGGCACTACAACCGCCACGACAAGAGCAACATCTTCCGCCCGTGGGGCTACCAGCCGGGGCATCTGACGGAATGGGCCAAGCTGCTGCTGCAGCTGGAGCGGCATCCGGTGGCGCTCGATGGCGCGACCGAGTGGATGGCGCCGCGCGCCGCGCAGCTGTTCGACATCGCGCTGGGCAAGGCCTGGGATGGCGAGCATGGCGGGATTTTCTACGGCTTCGGCCCGGCGGACGAGATTTGCGATGGCGACAAGTACTTTTGGGTGCAGGCCGAGAGTTTCGCCGCGGCGGCCATGCTGGCCGACCGGACCGGCGATCCGAGGTACTGGGATTGGTACGACAGGATCTGGGCGTATAGCTGGGAGCACTTCGTCGATCACGAGCATGGCGCGTGGTATCGGGTGCTGGGTCCGTCGAACGCCAAGCTCAGTAATCAGAAGAGCCCGGCCGGCAAGGTGGATTACCACACGATGGGCGCGTGTTACGAAGTGCTCAATCTGATCGCAAGCGAGCCCTGACAGTCTACAATCGATCCATAAGACAACTATAAACGAGACAAGAATGAATATACTGGCCAACATAAGCCACGCGTTACCACGGATACACGTAGGGCGGATTAGGCGGAACGCCGTAATCCGCCATCTACGAGCCGTCGGCGGCGCATGCATTGGCGGATTACGCTGCGCTAATCCGCCCTACGTGTCTCCCCGGCTGATCATGGTTCTGCTGCTTGCGGTTGGCGCGCAGAGCCACGCGGCGGAGCAGCAGCATCTGGCCACCGTCCAGTCGCCCGATAAGAACCTGCAATACATCTTCTATCAAACCACGGCGGCCACCGGCGAGCGGCAGCTGTACTACCGCGTCAACTACAAACACAAACCCGTCATCCTCGATTCGCTGCTGGACCTGCAACTGGACAACCACCTGTCCGAAAGCTCGATGGCGCTCAAAATCGACCGCCACAAAAAATGGTTCGACAACCTGGCCATCACCGGCAACAGCACCACCAGCCACAACGCCACCTGGAAACCCCTGCACGGCGAACAAGCCGAGATTCCGGACAACTACAACCAGCTGACCGTGAACATGGTCAAGGACGACAATCCCGACTACACGATGAAGCTGGAAGTGCGCGCCTACAACGAGGGCGCCGCCTTCCGCTTCGTGTTCCCGGAAAACCCCAAAGGCAGCTATTACCGCGTCACGCAGGAGAACACCGAATTCACCCTGCCGGTGGAAACCAAAGCCTGGTTCGCCGGCTGGGCGCAAGCGCCGTACAAAAAACTCGAACTGGCCAACTGGCCCGACGAAGCCGAACGCCCGCTGACGCTGGAACTGCTCGGCGGCATCCACGTCGCCCTGCTCGAAGCGCAAATGGTCGACTACTCGCGCACCAAGTTCAAACTGAGCAAGACCAAGCTCAACACCATCGTCACCGCGATGCACGACCCGGCCGACCTGATCTCGCCGTTCGCCACGCCTTGGCGCGGCATCATGGTCGCCGAATCGGCCGGCGCGCTGGTCGACAACAATCATTTCATCCTCAACCTCAACCCGCCGTCGAAGATCGCCAAGCCGGACTGGATCAAGCCCGGCAAAATCATGCGCGTGATGACGCAGACCACCGCCGCCGCCAAGGCCAACATCGATTTCGCCGTCAAGCACAAGCTGCAATACGTGCTGTTCGACTGGAAATGGTACGGCCCCGCCTTCTCCTTCGATTCCGACGCGACCAAGGTGGCGATACCGGACTTCGACCTGCCGGCGATCATCAAATACGGCAAGGACCGGGGCGTCGGCATCTGGCTCTACGTCAACCAGCAAGCGCTGCTGACGCAGTCCGACACCCTGTTCAAGACCTACAAGGACTGGGGCGTCAAAGGCGTGAAGTTCGGATTCGTCCAGGTCGGATCGCACCGCTGGTCCACCTGGGTCAACAAGGCGATCCAGCAGGCGGCGGACGCCCAGATCATGGTCAACATCCACGACGACTGGCGCCCCACCGGCGAGCAGCGCACCTGGCCCAACCTGCTGACGTCCGAAGGCGTGCGCGGCAACGAGGAAATGCCCGACGCGACGCATAACACGGTGCTGCCGTTCACCCGCTACCTGGCCGGCGCGGCCGACTACACGATCTGCTACTTCGATCCGCGCATCAAGACCACGCATGCGCATCAACTGGCGCTGGCGGCGATTTACTACAGCCCCTTGCAGACCTTGTACTGGTACGACCGGCCGGAAAAGGAAAACAACGAGCCCGAGCTGGAGTTCTGGGACAGGATTCCGGTGAGCTGGGACCAGAGCAAGGTTATCTCGGGCAAGCCGGGGGAATCCGTCACGGTCGCGCGCCGCAGCGGCGCCGACTGGTTCATCGGCGCCATCACCAACAACGACGCGCGCAACGTCAACATTCCGCTGAACTTCCTGGAAAAGGGCAAGAAATACCAGGCCACCGTGTATGCCGACGACGCCTCCGCGCCGACCGCCACCCGCGTCGGCATCGAGCGGCGGGCGGTGGACGCCTCCAGCGTCATCGAGGCCAAGCTGTCCGCTTCCGGCGGTGTCGCCATCTGGATCACACCGGTCCAGCCATAACAGGAACCCGTCATGACCCAAACCCAATCGCATTTCCGGTTCCTGAGCGTCTTCGTCTTCGTGTACTTCTTCGCGCAGGCAATGAGCATCTCGCTGCTGACCCTGTGGCTGCGCAACACGCTGAAGTTGTCCGGCACCGAGGCCGGCGTGGTGTTCGCCGCCAACTTCATCGCCGCGATGTGCTCGCAGCCGATCTACGGCTTCATCTCCGACAAGGTCGGCATGCGCAAGCACATCCTGTGGACCGTCAGCGCGCTGTGCACCATGTGCGGGCTGTTTTTCATGTTCGTCTACGCGCCGCTGCTCAAGGCCAACCTGCTGCTGGGCGCCGCCATCGGCGGCCTGTACCTGGGCGTGACCTTCATCGCCGGCAGCTACGCGATCGAATCGTATGTCGACCGCATCGGCCGCCGCTACGGCTTCGAGTACAGCCGCGTGCGCCTGTGCGGCTCGCTGGGCTTCGCCAGCGCGGCGATGATGACCGGCCACCTGTTCAACATCAATCCCGGCATCAACTTTTTCATCGCCTCCGGCGCCGGCCTGCTGATGATCGTCATGCTGCTGGTGTGGCGCACGGAGACCGACACCGGTACGGTCACCGAAGCGAACAAAGTCAAGCTGGCCGACGCGCTCGGCCTGCTGCGCGATCCCAAGTTCTGGCGCTTCATGGTCTTCATCCTTGGCGTGACGAATCTGTACCTGGTGTTCGACCAGCAATTCCCCAGCTACTTCGCCTCGCTGTTCCCGACGCCGCAAATGGGCGCGGCCATGTTCGGCTACCTGAACTCCGCGCAAATCTTTATCGAGGCGGGCGGCCTGTTCCTGTCGCCGATACTGGTCAAGCGCATCGGCGCCAAGAACGGACTGATGCTGGCCGGCGCCATCATGATGCTGCGCATCGGCGGCTCCAGCTTCGCCGTCGGGCCGGTGTCGATCTCGGTGCTCAAGATGCTGCACTCGGTCGAGTTGCCGATACTGGTGGTGTCCGTGTTCCGCTACATCGCCCACCACTTCGACACGCGGCTGGCCTCCACCCTGTACATGGTCGGCGTCAGCTTCGGCCATTCGCTGGGGCTGGCGATCCTGTCGCCCATGGTCGGCAAGAGCTACGACCTGATCGGCTTCCCTTCGACCTATCTGGTGCTGGCGGGGCTGGGACTGGTCTTCCTGGTGCTGTCCGCCTTCGCGCTGGAACCGACGCCGGCTGAAACACCGCGCCGCGGCGCCAGCAAGCCCCACGCCGACGGCGACGCGGCCTCCGAAGCGCTGCAAAAAACTCTGTGATCATCAAGGAAACCCTATGTCCGCATCCCTGAACGCCGCCGTCATCGAACCGTTGAAAGGCGCCACCCCGCCCGACCAGCAAAGCCGGCAGATGCTGACGCGCGCGCTCGACCAGGCGCTGGCGTCGATCGACCGCAACCTGGCCCATTTCGGCGACGACTTCCCGGCGCCGTCGAGCACGGCGGGCGTCTACCCGGCCATCGGCAATATCGAATGGACCAACGGCTTCTGGACCGGCATGCTGTGGCTGGCCTACGAAGCGACCGGCGCCCGGCGCTACCGCGACGCCGCCGAGCGCCACGTGCTCAGCTTCCACCGGCGGCAAGCGGAAAAGATCAACGTCAACCACCACGACCTGGGATTCCTGTACAGCCTGTCGTGCGTGGCGGCGTACAAGCTCACCGGCAGCGCCATCGCGGCGGAAGCGGCCATGGGCGCGGCGCACCTGCTGCTGGAACGCTACCAGCCAAGTGCCGGCATCATCCAGGCCTGGGGCGACCTGAACGATCCCCAGCAAAGCGGCCGCATGATCATCGACTGCAACCTCAACCTGCCGCTGCTGTACTGGGCCAGCGAGCACAGCGGCGACCTGCGCTTCCGACAGGCCGCCGACCGGCATATCGAAGCGGCGGCGCGCCACATCGTGCGGCCGGACGGCTCGACCTTCCACACCTTCTTCTTCGACACGGCGACCGGCCTGCCGCGCCATGGCAAGACGCACCAGGGCTACGCCGACGACTCTTGCTGGGCGCGTGGCCAGGCATGGGGCATCTCCGGCTTCCCGCTGGTGTTCCGCCACAACGGCGACACGCGCTTGCTGGACCTGTCCAAGGTGCTGGCCAACTACTATCTGAACCGTTTACCGGAAGACGGCATCTGCTACTGGGACTTGATCTTCACCTCGGGCGAGGAAGAGCGCGACAGCTCGGCCGCCGCCATCGCCGCCTGCGGCCTGCTGGAGCTGGCCAAGAACCTGCCGCTGCTCGACCCATTGCGCGCCGACTACGAGGCCGCCGCGTTGCGCGCCGTGCGGCAGCTGTCCGAGCACTACGCCGACACGGACGGCGTGGCCGGCGGCGGGCTGCTGCGGCATGCCGTCTATCACAAGCCGCACCGCATCGGCATCGACGAGAGCTGCATCTGGGGCGATTACTTCTATTTCGAATCCCTGGTGCGGCTGAGCCGCACGTGGGAACCCTACTGGTAACGAGGAAACGACCGCATGACACTGACACACAAACTGCTCGCCATCGACGAAGGCCGCCAGCGCATCTCGCTGATCGACACCACGCGTCCGGGGGCGCTATGGTCGCGCGAGCTGACCGACTTCCCGCTGGCGCGCGACATGCAGCGCCTTGACGACGACCGCGTGTTGATCGGCTTCGAACGTGGTTTCTTCGAGCTGCGGATCGGCACCGGCGAGGTATTGTCGTCCTGCGACCGGTGGAGCGATGTTACTTCCGCGTGCCGGCTGGACGATGGCTCGACCCTGGTGACTGGCTATAACCTGGATGGCACCGGCGGCATCAACGTCCTGACGCTGGACCGCGATTTGAATCTGACGCACACGGCCCGCCGCGACGGCGACTACGTCCGGTTGATGCGGCGTACGACCGGGGGCGGCTACCTGCTGTGCATGAACGATCACATCCTGGAGACCGATAGCGGACTCAATGCCGTGCGCGAGTTGCGGGCGCCGGGTTTCTTTCATGCGTGGAAGGCGGAGCAATGCGCGGACGGCACGACGTTGGTCTCGGCCGGCTATGGCGGCTTCATGGCGCGCTTCGACGCGCAGGGCGAATTGCTTGGCACCTTCGGTGGCGAAGGCGACGTGCCACCGGAAGTGGCGCCGTTTTTCTACGCCACGTTCCAGCAGTTGAATGACGGACGTTTGATCGTCGCCAACTGGCAGGGCCACGGGCCCGACAACGGCGGCAAAGGACGGCAGTTGCTTGAGTTTGACGGCGCCGGCCGCCTGCTCGGCAGCTGGTCCGATGCGGAAAACATCTCGTCGCTGCAGGGAATTTTGATAGTGGGGCCTGGGACGTCGGCAAAATTCTGAATTACGCCCCCCCGGGGGTCAGGTCCGACATTCGGACATTTGGCGAAAAATTGGAACCCATTTTGAAGGCAAAAGTTCCCCAATGTCCGAATGTCGGACCTCGTATATTGAGCGTACCGCATCTCCATTGGATAATGAAGATGTAGATGCGGCCAGGCGGAGTGACGCTGAT